>NZ_JBHSLW010000052.1:0-139283 GCF_042657265.1 Allobosea eneae
CGATGATCTGCTCTTCCGTGAATCGTGAGGGGCGCATCGTCCGTCTCCGTGAGTGACGGACTCTACTCAAATCTGGAGGAAGATCAGGGTCTCAGGTCAGGTGCGGCGCGAGGCGCGACGGAAGCCGACCGACGAGGAAGCGGAGAAAGCGGAGAGGGAGCGGCGAAGGTTGCAGTGACCTGCGCATGCCCCAGCCTGTCCGGCCGGGAAAACAAAAGGGGGACGGCGAGATCTCGCCGTCCCCCACATTATCGAAAATAAACGGGCATTCGTTCCCGCTTCAAACCTGTTACCGCGAGTAGAACTCGATGACCAGGTTCGGCTCCATCTGCACCGCATAGGGCACGTCCGACAGGGTCGGGGTGCGGGTGTAGGTGGCGGTCGACTTGGTGTGATCGGCGTCGATGTAGTCAGGCACGTCGCGCTCGGCGAGGGCGGCCGACTCGATGACGATGGCGAGCTGGCGCGAGCTCTCCTTGATCGCGATCACGTCGCCCGGCTTGACCTGGTACGAGGCGATGTTGACGCGCTTGCCGTTCACGGTGATGTGGCCGTGATTGATGAACTGGCGGGCGGCGAAGACGGTCGGGACGAACTTGGCGCGGTAGATCACCGCGTCGAGACGGCGCTCGAGCAGGCCGACCAGGTTCTCGCCCGAGTCGCCCTTGAGGCGGATCGCCTCGGCGTAGTAGCGGCGGAACTGCTTCTCGGAGATCGAGCCGTAATAGCCCTTCAGCTTCTGCTTGGCGCGCAGCTGGGTGCCGAAGTCGGACGGCTTGCCCTTGCGGCGCTGGCCGTGCTGGCCGGGGCCGTATTCGCGGCGGTTGACCGGGGACTTCGGACGGCCCCAGATGTTCTGACCGAGACGGCGGTCAATCTTGTACTTCGCCTCATGGCGCTTCGACATGTCGCGTGTCCTCTGTGGTTCGCGAGTTGAGGACCGCGCCCTCCTCCTCCCCGTCTCCGGGGCGACAGATCCGGCCTCCGAAGAGAAGCGGATCACGGGTGCGGAAAAAGCCACGCGGCCCCGTGAGGAGCCGCGCGACGCCGGCTTACAAGCATTGCTGGCGGTAAAAGTCAAACCCCCGGCTCGTCATTCTCGCGTGAAGCGAAGCGCAGGCCCGAGAATCTCGTTCAGGATATGCTCGGGACAAGCCCGAGCATGACGACTTTAGATTGGCAGCGGCTCGGTCTCGATCCGCGCCAGGCCGAAGCCGGCTAGCGCGATATGTGCCGGGCCGGAGAGGCTGGTACCGTCGGTGAAAACCGCGACGGTCTCGGCCGGCTCCTGGCGTGGCATTGCCGGGCCGAGCAATTGCGCCGTGCGCCGCGCGATCGCCGGCGCGGGGTCGATCCAGTCGACCGGCCAGGGCGCGAGCCGTTGCAGCCGTGGCAGCAGCAGCGGGTAATGCGTGCAGGCCAGCGTCACCACATCGGTGCGCCTGCCGTCGCGGGCGACGAAGCAGGGCGCGATCTCGGCCGCGATCTGCGCATCGTCGACCGGCTCGCCCTTCAGGGCAGATTCCGCCAGGCCGGCGAGATTGCGCGCACCGACCAGGATGACCTCGCAGCCGGCGGCATAGCGCTCGATCAGGTCGTGCGTGTAGTCGCGGGCGACGGTGCCTGGTGTCGCCAGCACGCAGATCAGCCCAGTGCGGGTGCGCTCGGCCGCCGGCTTCACCGCCGGAACGGTGCCGACGAAGGGGATGGCGAAACGGGCCCGCAGCGCCGGCAGCACCAAGGTCGAGGCGGTGTTGCAGGCGATCACGACGAGATCGGGATGGAAGCGTTCGACGAGGCGTTCCATCACGTCGAGCACACGCGCGACCAGTGCGGGCTCATCGAGACGGCCATAGGGGAAGGCCGCATCGTCGGCGGCGTAGACGATGTCCGCGTCCGGGCGCTGGCGCATGAGCTCGCGCAGCACGGTCAAGCCGCCGAGGCCGGAATCGAAGACGAGGATGGTCGGGATCCGCAAGGGCAGCACCGGCGCGGCATAGCCGGCTCCGGCCAGAAGATCGACCCGCATCGCACACATATCCATCGCGTCCGCCAAGCACCGATTGGGCGCCGCAGCCGTTAAGGAGAGGTGAACGGACTGTGTCGGCGTTCGATAAAGTTGCGTGGAGCCGCCGTGGCTGCTGCCGGCGCCGGCAGCACCCGGATCATGTTCTGACGTGGCTGCCTCAGGCCGGCAGCACCACCACCTTCGTCTTGACCGGCGTCTGATTGTAGAGGTGGATCATGTCCTGCGTGAGCAGGCCGATGCAACCGCTGGTGATGCCGTTTCCGATCGATTCCGCGTCGAGCGAGGCGTAGATCGTATAAAGCGTATACGCGCCGTTCTGGTAGAGATGGAGCGTGCGCGCGCCGAGCGGATTGTCGAGGCCGCCGGGCATGCCGCGGGCGTATTTGGCGGCCTCCGGCTGGCGCTTGATCATCTCCTTGGGCGGCGTCCAGGTCGCCCATTCGGACTTGCGCCCGACATAGGCGTCGCCGTTCCAGCGGAAGCCGTCGCGGCCGACATTGGCGCCGTAGCGGGTCGCGTTTCCGCCGTCCTCGACGCGGTAGACGTAGTAATTGGCGGGATCGACGATGATCGTGCCCGGCGCTTCCTTGGTGTTGTAGGCGACCGTCCGGCGAAAATATTTCGGATCGACATGGGTTATGTCGATCGCCGGGATCGGGAACTTCTCCTCCGGCACCGGCCCATAGAGCTTCTGTGCCTCGGCGAGGCTCATCCCGTCGGTCGTGCAACCGCCGAGCGCGAGCGCGCCGAGACCGGCGGCCGAGCCGGTCAGGAAGGAACGGCGGCTCAGGAGGCCAGTCGGGCTCCCGAGCAGGGCGATCTCGTGCATCTTGCGGGCATCGGCCTTGCTATCGTCGATGATCATGCTCTTGGACTTCCCATGTCCTGATGCCCGACGAGAGACTACGCCGGCGTGCACCCACTGAACGTCTTAGCCGGGCGGACATTGCCGTCACATGGCCCGGCTTGCAAGTTCGGGCTTTCGCCCGACGAGGCAATAATTTAGTTGATTCTGTCCATTAATTAGCGATCCTCCCGCCCCGAGGAGGCTGTGCCATGTCCGCCATCGATCCATCCCCCATCGCGACGATCCGCCGGTTTGGCCGCTTCCATACCCGTTTCATCGGGGCCCTTGGCGACGATCTGCACGGCTCCGGTTTCGGGCTGACCGAGGGGCGGGTGCTCTACGAGCTGGCGCAGCGCGATGGCTGGAGGGCCGGCGAGCTGGCGCGCGAGCTCGGGCTCGATCCGGCCTATCTGTCGCGCCTGCTGAAGCGCTTCGTCGACGTGGGCTGGCTGGAGCGGGCGAGGGCGGCTGGCGACGGGCGCGCGTACGAGTTGAGGCTCACCGAAGCCGGGCAGGTCGCATTCGTCCGGCTCGACGAAGCCTCGCGCCGGCAGGCCGACACGATCCTGTCGCGTCTGGCGGGCAGCGAGCAGGCGAGCCTGGTCTCCGCGCTCGAACGGGCGCAGACGCTCTTGTCGGGCGCCGCCAGCCCGCAGCCGGCGGTGATCATACGCGAGCATCGCCCCGGCGATATCGGGTGGGTGATCTCGGCCCATGGCCGGCTCTATGCGGAGGTCTATGGCTGGGACATCAGCTTCGAAGCGCTCGTCGCCGAGATCGCGGCGAAATTCCTGCGCGAGTTCAGGCCGGGGCAGGAGCGTTGCCTCATCGCAGAGATCGATGGCGTGCCGGTCGGCTCGGCCTTCGTCGTGCGCGAGAGCGACGAGGTGGCGAAGCTTCGGCTCGTGCTGGTCGAGACGCGGGCGCAGGGGCTGGGCCTCGGCAAGCGCCTGGTGCGGGAGGCGATCGCCTTTGCCTGCGCGGCCGGCTATCGCCGCATGACGCTCTGGACCAACGATATCCTGCACGCCGCCCGCGCCATCTACATCGCTGAGGGCTTCAGGCTGGTGGCGGAGGAGAAGCACCACTCCTTCGGGAAGGATCTGGTCGGGCAGAACTGGGAGCGGGAGCTTTAGCGCTTGGCCAGAGCAGCAGGAACAGCAGCGAGGCGAGTGAAAGCGCGCCACCGAGCGGCGTCATCGTCTCGAGCGGTGCCGGAAGGCGCGCTTGCGTCAGCGACGGCAGCACGCCGTGTTCGAGCAATTCGATCGCGGCCATCGCGGCGATGACCGGTAGGACCGGGAAAGCGGTATCGCGGATGCGCTGGATCGAGAGAGCCAGCAAAGTCCCATAGAGCAGGGCCTGGATGGCCGCGTTGGGCACTGGTTCGACGAACAGGCGCGGGTCCGCGTCCTCAGCCCAGGTCAGATCGAGCAGCTGCTCGGCAGCCAGGGCGACGGCCAGCAGCATGGCGCAGGCCAAAGCCAGATGGCCGGCAAAAGCGGGCCGACCGAGCCTGCCGTCGCGCCGCCAGAGGCGGGAGAGACCGGACAGCATCCCTGATACGTCACTGCACCGAGGTCAGCGCTGCGCGCTGGAAGTCGGCGCGGCGCTGCTGGTGCAGCGCGCCGTCGCCGGTCGTCACCACCGAGAACATCACGAAGCCGCCCTGCTTGCGCGGCAGCACGTAGAATTCGGAATAGCGGGCATCGCCGCCATTCTCGCAGGAGGAGAAGCCGCGCAGCACACTGGCGCCCTCGACCGTGTCGGTGGTCCGGCCCGAGGCGAACCTGCCCTGGCAGCCGCGGGCATCGGCGGCGGAGACCGCGGCGGCGACGTCGACGTCCTTCTGGTTCGGGTTCGCCAGGATGCGCACGACACCGGTCGCGCCCTTGGCCCGCCAGCCGGCGCCGTTGCTGCCGAGGCCGGACGGCGCCTCCGGGCCGCTCAACACCTTCGGCTCGGGCAATTGCGTCTTGAGCAGGAAATTGGTCGCGAGCGTCACCGCCTCGAGCTGGATCGCCGGGTCGGCCGCCGCGGCCGTGGTCGTGCCGCCGCCTTGCGCGGGAGCCGGCGTGCCGGGCGCGACCTTGAGATTGGCGTTCATCTTCACGCAATCGAGCAGTGCCGGCATGATCTCGGCCGTCGAGGTCAGGCGAAAGGTGTAGCGCGCGCCCAGCATGTTGGCTTCGAGGAACTCGGCGCCGCGGAAGGCGCGGACGATGTTGGAGTTCGCCGGCATGGTCACGACGACGAGCTGGGGCTGCACCGCCTTGGCATTGATGCGAACGGTGTCGTTGCGGTCGAAGACAAGCTCCATCGGTACATTGTCGCCCGGCTTCAACCCCCAGGCCCGGTTTGAGAAGCCGAGATTCCAGCCGTAATTGCTGTTGAGCGAGGCGTGCATGGTGACGCCGCTCTTGTAGCTGGCCGAGACGGCGCAATGCGAGAAGTCACCGGTCTGGTTGTTGGTGAAAGCGCCGCCGGCCCAGTTGCCGACCGAGAATTTCGCATAAGGCCCGGCGGCGAGCCCCGGCGAGGCCAGCAAGACACCGGCGAGAACGAGCGACAGGCGCATTATCAAGCTCCGCATCGATCCCCAGCGCCGCCATGGTGGCAAAACCGGGCAGGGTTGCGCAACCCTTGTCGACGCTAGAGCCGGTCTCCGGGTTCCCTGGCGCTTGTCTCGGATTCCCTAGACCTTGAGGCGCGCTGCGGCAGCTGCCGCGCTCCGACCGGCGAGGGTGGCGCCGCCGGCGGTCATGGCGCCGCCGCCGGCGCTCGCCTCGCCAGCGAGCCAGAGCTTGCCGCCAATCGGCTCGGCGAGGACGTCACGCGCGCCGGCATGGCCGGGCCGGCAGACCGAATAGGAGCCATGCGAGAACGGGTCGGTCCACCAGGCCGGAAACGAGACCGGGCCGGCCGCCTTGCGAAACTCGGACCCGATCATCGCGGTGAGCAGGTCGACGACCTGCTCGCGCGCAGCGGTGGGGCCGGCGGTCGAGAGGTCGCGGGCGAAATCGCCGCCGCAATAGCCGATGACGATGCCTTGGTCGCCGGGGAAGAGCTCGAAGCTGATCAGTCGGTCGGCCGAGCCGGCCTCGAAATAGGTCGTGCCCGGCATGATGCCGAAACGCTCGTCGACCTTGAGCGCGATCTTGGTGAGAGCACCCATGCCGATTCCGGCGAGCGCGTCGCGGCTGCGGGCAGGCAGCTCCGGCACGAAGCGGATCGCGCCGGCCTTCAGCACCCCGACAGGCACGGTGACGATGCAGGCGCGCGCCCTGAGCGTCCCCGAGGCGGTGGTGACGGAGACGCCACGGCCGCTCCAGTCGATCGCGGTGACCGGCTGGTTCAGGCGGATGTCGAGTCCTTCAGCATAGCGAGCGACCAGGTTGCCGTAGCCGCTCGGCACGACATAGTCCTCGCCGGCCCAGAGCCGCTGATAGTCCAGCGCGGAGATGCGCGCCGATTCTTCGCCGATCGAGAGCAGCATGCTGGAGGCCGCAACCGGCGCGAGGTCCGGGCCGAGATCGCTCAGCACCTCCGCGACCGAAAGGTCGCGCGTCTCGAGATCGGCATTGTCCAGCCGCCGGTCGATCTCGCCGAAGGCGCCGCGGCGGCGGGCGCGATCGCCGGCAGGCATGGGTTTGCCGCCCTGGAAGAGCTGGAAGCCGCTGCCCCAGCTTTCGTTCGGCGTCGCCACCCCGAGCTCGCGGGCAATCTCGGTCCAGGGATTGCGTTCCGCCCAGTGGATGAACATCGCCCCGGCGTCATAGGACGGGCCGAGCGAGGCATCGGTGAACGTGCGGCCGCCGAGGCGGTCACGCGCTTCCAGCACGATGGCCGAACGTCCGGCCGCCTGGAGCTGCCTGGCTGCAGCGATGCCGGCGGCGCCGGCGCCGATCACGATCACGTCAGGCTCGGAGGCACGGACGGGGAAGGACGCGCCGGCGAAGCCCGTCGCCAGCGCGCTCGCGCCCATCAGAAGTCTCCGGCGGTCAAGCATCAGGAACGGGTTCCGATCTGCGGTCGCATCAAGATGGCAGCCTCCCTTTGCGCTGCAATACACGACTGCGAGTGCGGCGGGAGCAGGGCCATCACAGCTTTGCGAGGTGCTCGGTCCAACGATTTTGCCGGCGCATCGTCTTTCAGTTTAGACGAATGACAATCTTAGACTGGAATTCCAATAACTAAGTAATGTATCACGCAGCCAAGAGTCTATTGACAGTTAAATTGAGCTTTAATAACCGCTGATGGTGAAAGTAAGGCGATTGGCCTAGTTTTCAGCCATTACAAAAAGCAATTTAACTTGGCAAGGTGTCTTGGCAGGGACAATTGCTTCTCAGCGACGGGATATGGGCGATGGGGACGAACTGCAGCGGGCTGCGCCATGGCGTGGCGCTTGGCGCCTTGATGTTGGCGGCGACGCCGGTGCTCGCGCAGCAGCAGCGCAATCCCGCTCCGCCGCCAGCGGTCGATCAGCTGCAGCTCGACCAGATCAATGTTCAGGGCGAGCGGCAGGCTGCGCCCCTGCTGCAGGGGCCGACGACCACGACGACGACGCGCGCCGAGCTCGACCGGCAACAGATTCAAAGCCTGACGGACCTGTCCAACCGGATCGAGGCCGGCATCACCTTCAACCGCGTGACCAATTCGCTGAACATCCGCGGCCTCGACGGCGCCCGCGTGCTGACGACGATCGACGGCATCCGCCTGCCTTTCACCACGGACACACGCGTCAACGGTCGCGGAATCGGTCCGGCCTTCGACTTCGACACCCTGTCGTCGCTCGACCTGCTGCGCGGCCCGAGCGGCGGCGGCACGCTCGGTGGCGGCTCGCTGGGTGGTGCGCTGGCGGTCCGCACGCTCGATCCGGAGGACCTGATCCGCAACGGCCGCTCCTATGGCGCGCTCGCCAAGACCGGCTATGACAGCACGGATCAGGCCTGGTTCGGCAGTGCGGCGGCAGCGGCGCGCATGGGCAATACCTCCGTCCTGCTCCAGGGCGGCTTCCGCAATGGCCACGAAATCGACAACAAGGGCAACGTCAAGACGATCGGCGCGACCCGCACCGCGCCGAACCCAGACGATTTCAACCAGTACAGCTTCCTGGGCAAGATCTATCAGCAGGTCGGCGAGGCGCACCGCTTCGGCATCACCGGCGAGTTCTTCAAGCGCTCCGACCGTTTTCAGACCCGAAACAACACGGTCTCGCTCACCGGCAATTATCGTCCCGGCGCCCACCGGACGGGCGAGGATGTCGAGCGCAACCGCGTCTCGCTGACCTATGACTACAAGCAGCCCGGCGGCTTCCTCGACGAGGCGCATGCGAACCTGTACTGGCAGCGCATCAAGCGCAACGACCTCACCAATGCCTGGCGTTACACCAGCATCGTCGGCCCCTTCGCGCGCGACAACGAAAACGAAGAGAACTCCTACGGCTTCGTCGGCTATGGGGTGAAGAACTTCCAGACGGGGCCGGCTTCGCACCGCGTGACGTTCGGCACCGAACTGCGCATGTCCACGCTCGAACAGTACTCGACCGGCGTCGACAACTGCCCGCCGCGTCCTGCCTCCGGAACGTACACGGGGGCCTTCACGACCTGTAACAACCTGCACACCAACCAGGCCGACATGCCGAAGATCGACGGCAAGCTCGCCGGCTTCTATCTGCAGGACGAGATCGGTTTCCTGGACAACCGGCTGCGGGTGACGCCCGGCCTGCGCTACGACTGGTATGAGGAGGTGCCGCAATACACGGCATCCTATTTCGCTGGCGGCTCGAGACCGACCAGCCTGCCGCCCTCGTCGAGCGATTCGGCCTGGTCGCCGCGCATCCGGCTCGAATACGACATCCTGCGGAACGCGCCTTTCGTGAAGGACGTCACGCTCTTTGCGCAATGGGCCAAGACCTTCCGGGCCCCGACAGCGGACGAGCTCTATGGCCGCTTCGGCGGACCGGCAACCTATCTGCGCACCGGCAATCCACAATTGCGGCCCGAGACCGGCAACGGCATCGACGTCGGCGCGCGCTTCGGCGACAAGCAACTCGGCGGCTCGATCACCTATTTCCACACCAATTACCGCAACTTCATCGAGTCCTATCAGGTTCTGCCTGCCGGCTTCATGGGGATGTATCTGCAGGGGGGTGTCCTGGGTTACCGCAACATCGCCCGCGCCGAGATCCAGGGTGTCGAGATCAACGGGCAATACGCCTTCGCGCCGAACTGGCTGGTGCGCGGCTCCTTCGCCTATACCCGCGGGCAGAACAAGGACGACAACACCTTCCTGAACTCGATCCCGCCGGTGCAGGGCATCGTCGCCGTCGCCTATGGCACGGATCGCTGGGGCGCCGAGGTGTCCGCCAAGATGGCCGGCAAGCGCGACGACGTCTCGACGGTCGCGGGGACGCCGCCGACCACGGGTTTCAAGGCGCCCGGCTATGCGATCTTCAATGCGACGGCCTGGTGGCGGCCGGTGCCGGAGATCGCCGATCTCGAACTGCAGATCGGCGTCTACAACATCTTCGACCGCAAGTACTGGGACGCGGTCAACGTGCCACTCTCGCGACCGCAGCCGCGCGATTACTACAGCGAGCCCGGCCGCACCGTGAAGGCGACGCTCAAATACCAGTTCTGAGCGTCATTGTTTCGAGACCGGACTTCGGGCCGCCTTTCGGGGCGGCCCTTTTTCGTTGCGGGCTCCGGCAGGCTCATTCGCCCGGCGTGCCCTTGCGTGGTGCCGGTGGTCCTTCGGCCAGTGATTTGAACACGCCGCGCAGGGTGCGGGCCTCCTGCTCGGTCATGTCCAGCCGGTGCAGGATGTCGCGCAGATTGGCGGTCATGATCGGCTTCTTGCCGGGCGGGAAGAAGCCGCAGCGGTCGAGCTCGCCCTCGAGATAATCGAACATCGAGAGGACAGTGGCGCGGCTCGCGGGCGGGGAGGGGTTGTTCTCGCGGAAAGCCGGCTCGCCGCCATTGGTCTTCAGCCATTCATAGCCGCAGAGCAGCACCGCCTGCGCCAGGTTGAGCGAGGCGAAGGCGGGGTTGACGGGGAAGGTCAGGATCGCGTCGGCGAAGCTGATCTCCTCATTGGTGAGGCCGATGCGTTCGCGCCCGAACAGGATGCCGACGCGCTCACCAGTGGCGATGCGTTCGCTGAGGCCAGGCATGGCTTCGGCCGGGGTGAAGACGCGCTTCATCTGGCCGCGTTCGCGCGCCGTCGTCGCCAGAACATGGTTGAGATCGGCGATTGCCGCCGCGGCATCGGGGAAGAGCCGGGCGTTGTCGAGGATATGGGTGGCGCCAGAGGCAGCGGCGGTCGCGCCCTTCTTGAGACCGCCGCCGCTCGGCCAGCCATCGCGCGGCGCCACCAGCCGCAGCTCGGTCAGGCCGAAATTCGCCATGGCGCGGGCGCACATGCCGATATTCTCGGCGAGCTGCGGTTCGACGAGGATGACGATGGGGGCTTGTCCCGCGATGGACGGGCGTGTGCGGTCGGTGCCGGAACCGGTCATGTGAAGGCTTTGTCCTGAAAGAGGCCGCAGCCATGCGCCGGCGGTGCGCCCTCCGTCAACCGCTCAGCGATGATCACGCGCGGCGGCGCTCGCGGGACAGGTCGACTTGCCCGATCTGGCCGCTGTCATGCGTCCGGAACGCCGCGACCAGTTCGTTCAACCGCTCGATCTGCTGCGCCAGTGCGGTGGCCGAGGCGGCGCTCTGTTCGGCTAGCGCGGCGTTCGCTTGAGTCATCTCGTCCATATGGGCGATGGTCTGGCTCATCTCGTCGATGCCGCTCGCCTGCTCGGACGAGGCCGAGGAGACCTCGGTGACGGTCGTCGCAACGCGCTGCGAGGCCTCGACGATCTGGCCGAGCACGGCGCCGGCCGACCGCACCAGCTCGACGCCATCGCCGATCTGCGTGTTCGAGGCCTGGATCAAAGCCGAGATGCCCTTTGCCGCTTCGGCGGAGCGCTGGGCGAGGGTGCGTACTTCCGAAGCGACCACGGCGAAGCCTCTGCCGGCGTCACCCGCGCGGGCTGCTTCCACGGCTGCGTTCAGCGCCAGCAGATTGGTCTGGAAGGCGATTTCGTCGATCACCGAGGTGATGTCGGAGATCTTGCGCGAGGCTGCCTCGATGCCGGTCATGGCCTGGACCGCATCGTCGACGATGGCGCCGCCCTTGCGGGCGATGCCGCTCGCCTCATGCGAGAGCCTGGCGGCCTGGCGCGAGGCATCGGCCGCGGCCTTGACCGAGGCGGCGAGTTCTTCGGTCGTCGCCGCGCTCTCCTCCAGCGAGGAGGCCTGCTCCTCGGTGCGCTTGGAGAGATCGTCGGCGCCGCTGGTGATCTCGCGGCCGGCCATCGCGACTTCGACCGAGGTCGCCTTGATCGCGTCGACGGTCGCGGCGAGGCGCTCGATCGCGCTGTTGAAGTCCTGCTTCAGCGTCTCGTAGTCCTGCGCGACCGCATCCTCGATCCGGACGGTGAGATCGCCTTGCGAGAGACGGGCGAGCGCCTCAGCCAGAAGCGCGACAACCTCGCGCTGCTCGGCGAGCAGCGAGCCTTGTGCGGCGGCGGCCTCCTCGCGTTGCCTGGCGATTGCGAGGTTCTGGCGCTCCGCCTCGGCGCGGCTTTCGCTGGTCTCGGCTTCGAGCCGCCGCACGGCCAGCCCGTTGTCCCTGAACACCTGCACGGCCTGCGCCATCTGGCCGATCTCGTCACGGCGCGACAGGCCGGCGATCGCGACATCGTAATCGCCGGCGGCGAGCTTCAGCATGGCGTCGCGCAGGCGGCGCAGCGGCAGGGCGGTGGTGCGGCCGACGACAAGGGCGGCGATCAGGCCGAGCACCAGCGCGGCCGCGATCGTGCCCAGGATGATCATCTGCGTCCAGCTCTGTGCTTCGGCGAGCCGGGCGCCGGCCTGGGCCTCCTCGCTGGAGAGCCGGGTCTCGAGCTCCTGCAGCGGCGGCGCGATCAGGTCGAACTCGCCGGAGAGTTTCTCGCCGGCGAGCATGAAGTCCTTTTCCGCCTTGCTCCAGACGGGGACGATCTCGGCATAGGCCTTGAAGGCCGGTTCGATCTCGGCCTTGGCCTCGGCGGGAACGCCCGGGCGGCCGAGCGCGCGCTCGAAGCGGCCCTGCTCG
This sequence comes from Allobosea eneae, assembly GCF_042657265.1. NCBI lineage: Bacteria > Pseudomonadati > Pseudomonadota > Alphaproteobacteria > Hyphomicrobiales > Alloboseaceae > Allobosea > Allobosea eneae. The sequence goes on from NZ_JBHSLW010000052.1 coordinate 12,024, forward strand.
ACCTCCCATTGCCCGAGCAGGCTCTCGTCAAGGGAGAGACGATAGGCAGCATCGATCCGGCGCAGCGCCGCGAGAATGCCGGGTAGCCGGGCAAGATCGGGCGAATCCGAGCCCATGCTGTTGGAGCGAACCTTCGTGCCAAGCGCATCGGCGGCATCTTCGAGCCGGGCGGCGAGGCCTTCGGGCGCAGCCGAGCGCAAGGCGAGCTGCATCGTGCTGATCGTGGCGAAGTCGGCCTCGATCGCCTTCAGCGGCGCGCCGAGCGCGGCGATGCTGTCGCGCACGCGCTCGGCTCCAGTGGCGCCGCCCAGGCGGCCAACCGCTTGCTTGAGCGATTCAAGGCCGGCCTTGAAGTCATTGATATCAGTCGTTTCCTGCCGGAAGCGAACATCGCGGCTCAAGGCCTTCAGCGCAAAGCTGCTGGCCCGGACCTCGCGCGAGCGGGCGGCGAGGGCTGAATAGGCCTTGTGGTCCTCGAAGGCGGCCGTCAGCCGGCCACTGCCGGTCCAGGACGCCAGGCCGATCAGGACGAGGCCGAGGACGAAGACGACGCTGACCAGCGCGATCCGGAGCTGGATCGTCAGGCGGGACGCGGCCGAGCGCGAATTTCCGGTAGACAACGCGGTGGCCCTCTTGCCTGTCGAGATCAGGCGAAAGCCTGCCAAAACAGGCTTAATGATCCGCTAAACGCAGAGCGGGCACGGCCAAGGCCGCGCCCGCTTTTCCTAGTCCGCGACGCTGGAGCGCCTAGAACTCTTCCCAGCCGGCGTCGTCGGAGCGCGTGTTGGCGCGCTTGCGGGCGGGAGATTCGCGGCTGGGCGCTTTCTTCTGCTCGGCGATGGCCGCGGCGAGCTTGCGCAGGCGCTCCGGCTCCGCGCCCTGGCCGGTCGCGATCGCCGCCAGATCAGAGGTACGCAAAGGCGGGGGAGCATAGGAAGCGGCCGACGCCCTGGCGACTGGCGCGAGCTCGTCGCCGGTCCTGAAGGCGGCGACCAGCGCGTTGAGCTCGGCGATCTTGCCGGCGAGTGCGTTGGCCGAGGCGGCGCTCTGCTCGGCGAGCGCGGCGTTCGCCTGGGTCATCTCGTCCATATGCGCGACGGTCTGGCTCATCTCCTCGATGCCGTTGGCCTGCTCGGCCGAGGCGGTCGCGACCTCGGAGATGGTGGTCTGGACGCCGCGCGAGGCCTCGACGATGCGGGTCAGCGCATCGCCGGCCTGACGGACGAGCTTCACGCCGGACTCGATTTCGCTGTTGGAGGACGAGATCAGCCCGGAGATGTCCTTGGCCGCCTCGCCCGAGCGCTGGGCGAGGGTGCGGACCTCGGAGGCGACGACCGCAAAACCCTTGCCGGCATCGCCGGCGCGGGCGGCCTCGACCGCGGCGTTCAGCGCAAGAAGATTGGTCTGGAAGGCGATGCCGTCGATCACCGAGACGATCTCGGAGATCTTCTTCGAGGCATCCTCGATCCGGGCCATGGCGGCGACTGCCTCGCTGGCGATGGCGCCGCCGTCCTGGGCGACCTGCATCGCTTGGCCAGCCTGGCGTACCGCCTGCTGCGAAGCCTGGGCGGACGCCTTGACCGAGGCGGCGAGCTCTTCTGTGGTCGCGGCACTTTCCTCCAGTGACGAGGCCTGCTCCTCGGTGCGCTTGGAGAGGTCGTCGGCGCCGGTCGAAATCTCGCGGGCGGACAGGCCGACATCCGAGGCGTTGGCCTGGATCGTCCGCATCGTCGTCGAGAGCCGCTCGGCGGTCTGGTTGATCGCCTCCTGCAGCGCGGCGAAGCGGCCGCGATAGCCGGTCGTCACGCGATGGGTCAGATCGCCGGCGGCAAGCGACTGCATCGCATCGGCGAACTCGGTGGTCGCGGCATCGACGACGGCGTTGATCTCGTTGACGCCCTCGACCAGCTCGCGCAGCGGGCCGTCGACATCGCCGGCCTCGGCCTGGCCGGAGAAGTCGCCGGCGCGGGCCGCCGCGACGATTCCGGCGACCTCGCCGACGAGAGCGCGGACCTTGGCTGCCTGCTCGGCGTCGGCCAGCATGGCGACCTCGCGGTCGCGTCGGTTGGTTTCGAGCGCGAGCGCGTTCTGACGGTAGTCCTCCAGCGCCTCGCTCAGCGTGCCGATCTCGTCGGGGCAGGGCGGGGCCGGGATCTTCTGGGCGAAGTCACCGGCCTGCATGCCGGCCAGCGCCGTCTGCAGCTGCACCAGCGGCCGGGCGATGCGGCGCTGGACGCCGCGCCAGCTCACGACGCAGATGGCGAGCAAAGCGAGGAAGAGGCCGCCGGTGATGGCGAGCCGGGTCCAGGCGCGCGTCAGCGTCGCTTGCGTGACGTTCTCCATCTCGTCGAAGGACTGGCCGACGGCGGCGAGAATGGTGCTGAACGGACCGTTGCACTGCTTGGTCCAGTCCTCGGCGCCGACGACCGGGCTGCTGCCCTGGCCGACGCGCCCGAGCTGCTCGTCCATCAGCCGGTTGGCGGCGGTGACCTCGGCGTTCATCGCACCGACCTTGCGCACCAGCTCGGGGCTCACCCCCGGGCGCGCCGCGAGCTGGGTCAATTGGGCGACACCGGCATCCGAGGCGCCGCGCATCTCGCCGAGCCGACGCAGCTGCGCCGGCTCCATCGGCTTGTTGCTGCCAAAGACCGGACGCAGGATCGAGCACTGGGTGCCGTAGTTCGAGCGCACGCGCCAGCCGGCCGCCTTGAAGTTCTGCAGATCGGCGAGGGCCGGGTCGGACAGGCGGACTGCGGTGGAGGTGGCGTCTGAAGCCGCGGTCATCGCGGTCTCGATGTCACCGACCCCATTGTACCACGGCATGGTGGCGGCAAGGCTGCGCTGCGCCTTGGGCTTGCCAGCCTCGGCATACATTTCCGGCAGCTTGGACGCGGTCGCCTTTTCCTTCTGGTCGATCGCGTCGGCGAGCGCATTGCGGTCGGACAGATCGGTACTGCGCAGGCGGGCGATCGCGCTGGCGAGCGCATCCCGATTGGCCTGCTCGATCCTCTTCAGCGTCGGCGTCGGATCGTCCGCGACCTGGATGGCGGTCTGGGCCTGGCCACGGTTAGAGCGGATGGTGTTGCCAGCGACGAGCAGGGCTTCGTCGGCTGCGACGAGCTCGACGAGGCGCCGGCTGGTCAGGACATCCTCGACGGCCTGTCCGGCGAGATAGCCGAGCGCGCCGAGGCCCGGCACGCACAGGCACGCCATGGTGGCGACGAGGTAGTTTCTGATGGAGGTGGAGAAGAGGTTCACGGGTCCTGTCCGGGCTGTTCTGGCGCGGGACAGGGGAATCGCTAGCGCTCCGCCCCCGCTCGCAATGTCGGGCCCCGCAGGATTGACATCACACCCTTAAAATTTTGCCTCAATTTTGCCTTGTCGCGACGGTCCGTTCAGCGTGCCGCAGCGCTCGCGACCGCCCGCATCACCCGCAGCATGTTGCCGCTCGCAAGCTTGGCGAGGTTCTCCTCCGACCAGCCGCGCCTGATCAGTTCGGCGATCACGGCGGGGAAGGTCGAGGCGTCCTCGATGCCCTCCGGCGTAAGGCCGCCGAAGAAGTCGGAGCCGATGCCGATATGGTCGTGGCCGATACGCTTGGCGAGGTATTCGACATGGTCGCAGTATTGCGCCAGCGTCGCCTTCGGGCGGGGGCCGGCGGTGCGGGCGATCTCGGCCTCGGCCTTCCTGTAGTCGAGCCCCTCCGGCGTCTTGCCGTACTGGTCCTTGGCCGGCCGATGCCAGTCGCGCGAGGCCTGGCTGATGAAGTCGGGCACGAAGGTCGCCATCACCAGCCCGTCCTTGCCGGCAACCCGGTCGAGCACGTCGTCCGGGACGTTGCGCGGGTGATCGCAGAGCGAAAAAGCATTGGAGTGCGACCAGACGACGGGCGCCTGGCTGATGTCGAGCACGTCGTGCATCACCTTGGGCGAGACATGGGCGAGGTCGACGATCATGCCGAGCCGGTTCATCCGGCCGATGACTTCCTTGCCAAAGGCGGCGAGCCCGTTATGGCGCGGCGCGTCCGTCGCCGAATCGCACCAGTCATGGCTGTCGTTGTGGCAGAGCGTCATCAGCCGGACGCCGAGATCCCAATAGGCGTCGAGCGCGTCGAGCTCGTTGTCGAGCGCCGAGCCGTTCTCGATCGTCATGAACAATGCGATCCGCCCCTCCTTCTTCGCCGCCTCGACGTCGTCGGCCGACAGGCCGGGCCGGAACACGTCGGCATGGTGCTCCCAGATCCGGCGCATCAGTGCGATCTGAGCCAGCGCGAAACCGGCGGGCTTAGGATGGTTCGGCGGGACATAGGCTGCGAAGAACTGCCCCGCGAGCTTGCCGGCCTGCATGCGCGGAATGTCGGTATCGGTCTCGGGATGCAGCTTGCCGAGATCATAGACGCCGAGATCGCCTTTCGCAGTCCTGTCGAGCCGGACGACAAAGGGCAGATCGTTGTGGCCGTCGATCAGCGGGACACGGGCGAGCAAGGCGAGCGCCTTCTCGTAGGCGGCATCGGCGAGGGGAGGGGCGGCGAGGACCATGGCGCACCTGGACAGCGGGATTCGCGGGAGCACGATCGTGGCAGCGGGCGCGGCCGTGCGCGAGGCCTAATGCGTGAGCTTTGGGCGCGATCGGAGCCGCCATTCCGGTATCTCGCGTGCAGGTGGTGCGACATCGGCGACAGCCGGGCCCGATATCGCGGGATCGTGTGCTGCATGCCGAGCAATCATCTTGCGCGGAATGGACGCAGGGCCGCAGCATCGGCTGCCTATTGCATATGCAATGTCGCGCAGATTGCTTTTGACAGAAATGTGGCGTGGGGTGATTGTCGAGCGCGCAGACGGTTGGTAGCTCTGCGCCGAAATCGCATCCCGCATGCGCCGGTGTCATGCCGCGCAACAAGAACGGGCAACTGATTCGAGGGGTTAGGCGTCGTTCAATGGAAGTCTTCGTCCAGCAGCTCATCAATGGGCTGACCCTGGGGTCGATCTACGGCCTCATCGCCATCGGCTATACGATGGTCTTCGGCATCATCGGCATGGTGAATTTCGCCCATGGCGACGTGTTCATGCTGTCGGCCTTCATCGCGCTGATCTTCTTCATGCTGATTTCGGCCTGGTTCGGCGCCGGCCTGATCGTGCTGTCACTGTTCTTCGTCCTGATCCTGGCGATGTTCTTCACCTCGCTGTGGAACTGGACGATCGAGCGGGTGGCCTACCGGCCGTTGCGCGGCTCGTTCCGCCTGGCGCCGCTGATCTCGGCGATCGGCATGTCGATCTTCCTGATGAACTTCGTCCAGGTGGTGCAGGGGCCGCGCAACAAGCCGACGCCGCCGATGCTGAACCAGTCGATCCTCTTGATCGATAGCGCAACCTATCCGGTCTCGATCTCCTACAAGCAGATCGCGATCATCGTGACCACGATCGTGCTGCTCGCCGCCTTCTGGTACCTGGTGCAGAAGACGCCGCTCGGCCGGGCCCAGCGCGCCTGCGAGCAGGACCGCAAGATGGCCTCGCTCCTGGGCATCGACGTCGATCGCACCATCTCGATCACCTTCGTCATGGGCGCGGCGCTCGCCGCGGTCGCCGGCGTCATGTACCTCGTGCTCTACGGCGTGGTCTCCTTCCATGATGGCTTCGTGCCGGGTGTGAAGGCCTTCACCGCGGCCGTGCTCGGCGGCATCGGCTCCTTGCCAGGCGCCGTGCTCGGCGGGTTGCTGATCGGCCTGATCGAGGTGATGTGGTCGGCCTATTTCACCATCGACTACAAGGACGTCGCCGCCTTCTGCATCCTCGCGGTCGTGCTCGTGTTCATGCCCTCCGGCATCCTCGGCCGGCCCGAAGTCGAGAAGGTCTGAAGCCCATGGCCATGGACGCATCGACGCCGGCCAAGCGCCACGCCGACATGACGAAGGCGCTGAAGGAGGCGGCCTTCGCGGCGCTGATCACCTTCGGCCTGTGCATCCCGATCATCGCCTGGGGCACGCGCCAGAACCTCGACAACCAGCTCGTGCTCGACCCGCGCTGGGACGCGGTGGCCTGGGCGGTGGCGATCGTCTTCGTCGGCCGCTTCCTGATGGCGCTGCGCCAGCAGACGCGCGGCGAGGGCAAGTCGGTCGTCCGGCTCCTGCCGCATGGCACCATCGGCTTCTTCCAGCGCAACTCGAAGTTGTTCTCGCTGTTCGGGCTCGGCTTCCTGCTGACCTTCCCGATCATCGCGATCAACCTCGCGGGCTGGGGCGGGGCGCTGAAATGGATCGACAATTTCGGCGTCCAGATCCTGATCTACGTCATGCTCGGCTGGGGGCTGAACATCGTTGTTGGCCTCGCCGGCCTGCTCGATCTCGGCTATGTCGCCTTCTACGCGGTCGGCGCCTATTCGTATGCGCTGCTGGCCAAGAATTTCGGCCTGTCCTTCTGGATCCTGCTGCCTCTCGCCGGCATCCTCGCCGCCTTCTGGGGCATGATCCTCGGCTTCCCGGTGCTGCGCCTGCGCGGCGACTATCTCGCCATCGTGACGCTGGCCTTCGGCGAGATCATTCGCCTCGTCCTGATCAACTGGACGGATTTCTCCAACGGCTATGCCGGCATCTCCGGCATCCCCCGGCCGACCTTCTTCGGCATACCGTTCAATGCCAGCGACACCGGCTTCGCGGCGGTGTTCGGGCTGGAATTCTCGCCGCTCTATCGCACGATCTTCCTCTACTACGTCATCCTGATGCTGGCGCTGCTGACCGCCTATGTCAGCCTGCGGCTGCGGCGCCTGCCGGTCGGCCGCGCCTGGGAGGCGCTGCGCGAAGACGAGATCGCCTGCCGCTCGCTCGGCATCAACACCACCAACACCAAGCTGACCGCCTTCTCGATCGGGGCGATGTTCGGCGGCTTCGCCGGCTCGTTCTTCGCGGCGCGGCAGGGGTTCATCTCGCCTGAATCCTTCGTCTTCATGGAATCGGCGATCATCCTCGCCATCGTCGTGCTCGGCGGCATGGGCTCGCTCTGGGGCTGTGCCATCGCCGCGATCGCGATGATCGGCGGCACGGAGCTGCTGCGCGAGCTCGACTGGCTGAAGCAGATCTTCGGTCCCGACTTCGACCCGACCAAGTATCGCATGCTGATCTTCGGCTTCGCCATGGTGGTGATCATGATCTGGAAGCCGCGCGGGCTGATCTCGACCCGCGAGCCGACCGCCTTCCTCAAGGAGAAGAAGGCCATCTCGTCCGACATGGTCCAGGAAGGGCACGGCTGATGACGACCAAGCCCCTTCTCCAGGTCGAGCATGTCACCATGCGCTTCGGCGGCCTGACCGCCGTCAACGACCTCTCCTTCGAGGCCCGCAAGGGTGACATCACGGCGCTGATCGGCCCGAACGGCGCCGGCAAGACCACGGTGTTCAACTGCATAACCGGCTTCTACAAGCCGACCGAAGGCATGATGACGCTGACGCAGGACAGCGGAGACAGCTACCTGCTCGAGCGCATGCCCGACTTCCGCATCGCCTGGAAAGCCAAGGTTGCCCGCACCTTCCAGAACATCCGCCTCTTCGGCGGCATGACGGTGCTGGAGAATCTGCTGGTCGCGCAGCACAATCCGCTGATGATCGCCTCGGGCTTCACCTTCCTCGGCGTCCTCGGCATCGGCGGCTACAAGGCGCGCGAGAAGGAGGCGATAGAGAAGGCCAAGTTCTGGCTGGAGAAGATCAACCTGATCCATCGCGCCGATGATCCGGCTGCCGATCTGCCCTATGGCGACCAGCGCCGCCTCGAGATCGCGCGCGCGATGTGCACCGATCCGGTGCTGCTCTGCCTCGACGAGCCGGCCGCGGGCCTCAATCCGCGCGAAAGCCTAGACCTCAACAACCTCCTGCTGTCGATCCGCAAGGACCACGGCACGGCGCTCCTGCTGATCGAACACGACATGTCGGTGGTGATGGAAATATCGGATCATGTCGTTGTGCTCGACTACGGCACCAAGATCGCCGACGGCACGCCGGCCGAAGTGCAGGCTGACCCGAAGGTGATCGCCGCCTATCTCGGTGTCGACGACGAAGAGGTCGAGCAGGTGGAAGCGGAGGTCGGCCTATGAGCGAGGCAGGGCCGCTCCTCTCCGTCCGCGGCGTCAAAACCTATTACGGCAAGATCATCGCGCTGAAGGGCGTCGACGTCGACGTCCGGCAGGGCGAGATCGTGACGATGATCGGCGCCAACGGCGCCGGCAAATCGACCCTGATGATGACGATCTTCGGCGCGCCGCAGGCCCGCGAAGGCTCGATCACCTATGAAGGGCGCGACATCACGAGGATGCCGAGCCACGAGATCGCCCGCCTCGGCATCGCGCAATCGCCCGAGGGACGGCGCATCTTCCCGCGCATGACGGTGTTCGAGAACCTGCAGATGGGCGCTGCCGTCGCCGGCATGCAGCATTTCGACGAGGACCTCGAGACGATCTGCACGCTCTTTCCCCGCGTGAAGGAGCGGCTGCAGCAGCGCGGCGGCACGCTCTCGGGCGGCGAGCAGCAGATGGTGGCGATCGCGCGGGCGCTGATGGCGCGGCCGAAACTCTTGATGCTCGACGAGCCCTCGCTCGGCTTGGCGCCGCTGATCGTCAAGCAGATCTTCGAGGCGATCAAGGAACTCAACCGCAGTCAGGGGCTGACCGTGTTCCTGGTCGAGCAGAACGCCTTCCATGCGCTCAAGCTCGCCCATCGCGGCTATGTCATGGTCAACGGCGTCATCACCATGAGCGGCACCGGCAAGGAGCTGCTCGCCAATCCGCAGGTGAGGGCGGCCTATCTCGAAGGCGGGCGGCATTGAGCGCCGCGAGCTTGAACGGAGCACGGTGATGCAGGGCATTCTCTACGAGGAGCCGACCATCTGGCTCTTCCTTCTCGTGACGGTGGTGATGGGGGGCTGGGCCGCCTGGATGACGGGGCGGGCGGTGGCGGTCACCTGGCGGCCGCCCTTCCAGCTCGTCGCCTATACGCTGGTGTTGGGGGCGGTGATCCGCTTCATCCATTTCGCCCTGTTCCAGGCGACGCTGCTGACGCTGCACTTCTATATCGTCGACACGATCGTGCTACTCGCCTTCGCGTTCGCCGGCTGGCGCTACAACCGCGCGCGCCAGATGACGACGCAATATCGCTGGCTCTACGAGCGCACCGGGCCTTTCAGCTGGAAGGCGCGCGCGAGCGCTTAAATTTGCTGGAAACACCACCAAAGTTCACGGGGCTTGCCGCGTGACAGCACCGCGAAAAAGCGCAAGACTGCGTCTCACGGTGGCACCACGCGCCGAGACGGGACGGCCAAGCCGGCCCGTACTATACTCACAGGGGAGTCACAACGCATGAAGAAGCTGCTCTTGGGCGGAATTGCCCTTGGCGCGGTCCTCGCCTTCTCGGGCGTAGCGAACGCACAGATCAAGCTCGGCGTCGCCGGCCCGATCACGGGTCCGAACGCGGCGTTCGGGGCGCAGCTGAAGAATGGGGCGGAACAGGCTGCCGAAGACATCAACGCCGCCGGTGGCGTTCTCGGACAGAAGATCCAGGTCTCGGTCGGCGACGACGTCTCCGATCCGAAGCAGGGCGTCTCGGTCGCCAACAAGTTCGTCGGCGACGGCGTCAAATGGGTGCTCGGCCACTTCAACTCCGGCGTCACAATGCCGGCGTCGGAAGTCTACGCCGAGAACGGCATCCTGATGATCAGCCCGTCGGCCACCAACCCGAAGATCACCGAGCGTGGCCTCTGGAACGTGTTCCGCACCTGCGGCCGCGACGACCAGCAGGGCTCGGTGGCGGCCGAGTACATCGCGAAGAACCTCAAGGACAAGAAGATCGCGATCGTCCATGACAAGACGACTTATGGCCAGGGCCTCGCCGACGAGACCCGCAAGGGCCTGACCAAGGCCGGCATCAAGGACGTGCTCTATGAAGGCGTCAACGCCGGCGAGAAGGACTTCTCGGCGCTGATCTCGAAGCTGAAGTCCACGGGCGCCGACTACCTCTACTGGGGTGGCCTGCACACCGAAGGCGGCCTGATCGTGCGCCAGATGCGCGACCAGGGCCTGAAGACCGTGCTGATCTCCGGCGACGGCATCACCACCGACGAGTTCGCCACGATCGGCGGCCCCGGCGTCGAAGGCACGCTGATGACCTTCCCGCCGGACCCGCAGAAGCGTCCGGAGGCGGCTGCGGTCCTGAAGAAGTTCGAGGCCCGCAAGTTCAAGCCGGAAGCCTACACCCTCTACAGCTACGCCGCAGTCCAGATCATGGCCGAGGGCGCAAAGCGCGCGAACTCGCTCGACCCGAAGAAGGTCGCCGCGGCGCTGCATGGCGGCCAGCCGGTCGATACGGTCATCGGCAAGATCGGCTTCGATAAGAAGGGCGACATCACCCGCCCGGACTACACCGTCTACACCTGGAAGAAGGGTGCCGACGGCAAGATCACCTATGTCGAGAACTGATCGTCTCTGATCGCCGCAAGGCATGAGACAGGCCCCGCTCCGGAGCGATCCGGGGCGGGTTTTTCTTTTGCGGTCTCACGCCGGGCTGCGCCGGATCGCGAAACTCCACTGTCGAAAAAGAGATGGGTTGTCGGAAGGTGCGATGCCGGTTCGTCCTCGCAGGGCAAAGCGCGACAGGACAATGGGAGCTGCCGATGACCGCCACCATTACCGCCTTCGAACGCTCGCCTGACCGCGGCAACGGCCTGGCGCGCGACATGCGCCTGCGTTGGGCGCTCGAAGAGGTCGGCCAGCCCTACGAGGTCCGCCTGCTGTCGTTCAAGGCAATGAAGGAGCCGGCGCATCTGGCGCTTCAGCCTTTCGGGCAGATACCGACTTATGAGGAGGGCGATCTCGCCTTGTTCGAGTCGGGGGCGATCGTGCTCCATATCGCCGAGCGTCACCCCGGCCTGCTGCCAAGCGATCCGAATGCCCGTGTGCGGGCCATCATGTGGATGTTCGCCGCGCTCAATACGCTCGAGCCGCCGATCTTCGACCGCAGCCTGGTCAGGATTTTGGAGCGTGACAAACCCTGGTACGAGGAGCGTCTCTCAGCTCTCGACGAGATCATCCGCAAACGGCTCGATGGTCTCGTCAACCATCTTGGCGAGGCCGACTGGCTCGATGGCGCGTTCAGTGCCGGCGACCTGCTGATGGTGACGGTGCTGCGTCGTTTGCAAGGTTCAGGCATGCTGGAAGCGCGGCCGAACCTCGCCGCCTACATCGCCCGCGCCGAAGCACGGCCGGCCTATAGGCGTGCTTTCGAAGCGCAACGCGCGGTGTTCGACGCCGCCGCAGCGGAGTGACGGCGATCCGTTGGGAGGAGCGCTATCCGCGCCGCTCACGCGACCGTCAGGTTCTTCATGAAGCCGGCGAAGCGCAGCAGCCCGTCCGGCCAGGGGCCATGGCCGGATTCGGTGTTGAGATGGCCGCTGTCGCCGGCATCGACGAATTCAGAGCCCCAGGCTTCGGCCAGCGCCTTGGCCTCCTCCGGCGTGCAATAAGGATCGGTCGCACTGGCGATCAGCACCGAGCGGAAGGGCAGGGGCTTTTGCGGGATCGCGGCGAAGTCATGCGCCATGCCGGGGATGGCGCGCTTGGCCCGCTCGGAGGCCGGTGCGACCAGGAAGGCGCCGGTGACCTCATGCGGTTTCAGATGCTCGGCCGCATGCGCGACGGCGCTGCAGCCGGCCGAATGGGCGACGATGACGACTGGCTTCGTCGCGGCGCGCACGGCGGCGACGATACGGTTTGCCCAGCCGTCGCGGGTCGGCTTGTACCAGTCCTCCTGCTCGACGCGGCGGGCGGTGGGCAGCTTGGCTTCCCAGCGGCTCTGCCAATGGTCGGGGCCGGAGCCCGACCAGCCGGGGACGATCAGGATGTCGGTGTCGGAGGTTTTCATCTGGTCGGTCTAGCGCACAGGGTGCCTTTTGCCGCTGGCGAGAGTCTGCGGAGGATTGGCAGTCTGAACCGGTTCGAAGCGCGCCACTACCTTGCCGCGACGAACAATGTGGATAGCCTCGCCGGCCTCGACACGATCAAGGATTTCGCTCCAGCGCTTTCGTGCTTCGGTGACGGATACCTGCATATGAGCAGCGTAGACCGCTCTCCCTCCAAGCTCAACGATCAAGCCTCCCCGAACACCCGGCGGAAGATCGTGTCGACATGCTTGAAGTGGTAGCCCTCGTCGAACATCGCCTCGAGCTCGGCCACCGAGAGCTTCGCGGTGACGTCCTTGTCGGCCTTGAGGTTGGTGAGGAAGTCCTCGCCGTGCTCCCAGGTGCGCATCGCGTTGCGCTGGACCATGGAGTAGCTGTCCTCGCGGCTGGCGCCGGCCTGGGTCAAGGCGAGCAGGACGCGCTGCGAATTATGCAGCCCGCCGAGCTTGTCGAGGTTCTTCCTCATGTTCTGCGGGTAGATCAGCAGCTTGTCGACGACGCCGGTGAGGCGGGCCAGCGCGAAATCGAGCGTCACGGTCGCATCGGGGCCGATCATGCGCTCGACGCTGGAATGCGAGATGTCGCGCTCGTGCCAGAGCGCGACGTTCTCCAGCGCAGGCGTCACCATGCCGCGCACCAGCCGGGCGAGGCCGGTCAGGTTCTCGGTCAGGACGGGGTTGCGCTTGTGCGGCATCGCCGAGGAGCCCTTCTGGCCCGGCGAGAAATACTCCTCTGCCTCGTAGACCTCGGTGCGCTGGAGATGGCGGATCTCGGTGGCGAGGCGCTCGACGCTGGAGGCCACGACGCCGAGCGTGGCGAAGAACATGGCGTGGCGGTCGCGCGGGATGACCTGGGTCGAGACCGGTTCCGGCGTCAGGCCCATCTTCTGCGCGACATATTCCTCCACCTGCGGATCGATATTGGCGAAGGTGCCGACGGCGCCGGAGATGGCGCAGGTGGCGATCTCGGCGCGGGCGGCGACGAGCCGGGCGCGGCAGCGGTCGAACTCGGCATAGGCCTGGGCGAGCTTCAGGCCGAAGGTCACCGGCTCGGCATGGATGCCGTGCGAGCGGCCGATCGTCGGGGTCAGCTTGTGCTCGAAGGCGCGGCGCCTGATGGCGGCGAGCAGCGCGTCGACATCGGCGATCAGGATGTCGGTGGCGCGCGCCAACTGCACCGAGAGCGTGGTGTCGAGCACATCCGAGGATGTCATGCCCTGGTGGACGAAGCGCGCCTCGGGGCCGACGATCTCGGCGAGATGGGTCAGGAAGGCGATGACGTCATGCTTGGTGACGCGCTCGATCTCGTCGATGCGGGCGACGTCGAAGGTGGCGTCCTTGGCCTTGGCCCAGATCGTCGCCGCCGCTTCCTTCGGCACGACGCCGAGCTCGGCGAGCTTGTCGGTGGCGTGCGCCTCGATCTCGAACCAGATGCGGAAGCGCGTCTGCGGCTCCCAGATCGCGACCATTTCGGGGCGGGAGTAACGGGGGATCATAGCGGGCTCGCGACGTGACGATGAATGGCTCGCCGGCTCGCTAGCACGGACGGGCCGCCGACGGAATGCCGGAGGGCTGCTGCTGACAGCTTCGGACCTTTATCGTGCCTAGCGTCCGCGCCGGCTGGGCGGGACGCTCCGTATCTCTGGAGCGTCGACAGACCCAAGGAGGAAAGACCGATGTCCTATGTCGATGGTTTCGTTGCGGCCGTGCCTGCCGCCAATCGCGACGCTTATGCCGAGCACGCCCGCAAGATGGCGCCGATCTTCAAGGAATTCGGCGCGACGCGGGTCGCCGAGAATTGGGGCGACGATGTCCAGCACGGCAAGCAGACCGACTTCTATCGCGCCGTCGCGGCCAAGGATGACGAGGTCGTGGTCTTCGCCTGGGTCGAGTGGCCAAGCAAGGAGGCGCGCGACGCCGCCTGGCAGAAGATGACGGAGGATCCGCGCATGGCGCCGGGCGCCAACCCGATGCCCTTCGACGGTGCCCGGATGATCTATGGCGGCTTCGCCGGGATTGATTTGTAGAAGACGCCGTCATTCTCGGGCGGAGCGTAGCGCAGACCCGAGAATCTCATGACGAGAAGGCGCCGGCTGGAGCCTCTTTCGGCCTGAGATGCTCGGGGCAAGCCCGAGCATGACGCGTGGCCGCTATCAGACCCAGTCGCCCCGCGCCGTCTCGGCCGCCTTGCGGATGGCGGCGATGTTGCCGGCGTAGGCGGACGGACCGCCCTTGAACACGGCCGAGCCGGCGACCAGCGTATCGGCGCCGGCCTTGCTGCAGAGCGGCGCCGTCTGCGGCGTGACGCCGCCGTCGATCTCGAGCGCGATCGGCCGCTCGCCGATCAAGGCGCGCACTTGCGCGATCTTCTCGACCACCGAATGGATGAAGCTCTGGCCGCCGAAGCCGGGATTGACCGTCATCAGCAAGATCAGGTCGACATCGCCGATCAGCGGCTCGGCCGCGCTCGCCGGCGTGCCGGGGTTGAGCACGATGCCGGCCTGCTTGCCCTGGGCCTTGATCGCCTGCAGCGTCCGGTGTGGATGCGCGCCGGCCTCGACATGGAAGGAGATCAGGTCGGCGCCGGCCTTGGCGAAGGCCTCGATGTAGGGATCGACCGGCGCGATCATCAGGTGGACGTCGAAGAACTTCTTCGTATGCGGGCGGATCGCCTTCAGCACGTCGGGGCCGAAGGTGATGTTGGGCACGAAATGCCCGTCCATCACGTCGCAATGGATCCAGTCGGCGCCGGCCTCGTCGATGGCGCGGACCTCTTCGCCGAGCTTGGCGAAGTCGGCGGAGAGAATGGAAGGGGCGATGCGGATCGTGCTCATGCGGCGTGGTCTAGCGCCGCGTTGCTGCTCTCGCAATCGCGAAAGGCTGCCGTCAGGCCCGTTTCAACGGGAAGGAGAGGCGCCGGTCGGCCTCGGCGATCTCGACGGCGGCCTGGGTGAAGGCAGGCCGGAGCTTCAGCCGCTCGAACCAGCGCGACAGCCCGTCGAATGGCGCGAGCGAGGGGCCGCCGAGGCGAAGCGAGAACAGCACGCTCATGAACAGGGCGATGTCGGCGACCGAGACAGCGTCGCCAAAGAAGTCGCGGCCGGCGAGCCGGTCTTCGAGCACCGCATAGTGCTTCTCCAGCGCCTGCTCGGCGATCAGCGCGTCGGCCTCCTGGGCGAGGCGCCGGGTCTGATCGGTCGAGGGCGGCGTGGTGCGGTGCATCAGCGGCTTCAGCGCCTGCAGCATAATCTCGTCGGCATAGAGCTCATCGAGCCGGCAGCGGGCGCGGGCGCCGGGGCAGAGCGGCAAGAGCGGCGGTTCGGGATAGGCGTCTTCGAGATATTCGAGGATCACGGTGGAATCGTAGAGCACGATCCCGTCATCGTTCAGCACCGGGACCTGGCGCTTGGGGTTGATGGCGACGACTTCGGGATGCTTGGGATCGTAGCCGGTGGTCTGGTTGAACGGCACCATGATGCGCTCGAAGGCGAGATTTTTTTCGCGCAGTGCGATCTCGACCTTGCGGGAGAACAGGCTGAGCGGTCCCGAATAGAGCGTGATCATAACAGGAACTCCGGTTTTGCTTGCCTGAACTCTGGCAAAGCTTGCAGTCAGCTCGCGTCAGCAGAGGCTTCCTTGCGCCTGATCCGCGCCGCGATGCCGCGCAGCAGCCAGGGCAGCAGATAGATCGGGAACTGGGCCAGCGCGAAATACAGATAGGTGGTCGGCGGCACGCCGGCGCCGAGCGCCGCAACCAGCAGGCCCATGTTCCGCTGCCCGGTGCCGTAGCCGATCATGAAGCGCTCGGAGATGGGGAAGCGGCGCAAGGTGAGCCAGGCGCTGGCGAGGCCGACCGCGGAGACCAGGAAGGCGACGGCCAGGAACAGCGCGACCTGGCCCGGCCGGTCCATTGCCGCTTTGGTCACTCCGTCCATCGCCGCGATGGCGAAGACGAAATACATCAGCACGCCGAAGCCATCGAGATTGGGCTTGAGCTCCCGGATGCGCTCCGCCCCGAGCCAACGCCTTATCGCGAAGGCGACGGCCATGCCGCCGCCGATGAACATGACGAGCCGCAGGGCCAGCGCCAGCCGGTCGAGTGGGACGGCGGCCCCCGCCAGCCAGTCCACCAGGAACGGCGCAATGACCGGGCTCACGATGGTGGTGACGATCACCCCTGCGATGATCAGCGAAGGCTCGAAGCCGTAGAGGATGGCGACCGCAGGCGACGACATGATCGGCGGCGCCGCGCCCATGATAGCGATGCCGAGCAGAAGGCCGGGGTCGAGTGCCTCGCGCCCGAGCACAGCGAGGGCTGCGGCGATCAACAGCGCAGGGGCGAACAGCAGCCAGAGGCAGGTCACGACCAGCTTCGCCGGCCGGCGCACCAAACCGCCGATGACGCGCAGGTCGGCGCGCATGAACACGACGGTGGTGAAGCAGAAGATCGTGATCGGCAGGAGCGGGCGCGCCGCCGCGGAGAATTGCGGCAGAGCGAGGCCAAGGAAGATCGAGAGCGCGAAGCCCTGCGTGCCGTAGCGGCCGAGCAGAGCGAGGGCGGAGGCGAGGGCGGCGAGCATCGAGACCGAAGCAGAAGAACGGAGCGCCACACTGGCTGATCCGGAGGGCTGCGTCATCTGGCGGTAGTGCAGGGTGGCTCCGCCGTCATCGCGAAGCGCGACGCAACGACGATATGCGAGCCCGCTCGCGCGATGACTTGCAGTTCCCGTTGCGAGGCGCGCAACAGCGGGTTAGCTCTACGCAGAAAGTTGCGCTGCATTCATGGATAGATGGCCCGCGCAGGCGATATCTCCGGAATGGAGACGGAAGCTGCGAAACTTTGCCGGTTTATTCGCAAGATTCAACGAAATGGCTGACAGCGCTGCGGCTGGCGCTATTCTTGCTGGCGGGGAAGGCTGGCGGAGATAGGGCCGATGCGTACGGACGCGATCGTTGTTGGGGCGGGCATCGTCGGGATTTCGGTGGCGCTGCATCTGCAAAAGGCAGGCCGCTCGGTGCTGCTGGTCGATCGCGGCCAGCCCGGCGGTGAGACCAGCTACGGCAATGCCGGCCTGATCCAGCGCGAGGGCGTCTACCCATACGGCTTCCCGCATGATTTTGGCGCGCTCATCCGCTATGCGATGAACAACACCATCGATGCGCACTACCATTGGAACGCGATCCCCAAGCTCGCCCCCTTCCTGTGGTCGTACTGGATGCATTCGCGCGCCTCGCAGCACGAGGCGATCGCCCATAAATACGCGACCCTGATCGAGCATTGCGTCAGCGAGCACGACGCGCTGGCGCAGAAAGCCGGTGCGACCGACCTGCTGCGCCGCAAGGGCTGGATGAAGGTGTTCCGGACCGAGGTCGAGCGCGATGCGCGCCTGACCGAGGCGCAGCGCTGGAAGCGCGATTTCGGCCTGAACCATCGCGCGCTCGATGCCGAGGCGCTGCGGGCCGAGGAGCCGCATCTCGACCAGAGCCTGATCGGCGGCCTGCACTGGACCGATCCGGTGACGGTGATCGACCCTCTTGGCCTGTCCAAGGCCTATCTCGCCCTGTTCGAAAAGCTTGGCGGCCGCTTTGCCCAGGGCGATGCCGGCACGCTGACGCAGGATGGCGACCGCTGGAGCGTGACGCTGGCCGACAGCACCAAGGCGCTCGGCATGGATGCGATCGTCGCGCTCGGCCCTTGGGCCGACGTGCTGACGAACCGGCTCGGCTATCGCCTGCCGCTCGCGGTCAAGCGCGGCTACCACATGCACTACAAGCCGCTCGGCAAAGCCGTGCTGAACCACCCGGTGCTCGACACCGAGCGCGGCTATTTCCTGGCGCCGATGCGCCAGGGCGTGCGCCTCACCACCGGCGCCGAATTCGCCAATCGCGATGCGCCGAAGACGCCGGTGCAGCTTGCAAGGGCCGAGCCGATCGCCAAGACCCTGTTTCCGCTCGGCGAGCGGCTCGACGCCGAGCCCTGGCTCGGCAACCGGCCGTGCACGCCGGACATGATGCCGATCATCGGCCCGGCGCCCAAGCACCGGAATCTCTGGTTCTCCTTCGGCCATGCCCATCACGGGCTGACGCTGGCGGCGGTGACCGGCCGCATGGTCGCGGAGATGATCAGTGGCCAGAAGGTCTTCGTCGATCCGACGCCGTTTGCGCCGGCGCGGTTCGCCTGATGGTCAGGCGGGACGCAATGCCGCGTTCCGCCGCACCAACCATATGGCGAAGGCCGAGGCGGTCACGTACATGATCAGGCTGTAGATGCCGGGCACCACGGCTGCAGCCGGATTGCGCAGCACGTTGAGGGCGATGAAGATCGCCAGCGCGGCGTTGTGGATGCCGATTTCCATGGCGATGGCCACCGCCTGGCCCTGCGGCAGGCGCAGCGCCAGCGGAGCGAGATAGCCGGCCAGCATGCTGACGACATTGAAGGCGAGGCAGGCGCCGCCGACCGCGACCAGGCTCGGCAGAAGCGCCTTGCGCTCCATATAGATGGCGCCGGCGATCAGCACGACGAGGACGAGGATCGAGAAGACCTTGATCGGTGTCTCGGCGCGCAGGGCGAAGCCCTCGGCCCGCGCCCGCAGCAGCATGCCGAGCGCGACCGGGATCAGGATGATCGCCCCGACCTCGATTACCTTGCGGTGCGGCGGCGGCACATATTGGTCGGCTCCAAGGAAATAGGCGAGCGAGATGTCGAGCACGATCGGCAGGGTCAAGAGGCAGAGCAGGCTGTTGACCGCCGTCAGCGTGATGTTGAGCGCGACGTCGCCGCGAGCGAGGTGGCTGTAGATGTTGGCGGTCGCGCCGCCGGGCGCGGCGGCGAGCAGCATCAGGCCGACGGCGTGATCCGGCGACAGCTTCAGGCCGATCGCGATGGCGAAGGCGGCGAGCGGCAGCAGCAGCACCTGCAGGAAGAGGCCGAAGCCGACGGCGAGCGGATAGCGCGCGACGCGGCGGAAATCCTCGAGCGTCAGGCTGAGGCCCAGTCCGAGCATGACGATGCCGATGGCGAGCGGCAACAGCAGATCGGTCAGGATCGAGCCCTGCATGCGCGTTCCCCTTTGGCCGGCATTTTCTATGCCGCAGCGTCAGGCTAGTTGAGGACCCTTGGCTACGCCACTGATCGCATGGAGTCTTTTGGCGGTAAGGTTTCCATTTTCCTTGATTTGCCGAACAAACGTCAGAACCAAGCACAGGCCGGCTTCAAGATCAGCCCGACCGATTGCTGGTTGAAGCTGCGCTTGTAGGCTTCGACGATGGCTGTGAACTTCTCACGATTCGCTGTTTCGTCCGAGATCACGATCGATACGAGCTTGCTGGGCTCGCGGATGAGGACGCCGCGCTCGCGGTCGCGATACTGCCCGCTGGCGTCGAGGACGGTGAGGCCATCGGGGAACCGCGGCGTCACCTCCTCGTCTACGAAGCGGCGGAAGGCGCCTTCGCTGACGCCCACACGGTCGCCGATCTTGCGACCGAAGAGGAGTTCGGCGCTCAGCATTGCCTGCTGGCCGGGCGCGCAGGTCTGCGGCCCGAGGCCGGCGCAGCCTGAGAGAGTGCTTGCGAGAAAAAGCGCAAAGCTGAGTCGGATCATGGCTTTGCCCCTGCCGGCTGAGAGATCGATGCAGTAGGTATCGCTGCTTCAAAAGCGCTGTGGTCTGAAATGGCCGATGTCGATCGCGGGCGAACGGCCGGCGATCAGGGCGGCGACGAGATCGGCCGTCGCGGTCGACTGGGTCATGCCGTAATGGCCATGGCCGAAGGCGTAGACGACATTGGGATTGCGGCTTGCCTTGCCGATCACCGGCAAGGAATCCGGCAACGAGGGCCGGAAACCCATCCAGACCCTGCCGCTGTCGAAAGCCGGCAGGCCGTCCACCAACCTTGTTGCCTTGTCGTAGAGCGCCCTTGTGCGGGCATGGTTGGGCGGCGCCTTGAGACCGCCGAACTCGACCGCGCCGCCGATGCGCAAGCCGCTTTCGAGCGGGGTCATGACGAAGCCGTCATCCTTGAAGCCGATCGGGCGGCTGGTCAGGCCGGTCACGCCCGGGAAGCTGACATTGTAGCCGCGCTCGGTGTCGAGGGGGATGGTATCGCCCATTGCCGCCGCCAGCGGCTTGGACCAGGCGCCGGCCGCGACGACGACGCGATCGACGACACGCTGCCAGCCATCGGGGCCGACCAAGGCAGGGCGCTCGCCCATGGAGATGTTGGTGACCTCCGCCTTCTCATAGGTGGCGCCGCGCGCCAGTGCCGTCTCGAACAGGGCCATGGTAAGGGCGAGCGGGTCGCTGATATGGGCGCAATCGGGGTGGAAGGCGGCGCCAGCGAGGCGATCCCTGAGCGCAGGCTCGAGCTGGCGCAGCTCCTGCGGCGGCAGCATGTCGACGGCGATGCCGGCGGCGCGCTGGCGCCGGGCGAGCGCTTCGAGGCCGGCGGTGTCGCCCGGATTGCTGTAGGTGTAGAGCGCGCCGCGGCGATGGATATGGTTGCTGATGCCGGCCTTTTCGGCACGAGCCAGCCAGGCCGGCAGCGCCAATTGCTGGATGGCGATCATGCCGGCGATCGAGCGCTCATAGGCGGCCGGGCGGGCCGCGAGCAGGAAGCGCGCCAGCCAGGGCAGCAATTGCGGGAGATAGCCGAGGCGGATCGCCAGCGGCCCGAGAGGATCGAGCAGGAAGCCCGGCACCTTGCGCAGCATGTTCGGGCTGGCGATCGGCAGCACGTCGGTATGCGCGATGATGCCGGCATTGCCGCGCGAAGGGCCGAAGGCCGGCCCCTCCTTGTCGAGGATCAGGACCTCGTGGCCCTCGTCGAGCAAGGCGTGGGCGGTCGCCGTGCCGACGATACCGGCGCCGATGATCGCGATCTTCATGTGGTGGGCAGCAGCTTGAGCGCAGCCGGCTGCTTCACCTCGATCTCGACGAAGGCGATCGGGTGGGGCGAGCCGTTCATCACGTCGTGCTGTATGCCGGCCTGGCGCATATAGGCCTGGCCCTGTGCCAGCGGCACGTCTGTTTGCTTGGTGCCGTCGTGGATGCGCAAGGTGCCGGCGACCAGCATGATCACGAAATAGGGCCAGCCATGGCTGTGCCAGCCGGTGACCGCGCCGGGTTCGAAGTCCCAGCGCGTGATCCGCACGGTGTCGTCGTCCTGCTGAAGCGTGGCGACGGCGGGGATCGTGCAGGTAAACGCCATGTCGCCTCCATGCGCGGATTATTTACCGTCGATCGGCCGGCTTGCCCGCCTTGCGGTTCTGGTTAAAGTTCTGATATATCAATGCTGTCTGACGCGTCAAGCATCACGGGGGCTGCCCATGACTGAGGATGCCCGCGTTGCCGGCGAGGATTCCGTCGGCGCCCGCGCCTCCGCCAGCCTGTCCGACCTGGCCTATCGCCGCCTCGAGGAAGCGATCGTGACCCTGTCGCTGCGGCCGGGCGCAGTGCTGACCGAGGCGCAGATGATCGATCTCGTCGGCGTCGGCCGCACGCCGGTGCGCGAGGCGCTGATACGGCTGGCGCAGCAGGGGCTGGTGGAGATCCTCCCGCGCAAGGGTGTCGTGGTCACCGCGATCGATGCGATCGACGTGATGGCGGCGCTCGACGCGCGCGAAGTGCTGGAACGCCTGATCGCGGTGGAGGCGGCGAAGCGCGCCGGACCAAGCGAGCGCAGCGCCATCCTGGCCAAGGCCCGGGCCATGCGCGAGGCGGCGCAGGCCGACGACGTCAACGCCTATATGCGCCTCGACAAGGAGCTCGATACGCTGGTCGCGGCGGCGGCACGCAGCCCTTATGCCAATCGGGCCGTCGAGCCGCTGCAGGCGCTGATCCGCCGAGCCTGGTATTTCTTCGACCGGCAGATCGATCTGGTGCCGGCAGCGCATCACCACGTAGCGCTGGCGCAGGCGCTGGTCGCGGGCGAGCCGGGCGCCGCCGCGCAGGCGAGCGATACCCTGATGCAGCATCTGCGCGAGGGGCTGTTGGCGGCGCTGCAGCGGGAATGACCGGGGATCGCGGCGGCATGCTGATATATCTTAACCCTGCGACGGGATTGGCCATGATCTCGACAATTGATGCAACTCGCCTTTTACCGCTGCGTGCCTAGATAAAGGCAGTATTCTCGCGCAGAGTTGGGCGATGAACAGCATGGTCGATGCCGCCCTTCGCGCGGTGCTCCCGAATGCGCAGGCCTTTCGCGAGGCGATGGCGCAGGTGGCGAGCGCCACCCATATCGTCACGACCCTGGGGCCCGGCGGCCGCTCGGGGCTGACGGCGACCGCCGTGAGCTCGGTCTCGGTTGCTCCTCCGACCATGCTGGTCTGCATCGAGGCGGCCAGCCGCACACTCTCGGCCATCGAAGAGAGCGGCATCTTCTGCATCAACACGCTGGCGGCAGCCGACCATGAGCTCGCGGCCGTGTTCTCGGGGCAGCGTGGGCTGGCTGGCGAAGAGCGCTTCGCTGCCGGCAAATGGGGCGAGCTCTCGACTGGCGCGCCCGTCCTGGCGAGCGCGCTCGCCAGCTTCGACTGCCGTGTATCCGCCGTCCACCGGGTCACGACGCACCGCATCCTGATCGGCCAGGTGGTCGCAATCGGCGGCGGTGGCTCCGGGCCGGGGCTGGTCTATCGCCATCGCCGCTTCGGCGGGTTCTGAAAGGGCGTCTCGGCTCCGTTCGTCATTGCAAGCGTCAGCGAAGCCATCCAGGGCTGTCGAGCTCGACGCTCCCTGGTTTGCTTCGTCGTTGCGCTCCTCGCAATGACGGGGAGCGCCCCAATCTCGTTCAGCCGCTGCCGCTCATGTACTCCCGCTCCTCCTCGTAGAGGACGAGGATGCGGTCGATGATCGCGTCGGTCGCGCCGCGATAGGTCGTCGGATCGAACAGATCGTCCAGTTCCTCGCCGCTGAGCCTGCCGGCCAGCTTTGGATGCTCGGCCAGGACGTCCCTGAGATGGCGGCCGCTGGCGATGCAGTCGCGGCTGGCCTCCTCGAGCAAATGATGCGCCTCGCCGCGGCCGATCGTCTGCGCCAGCGCGAGCGAGACACGCTCGGCCATGACCAGTCCGTTGGTGAGGTCGAGATTGTACTGCATCTGCTCCGGGAAGACCTGCAGCCCCTCGGCCAGCGCGACCGCATGGTTGAGCGCGCTGCCGGCGATCAGGAAGAGCTCGCGCAAGGTCGGCCATTCGGCATGCCAGCCGCCCATGGCGCGCTCGTGCTCCTGCGGCATCGCCGCGAGCATGGTTGCGACCAGCCCCGGCGCGCGCTTCGCAGCCGTCAGGATCAGCGTGCACAGCACCGGGTTGCGCTTGTGCGGCATGGCCGAGGAGCCGCCCTTGCCCGGCGCTTCCGGCTCGGCGAGCTCGCCGATCTCGGTCTGCGCCATCAGCGCAATGTCCCCGGCCATCTTGCCGAGATGGCCCAGCAGCAGGCCGAGCTCGGTCGCGATCCGGGCCGGGCGCCGGCGCTGGGTGTGCCAGGGCACGCGCACGGCGCCGATCGAGGGCATGATGCGGGCGAAGGCTTCCGAGACCGCATCGGCCTTGTCGCCGAGCGAGGCGAGGCTGCCGGCGGCACCGCCGAGCTGATGAGCGGATTCTCCCCCGATCATGAAGTCGTCATGAAAGGAAACGATCGGGCTCAGCCAGTTCGCCGCCTTGAGACCGAAGGAGATCGGGACGGCATGCTGGAGAAAAGTTCGGCCGATCATCGGTGTGCGGCGGTGTTCCCGGACCAGCTCGGCCAGCGCGTGGGCGAGGCGGGCAGAGCGGGCGAGGATCAGGTCCTGCGCGGTGCGATATTGCTGGGCCTGGCCGGAATCGATCACGTCCTGGCTGGTCGCGCCGTAATGCACCCATTTGCTCGCCTCGGCATCGGCAGCGGCGACGCGGGCCGTCAGCGCCTTGACCAGCGGAATCGCGGGATTGCCGGCCAGCGTCGCGGCCTTGCCGATCGCGGCGATGTCGTAGAGTTCCGCCTTGCAGTGGGCGGCGATGATGTCGGCTGCCGCGGCGGGAATGACGCCGGTCTCCGCCTCGGCGCGGGCGAGCGCCATCTCGAAATCAAGCATGCCCTGCAGCGCGGCGCGGTCGTCGAGGACCGCCGCCATTTCACGATCGGCGAAAAGTTCGCCATAGAGGCTGCCCTCAGCCATATCCGGGCGCGCCTTGGTGCGGAGCGGTCGGTGCAATCCACATCCGAGTTTCGTCCCCTTGTGCGCGCCGGTGCTTTCCGGCCATGGATTGTGCAGACTTGGATAGACCCGAGGCGGGCCGGCCTGCAACCTGCGGACCTCGGAGCACGGTGAGGAGCAAGCCCATGGCGATGACGATGACCGGTGAGGCGACGCTGCCCGCAGCCAAGCAGGTGGTCTGGGCAAAGCTCAACGACGCCGAGGTGCTGAAGGCCTGCATCCCCGGCTGCGAGCAGCTCACCAAGGATGACGACACGCATTTCTCGGCGGTGGTGAAGGTCAAGCTCGGCCCGGTGAAGGCGACGTTCAAGGGCAAGGTCGAATTGCAGGACCTCGACCCGCCGAACGGCTATCGCATCGTCGGCGAGGGCGAGGGCGGCATTGCCGGCTTCGCCAAGGGCGGCGCCAAGGTCATGCTCGAGGATGCCGAGGGCGGGCAGACCCTGCTGCGCTACGAGGTCGAGGCCCAGGTCGGCGGCAAGCTGATGCAGCTCGGCTCGCGCCTGATCGATTCGGTCTCGAAGAAGCTGGCCGACGAGTTCTTCGCCAATTTCGCCAAGGCGGTCAGCGAGGGCTGAGGCTCACGACGCCCGCCGCAGCGCCGCGAGCGCCTCGCTGACGGTCGCTTCCGCCGCGCCGACCTGCAATGCGATGTCGGCCGCCGCCGCATTGGCGCGCTCCAGCGCCTTCTCGGTCGTGCCGAGGCTGTCGTTGACGCGGGTCGCGCTGCCGATCGCCTCGTCCGAACCGTGCGCGACCTCGGCCGCGTGCCGGGCGATGCCGCCGGTGACGCTGCTCTGCTGGGCGACCGCGTCCGAGATCGCCTCCGAATCCGCCTTGATCTCGCCGATCGTCGCGCCGATCGAGGCGGCGCGCACGCCGCAGGCCTCGGCGCTGGCCGAGAGTTCGGCGATCTGGGCCGCGATCTCCTGCGTCGCCGAGGCGGTCTGCGTCGCCAGCGACTTCACCTCGGCCGCCACCACGGCGAAGCCCCGGCCGGATTCGCCGGCGCGGGCCGCCTCGATGGTGGCGTTGAGCGCGAGCAGATTGGTCTGCGCTGCGATGTCGGCAATCATGCCGACCACCGTGCCGATGCTGCTGGTGACATGGCGCAGGCGGGTGATCGCCTCGTCCATCGCCTGCGCGTCGGTGACGGCGCGGTTGGCGATCTCGAGGCTCTGGCGGGCGCGCTGGCCGATCTCGGCGATGTTGGCCGACATCTCCTCGGTCGCGGCCGCGGTCTGCATCGCCTTCTCGCGGACGAGCAGCGAGCTCTGGGTGACCGAGCCGACCTGGTCCTTGATGAAGCTGCTGGCAGCCGAGGTCTCGCCGGCGGTTTCGACGAAGAGATCGACCGCCTTGCTGATCGCGCCGTCGAGCTGGCCGATCCGCGAGGTCAGCGTCGCGGCGACCTCGTCGAGCGCGACGCCGCGCCGGCGGGCCTCCGCCGCCTCGAACTCGCGGTCGAGCGACATGGCGGTGTTGACGTCGTAGGTCAGCACCCGCTCGATGATGAAGAGATCATGCGGGATGTCGCGCCGGGAGAGAACCAGCCGCGTACGGCTCTCCTCCAGGAAGATCCGGAACAGCGTGAACGCGATCGAGGCGCGGGCGCGGGCGCCGACCTGGCCGTGCCGTTCGAGCCCGGTGAGGCGTTCCAGCGAATCGCAATAGCGCTGGTCGAAATCACCGTCGAAGAGCAGGCGGAAATGATCGGCCTCGGCGGCATAGAGCTCGGCCGCGACCGGCTCGACGGCCGGCTTCAGCAGCGGGTGGATGGCGAAGGCGCGGGCGAAATCCTGCTCGACCACCTCGACGATGACGCGTTCGACGATGGCGCGATAGCGGCGCAGGCGCTTGCGCTGACGCTCGTCATAGCCGATCGCCGTAAGGCGACGCTGGACGTGTTCGAGGATCGAGGCCAACCGCGCCATCCGTGAGCGGGACGATCGGAGATCGTCATTCCGACCAGCGATGTTGCAGATGTGTGGTTAAGATTCCGCAAAGAGTTCGCTCGCCGGTTGCGAGCTGCCGAACGTCGCCTTCCCATGCCGGTGTTCAAAACCATATAAAAACGCCGCCAAACGAGCCCCGTTGCGGGATGGCCACCCGCTTGACCGCGGAAAATCCCGGGTCCACACTGCTTTTTGAAGTTGTTCCAAGGAAATTCTCCGCTGGCTCGTGACGGGCCTGCGAGTGGATCGTGCGGCCTTCGGGATGTCGCGGGCCGTGCAGAAAACAGGCTTTCGGAGGAGTGCCCCATGGCCAATCTGTCCATGACGGTGAACGGCAAGGCCGTCACCGCGAATGTCGATCCACGCACCCTTCTGGTGCAGTTCCTGCGCGAAAATCTACGACTGACCGGCACCCATGTCGGCTGCGACACCAGCCAGTGCGGCGCCTGCGTTGTCCATCTCGACGGCAAGGCGGTGAAGGCCTGCACCACGCTGGCGCTGTCCTGCGAGGGCGCCCAGGTGACGACGATCGAGGGGCTGGCCAATGGCGGGGCGCTGCATCCGATGCAGGAGGCTTTCCGCGAGCATCACGGCCTGCAATGCGGCTTCTGCACGCCAGGCATGATCATGGCGGCGGTCGATATCGTGAATCGCCGCGGCAACAGCCTCGACGAGAAGACGATCCGCGAGGACCTCGACGGCAATATCTGCCGCTGCACCGGCTACCACAACATCGTCAAGGCGATCGCCGCCGGCGCCGAGGCAATGGCGGGTGGCTCGACCAGGGACCGTGAGCCGCCGCGGCAGGCCGCCGAGTAAGCGCCGTCTTGGGCCGCGCCGTGATGCGGCCCTCGCCGATGTGATCCAGCCATAGTTGCTTCAACGCCCGCTCAAGAGGCGTCACGCCAGGAGGAATCCATGTCCGCCACCGGAATCGGCGCTCCCGTCCGCCGCAAGGAAGACCACCGCTTCATCACCGGCCAGGGCCGCTACACCGACGACATCAACCGGCCCGGCCAGGCCCATGCCTATTTCCTGCGTTCGCCGCATGCGCACGCGACGCTGGACAAGATCGACACGAAGGCCGCCGCTGCGATGCCGGGCGTGCTCGGGATCTTCACCGGCGACGATCTCGCCGCCGACAAGGTCGGCGGGCTGATCTGCGGCTGGATGATCCACAACAAGGACGGCTCGCCGATGCGGGCAGGCCCGCATCCGGCGCTCGCCCAGGGCAAGGTCCGCTATGTCGGAGACCATGTCGCGGTGGTGGTGGCCGAGACGCTGGCGCAGGCGCGTGACGCGGCGGAGGCGATCGTCGTCGACTATGGCGTGCTGCCGGCGGTGGTCGATACCGCAACCGCGGCCAAGGCCAAGACGCAAGTTCATGCCGAGGCGCCGGACAACACTGTCTTCAACTGGCATCTCGGCGACAAGGCTGCGACCGACGCGGCCTTCAAGGCGGCCAAGCGCGTCACCAAGCTCGACATCGTCAACAACCGGCTGGTGCCGAACCCGATGGAGCCGCGCGCCGCGGTCGGCGATTACGACCAGGGCGAGGGCGCCTTCACGCTCTACACCACCAGCCAGAACCCGCATGTGGCGCGGCTGGTGCTCTCGGCCTTCATCGGCATCGCACCTGAGAACAAGCTTCGGGTTATCGCGCCGGATGTCGGCGGCGGCTTCGGCTCGAAAATCTTCATCTATGCCGAAGAGACGGTCTGCGTCTGGGCGGCGAAGAAGGTCGGCCGGCCGGTGAAGTGGACCTCTGACCGGACCGAGGCCTTCCTCTCCGACGCCCATGGTCGCGACCATGTCACCCATGCCGAGCTCGCCATGGACGCCGACGGCAAGATGCTGGCGATGCGGGTGCACACCACCGCCAATCTCGGCGCCTATCTCTCGACCTTCTCGTCGTCGGTGCCGACCTATCTCTACGCGCCGCTTTTGTCCGGCCAGTACGACATCCCGGCGATCTATTGCGAGGTCGACGCGGTCTACACCAACACCGCCCCGGTCGATGCCTATCGCGGGGCAGGGCGGCCGGAGGCGACCTTCGTGGTCGAGCGGCTGGTCGAGGTCGCGGCGCGCCAGCTCGGCAAGGACCCGGCCAAGTTCCGCACGCAGAACTTCATCAGGAAGTTCCCGCACCAGACGCCGGTGATCATGATGTACGACACCGGCAATTACGGGGCCTCGCTGAAGAAGGCGATGGAGATCATCGACTACAAGGGCTTTCCGAAGCGCCGCCGCGACTCGGCCCGCAATGGCAAGCTGCGCGGCATCGGCTTATCCGCCTATATCGAGGCCTGCGGCATCGCGCCCTCGGCTGCGGTCGGCTCGCTCGGCGCGGGCGTGGGCCTATGGGAATCGGCCGAGGTTCGGGTCAATCCGATCGGCACGATCGAGGTGCTGACCGGCTCGCACAGCCACGGGCAGGGCCATGAGACCACCTTCGCCCAGCTCGTCTCCGACCGGCTCGGCGTGCCCCTCGAGAATGTCTCGATCGTCCATGGCGACACCGACAAGGTGCAGATGGGCATGGGCACCTATGGTTCGCGCTCGGGCGCGGTCGGCATGTCCGCCATCTTCAAGGCGATCGACAAGGTGATCGTCAAGGGCAAGAAGGTCGCGGCCTATGTGCTGGAGGCGGACGAGGCCGATATCGACTTCAAGGACGGCAACTTCACCGTCAAGGGCACCGACCGCAAGCTCGATTTCGGCTCCTGCGCGCTGCAGGCCTATGTCGCGCACAAGTTCAACGGCCAGGACCTCGAACCGGGCCTGAAGGAGGGGGCGTTCTACGATCCGACCAACTTCACCTTCCCGGCCGGCGTCCATATCTGCGAGCTCGAGATCGATCCCGACACGGGCGTGACCCGGATCGAGCGCTGGGCCGCGGTCGACGATTTCGGCAACGTCATCAACCCGATGATCGTCGAGGGCCAGGTCCATGGCGGCATCGCGCAGGGCGTCGGCCAGGCGCTGCTCGAAGGCGCCCGCTACAATGCCGACGGCCAGCTCGTGACCGCGAGCTTCATGGATTACTGCATGCCGCGCGCCGACGACCTGCCGTCCTTCGAGGTCGGCATGACCGTCACGCCATGCCCGTCGAATCCGCTGGGCATCAAGGGGTGCGGCGAGGCCGGCGCCATCGCCTCGCCACCCGCGGTCATCAACGCCATCACCGACGCGCTCGGCCATGAGGACATCGCCATGCCGGCGACGCCGCAGGCCGTCTGGCGCGCCGCGCAGAAAACGCTCAGCCGCATGGCTGCCGAGTGATCTGAAAGGACGAGACCATGTACGCCTTCACCTATCACCGCCCGGCGACCGCGCGACAGGCCGCCAGCCTCCTCGCCAAGAAGGAGGACGCCAAGCTGCTCGCCGGCGGCCACACGCTGCTGCCGACGATGAAGCAGCGCCTGGCCTCGCCCGGCGCGCTGGTCGATCTCTCCTCCTGCGCCGACCTCAAGGGCATGGCCCGCAAGGGCCGCAACCTCGTCATCGGCGCGATGACGACCCATGCCGAGGTCGCATCGTCCCCCGAGGTGCAGCAGGCGATTCCGGCGCTGGCCTATCTCGCCAGCCATATCGGCGATCCGCATGTGCGCCATCGCGGCACGATCGGCGGCTCGGTCGCCAACAACGACCCGGCGGCCGACTATCCGGCGGCGTTGCTGGCGCTCGGCGCGACGGTGGTGACCAACAAGCGCAAGCTGCCGGCTGACGAGTTCTTCACCGGTCTCTACGAGACGGCGCTGGACGAGGGCGAGATCATCGTCAAGGTCTCGTTCCCGGTCGCGTCCAAGGCGGGTTATGCCAAGTTCCGCAATCCGGCCTCGCGCTATGCGCTGGTCGGCGTCTTCGTCGCCAAGCGCGGCAGCGAGGTCGCTGTCGCCATCATCGGCGCGGGCGAGGGCGGTGTCTTCCGCTGGCCGGAAGCAGAAGCGGCGCTGAAGGCGCGCTTTGCGGTGAAATCGCTCGACGGGCTCAAGCACACCGCCAAGGGCATCAATGGCGACATCCATGCCGATGCCGAATACCGCGCCCATCTGATCGGCGTGATGGCGAAGCAGGCGGTGGCGCAGGCGACTGGGAAGGCTTGAGCCGACCCAACATGGCCTGGTCATCCCGGCCGTAGCGAAGCGGAGAGCCGGGAGCCATTCCTGAACGGTTCCGGCATCGATCCCGGATCGGCGCCGCTGACGCGGCTTGTCCGGGATGACACGGAACGGGATGGAGCGCTTCTTCAACAAAAGAACCGCTCCTCGACGATCTTGCCGTCCTTCAACGTGTAGAGCCCGATCTCCTGCATATTGCGGCGCTCGCCCTGCGCCAGCGCGGCTTCCGTCACCTCCCGCGCCGCGCTAGACCTTGTCCATGCTGACCTCATCGCGCCTTCCGACCTCGATCGACGCCACGCTCTCCCTGCTGCAATCGCAGGGCTATGTCTCCGACAGGGCGCTGGCGACCGTGCTCTTCCTGGCGCTCAGGATGAAGCGCCCGCTCTTGCTCGAGGGGGAAGCCGGTACCGGCAAGACCGAGATCGCCAAGGTGCTGTCCGCCGCGCTCGGGCGCCGGCTGATCCGCCTGCAATGCTATGAGGGGCTCGACCTCGCCTCGGCCGTCTACGAGTGGAACTATGCCGGCCAGATGATGGCGATCCGTCTCGCCGAGGCCGGCGGCGTCGCGGGGAATCGTGCGCAGCTGGAGAGCGACCTGTTCTCCGAGCGCTATCTGGTCAAGCGCCCGCTGCTGCAGGCGCTGGAGCCGCAGGAGGGCGGCGCGCCGATCCTGCTGATCGACGAGCTCGACCGCACCGACGAGGCCTTCGAGGCCTTCCTGCTCGAAGTGCTGGCCGATGCGCAGGTCACGATCCCCGAGCTTGGCACGATCAAGGCTGCCGAGCCGCCGATCGTGATCCTCACCTCGAACCGCACCCGCGAGATCCATGACGCGCTGAAACGCCGCTGCCTTTATCACTGGGTCGGCTATCCCGACGCTGCGCGCGAACTCGCCATCCTGAAGGCGAAGGCGCCGGGCGCTCCCGCCAAGCTCGCCAAGCAGGTCGTGTCCTTCGTGCAGGCGATCCGCAAGGAGGAATTGTTCAAGGCGCCGGGCGTCGCCGAGACGCTGGACTGGGCCAGCGCGCTGGTCGAGCTCGATGCGGTGGCGCTCGATCCGGCCATCGTCTCCGACACGCTCGGGGCGCTGCTGAAGTATCAGGACGACATCCAGGCGATGCAGGGCTCGAAGGTCGGCGAACTGCTCGACCAGGCCAAGCAGGCGGCGCGGGGATGAGTTTTCGCCGTCATTCTCGGGTGCAGCCCTCGGATCCGGCCTTTGGCCGGCCCAAGGATAAACTCCGCGCAGACCCAAGAATCTCATGACGAGAGAACACTGGTTTCCGAGATGGTCGGCTCAAGGCCGACCATGATGTGCAGCGGGAGCAAGCGATGAACGACGACATCAAGGCGATCGAGGCCGCGACCTGGACCTATCTCGACGGGCTGTACGAGGGCGATGTCGACAAGCTCGCCTCGGTCTTTCATCCGACCAGCGCGCTCACCCAATCGCTCGACGGCGAGCTCAAGGTCGTGCCGCGCGAGCAGTGGTTCGAAGCGGTGCGCGGCCGCAAATCGCCGAGGGAGTCCGGGCTGGAGCGCGGCGACCATATCCTCGCGATCGACCTGGTCGGGCCGTCCATGGCGCTGGTCAAGGTCAAGTGCCAGATGCCACCGCGCTATTTCACCGACCTTCTGTCCTTCCTGAAAGTCGATGGCAAATGGGTCGTGGCCCAGAAGGTTTTCATGACCGAGACGGCCGCTTGAGCGGCAAACTCCCCGAGAACGTCGCCTATTTCGCCCGCGCTTTGCGGGGCGCCGGCCTGCGCGTCGGGCCGGGCGCCGTCGTCGAGGCGGTCGAGGCGCTGGCGGACGGCGCGCTCGGCGGGCGAGAGGACGTGTACTGGGCGCTGCATGCGATCTTCGTGAAGAAGCACGAGGATTCGGTGGTCTACGATCAGGCGTTCCGGCTGTTCTGGCGCCGGCGCGGGCTGATCGAGAAATTGATGGCGCAGATGTCGCCGGTGACGCCGCGGGTCGACAGCGAACCGCAGAAACCCGAGGCGGGAGCCTTGCGCGTCGCCGGGGCCTTCACCCCGCCGCCGCGTGAGGAGGAGCCGCCGGTCGAATTGACCGAGCTCAGCGCGCGGCTCACCGTCTCCGAGCGCGAGACGCTGAAATCGCGCGACTTCGCTCAGATGAGCGCGGCCGAGATCGCCAAGGCGCGGCAGCTCATCGCCGAGCTCAGGCTGCCCGATGACGCCGTGCCGACGCGGCGCTTCCAGGCGGCGCATGCGGGCGCGCGGATCGATCCGCGCCGCACCTTCCGTCGCTCGCTCAGAGGCGGCGGCGCCTCGATCGATCTCGCCTTCCGCGAGCGCGCCGAGATCCATCCACCGGTTGTCGCGCTCGTCGACATCTCCGGCTCGATGGCGGAGTATTCGCGCATCTTCCTGCATTTCCTGCACGCCATCACCGAGCAGCGCCGGCGCGTGCATTCCTTCGTCTTCGGCACGCGATTGACCAATGTCACGCGCAGCTTGCGCGCCCGCGACCCGGACGAGGCGCTGGCGCTCGCCGGCAAGGCGGCGCCGGACTGGGAGGGCGGCACGCGCATCGCCTCGGCGCTGCACGCCTTCAACCGGGTCTGGTCGCGCCGCGTGCTCACGGGCGGGGCGGTGGTGCTGCTCTTCACCGACGGGCTGGAGCGGCATCTCGGCCCTGACCTTTCGTTCGAGATGGACCGTCTGCATCGCTCCTGCCGGCAGCTGACCTGGCTCAACCCGCTGTTGCGCTACGACGCCTTCGAGGCGCGGGCCAGCGGAATCCGGGCAATGCTGCCGCATGTCGACCAGTTCCGGCCGATCCATAATCTCGCCGCGATGGCCGATCTCTGCGCCGCGCTGTCCTCCGACGCACGGCAGATCAACGATCCGCGCCAGTGGTTGAAGAAGGCGGGTTGAGGCATGATCTGTTTTGTCGATGGCTCCAACGTCATTGCGAGGAGCATAGCGACGAAGGAATCCAGGAGTCGTAGAGCTCGGCCGCTCCTGGATTGCTTCGCTGCGCTCGCAATGACGGAAGCGGCCATCCGCTCGTTTCACGAGGTCGCGCCATGATCAGCACCGATACCGACATTCTCGCCACCGCCGAGGCCTGGGCCAAGTCTGGCCGCGGCGTCGCGCTCGCCACCGTGGTCGAGACCTGGGGCTCGGCCCCGCGCCCGGTCGGCTCGCATCTCGTCATCGATGGCGAGGGCAACTTCCTCGGCTCGGTCTCGGGCGGCTGCGTCGAGGGCGCGGTCGTCGCGGAAGCCGGCGACGTTATTGCCGACGGCAAGCCGCGCACGCTCGAATTCGGCGTCGCCGACGAGACGGCCTGGCAGGTCGGCCTCTCCTGCGGCGGCCGGATCAAGGTCTATGTCGAGCCGGTCCGGGCTTAAGGGAGCCTGTCGATGCCCTCCTGGGAAACGCTCCTCGCCTTCGCGACGGTGACGCTGCTGATCGCCTATTTTCCTGGTCCGGCGCTGCTCTATACGGCGGCGCAGACCATTGCCCATGGCCGCAAGGCCGGGCTGATGGCGATGCTCGGCATCCATCTCGGCTGCTACGTCCATGTCGTCGCTGCGGCCTTCGGGCTCTCGGCCGTGTTCAAGCACGTGCCCGAGCTCTATCTCGCGGTGAAGATCGTCGGCGCGCTCTATCTGGTCTGGCTCGGCATCGGCATGATTCGCTCCAAACTGGGTGGGGAGATGCAGGCCGTAGCGCCGGCCAAGACGGTCCGGCGCGCTTTGGTCGATTCCTTCATCGTCGAGGTGCTGAACCCGAAGGTCGCGCTGTTCTTCATCGCGCTCCTGCCGCAGTTCGTCGATCCCACGGCGGCGCTGCCGGTCTGGGCGCAGTTCCTGATCCTCGGCACCATCGTCAACTTCGCCTTCTCCTCGGCCGATCTCGTCACCGTGCTCGGCGCCAGCCTGGTGATGAAGACGATGAAGGCGAGCCGCGCCGGCTTCGCACTCGGGCGCTGGCTCGGCGGCTCGCTGATGATCGGGCTCGGCCTCAAGCTCGCCACCGACAAGGGTTGACGCCGTGGATATCCAGCTTCTCTCCACGCTCAATGCCGAGCGCGCCGCGCGACGCGCGACGGTGCTGGTGACTGATCTTGCGACAGGCGAGCAGCGGCTGGTCAAGGAGGCCGATCTTGCCGGCGATGAGATGGCGGAGGCGCTCGACAAGCAGTTGCGCAGCGGCAAGAGCGGCACTGTCGAGGTCGACGGCAAGGCCTATTTCCTGACCGTGCAGGCGCCGCCGCCGCGCATCGTCGTCACCGGCGCGGTCCATATCTCGCAGGCGCTGGCGCCGATGGCCAAGCTGCTCGATCTTGATGTTGCAATCATCGATCCACGCACAGCCTTCGCGACGCAGGAGCGCTTCCCGGAGGTGACCTTGCTGGCTGAATGGCCGGAGGAAGCGCTGCAGAAGGTGCCGTTTGACGGATACACCGCTTTCGTCGCGCTGACGCATGATCCGAAGATCGACGACCCCGCGTTGATCGCCGCGCTGCGCTCGAACTGCTTCTATATCGGCGCGCTCGGCAGCCGGAAGACGCATGGCAAGCGTCTGGAGCGGCTGGCCGCGGCCGGTTTCGGCGAGGCTGATGTGAAACGCATCCATGCGCCAATCGGGCTCGACATCGGCGCGGTCTCGCCGGCCGAGATCGCGCTCGCGATTCTCGCCGAGATCGTGCAGGCCCTGCGCGGCCCGCGCCGCAAGCCGGTTTGAGAGACTACGCCTGATGAAGTTCGGTCCCATCCCCATCGCTGAGGCCGCCGGCGCTGTTGCAGCCCATACCGTGCGCGCCGGCGAGGCGATCGTGCGCAAGGGCGCGACGATCGGCGAGGAGGACGCCCGCAAGCTCGCGGCTGCCGGCCTCACCGAGATCGTCGCGGTGCAGCTCGAAACCGGCGACATCGACGAGAACGCCGCCGCCGAGCAATTGGCGCGGGCGCTGGCCGGCCGGGCGGTGGTGACCGAGGCGCCGTTCACCGGCCGGGTCAACCTGTTCGCTGCGGCGGCGGGCGTGCTGCAGATCGACGCAAGCGTAATCGATGCGCTGAACGCCGTCGACGAGGCGATCACGGTCGCGACCTTGCCGGCGCTGAAGCCGGTCGTCGCAGGCGAGATGGTCGGCACGGTCAAGATCATTCCCTACGCCGTGCCGGAGCAACGCATCTCGGAGGCGCTCGAACGGCTCGGCGCCGACAAGCCGATCGCGATCGCCGAGTACAAATTAAAGTCGGTAGCGGTGATCTCGACCCTTCTGCCGGGCCTGAAGACCAGCGTGGTCGACAAGACGCTGCGGACCTTGGGCGAGCGGCTTCAGCCGGGCAGCGCCGCGATCGAGCGCGACGCCCGCGTCCCGCATGAGAGCCCGCCGCTGGCGCAGGCGATCCGCGAAGCGGTGGCCGGGTCGGCGGAGCTCGTCGTCGTCTTCGGCGCGTCCGCCATCACGGATCGGCGCGATGTCGTGCCGAAGGCGTTGGTGGAGGCTGGCGGCACGGTCGAGCATCTCGGCATGCCGGTCGATCCCGGCAATCTGCTGATGCTGGGTGCGCTGGACGGCAAGCTCGTGATTGGTGCGCCGGGTTGTGCCCGTTCGCCCAAGGAGAACGGCTTCGACTGGGTGCTGCAGCGCAGCCTCGCCGGCGTGCCGGTGACGCGGGCCGAGATCCAGAAGATGGGTGTGGGCGGCCTCTTGATGGAGATCGTCTCGCGGCCGCAGCCGCGCGCGCCGGGGCACGGCGATGCGGCGCCCGTCGCCGGCATCGTGTTGGCCGCGGGCCGGTCGACCCGGATGGGCGTCGGCAACAAGCTGTTGCAGGAGGTCCGTGGCAAGCCGCTGGTCCGCCATGCCGTCGAGGCGCAACTCGCCTCACGTGCTGCTCCGGTGCTCGTCGTCACCGGCCACCAGCAGGATGAGGTCCGGGCCGCGCTCGCCGGGCTCGATGTCGGCTTCGTGCACAACCCTGGCTTCGCCGAAGGACTTGCCGGCTCGCTCAAGGCCGGGCTCGCAGCGCTGCCGGGGGAGGTGCCGGGCGTCGTCGTCTCGCTCGGCGATATGCCGAATGTCACGGCCGGGGTGATCGATCGGCTGGCCCAGGCCTTCGCCGACCGGCCCGATGCGCTCGCCGTGGCGCCGACCCTGCTAGGCCAGCGTGGCAACCCGGTGCTTTTGGCGCGCAAGCTCTTTCCGGAGGTCGCCAAGCTCGATGGCGATCAAGGCGCGCGCCGCCTGCTCGATGCAGCCGGCGACGCGGTCGAGGAGATCGCGCTCGACGACCCCGCCATTGCGCTCGACATCGATACGCCGGAAGCGCTCAGGGCGTTGACGGGGCAGGGGCCGCACGGCTGATCGTCAGCGCTTCCAGAGTAGCCCCAGCGTGACATAGGCCCCAGACTTTTCGTCGCTCGTCTTCTGAAGCCCTCCTGCGAAGCGCCAGTCGAGACCGAACAGGTGCAGGCCGGTGAGATGCAGGCCGATCCTCAGCTTGTGATAGGCGCGCTCGCGATAGGCTTCGAGCTCGGGGCCGAGATAAAGCTCGCCTGTCAGCCGCCAGCCCCCGGCTAGGCGGCCCCAGTAGCGGTTGCCATCGGCGAGGACGGTATAGGCATTGGCCTGCACCAACCAATTTTCGATGGGCTTGGACCAGAGATCGGCCTGCAAGCGCACCATGCCGCGCTGCTCGAAGCTGCGCTCGGAGCGTGTCTCGCTATATTGGGCCTCGATCTCGGGACCGGCAGCGAACGACAGGAAACTGTCGCCGATCCGCCATTCATAGCCGAGCAGCGCCTGGAGTTCGGTCTTGTAGAGGCGCCCCTGCGTCGGTCTGCGCCGGGCCGGCTCGACGCTCTCGCCCCATTTCAGGCCGAGGCGGAAGCCGCTGGCATCGAGCCCGCCGCTATTGCCAAACGCCCATTTCAGCCCGACGGAGCCGTAGGTCTTGCTGGCGTCGGCCTCGAGCGAGCCGAAGATCGCCAGCGAGAGCGGGCTGCGCTCCATCAGCGCCGGATCGGCTTTCAGGGGCGATGAGGCAAGCGCAACCGCCGCGCCGAATCCACGCGCGAGCAACCCCGAACGCTTCGCGACCCCCCAAGCCACGCCCACGCCCCTTCCGTTGCATACTCAGACGGCGCCAACACACGTCATGAGTGTGGCAGTTGGCAGAATTCCTGCAAGTGTTTGTTAACCATCG
Source organism: Allobosea eneae (assembly GCF_042657265.1). Lineage (NCBI taxonomy): Bacteria > Pseudomonadati > Pseudomonadota > Alphaproteobacteria > Hyphomicrobiales > Alloboseaceae > Allobosea > Allobosea eneae. The sequence continues at coordinate 49,418 of NZ_JBHSLW010000052.1, forward strand.
CGGCGCAGCCTGATGGCAGCCGGCTCATCGTCTTCCTGGGTCAAGGAGGGTATCAGTCATGGTTTCGCAGGATTTCCTACGCCAACTTGCAGGTTACGGGCTGACGACCGCCAGAATCCTCTACCGGATGCCGGATCACCCCGACTTCCTCCAGAGCTATGTCTGGCAGGAGTACGATCTCGCCCCGCGCTTCCCGGAACTGCATAGGTTCCTCGATTTCTGGCGGCGTGAGCTCGACGGTCCCTTACATTCGGTCACGGTGGCGCATTCGCACCTGATCCGCCCGGCCGAGATCGTCAATGTGAACGGCGTCCTGACCTTGCACTGACCGGCATGCAGTCGGCGGGGTTGTTGGCCCGCCGCCGGGCATGCTAGGCCGCAGGCCCTGCTCATCGCTTGGCGAGCCTGCTTGTCCTCCCCCTTGCGCACCTCCGGACTGCTGATCGCGCTCGCTCATCTGCCGGGCCCGCGTGTCGCCGTCCGTGACATCGTCGCCGCGCTGCGCGACCGGGCCTACGCGCTGCTGGTCGTGCTGCTCGGCCTGCCGAACTGTCTGCCGATGCCGCCGCCGATCCCGCTGGTCTGCGGCCTGGTTCTCGCCTTCGTCGCGGCGCAGATGCTGATGGCACGCACCACGCCCTGGCTGCCACAGCGGCTGCTCGACAGGAGCATCGCCCAAGCGGATCTCGCGCGCGCCGTCCAGCGCGCCTTGCCGCCGCTGATCCGGCTCGAACGCTTCTCGAGGCCGCGACTGACCATGCTCGGCGGCCCCTTCGCCTTGCCGGTGCTTGGCGCGGTGCTGCTGTTCCTGGCGCTCGGGTTGATCGTGGCGGCGCCGTTTATCGGCCAGATCCCACTCGGACTCGCCGTCTGCCTAGTCGGGCTCGGCCTGGTCGAGCGTGACGGCTTGCTGATCATCGCCGGGGCCGTGGTCGGCGCCGCCGGTCTCGCTCTGTCGGCGGGCTTCGCCTATGCGCTGGTGAGCTGGCTGGCGAGCTTCTTCTAAGCCTCTCGCTCAGGCTGCGAGCGCCTGTTCGAACGGCCGTTCCAGGGTCAGCAGCCGGTCGATCTCCTCCGGCGGCACGCCCTTGGAGAACAGAAAGCCCTGCAGTTCGTGGCAGCCGATCGCCTGCAGGAAACGGTGCTGCTCGGCAGTCTCGACGCCCTCGGCGCAGACCCGCAGGCCGAGCGCCCGGCCGAGATGCACGACCGAATGGACGAGGATCGCCGACTCCCCGGTCGCCTCCATGTATTCGAGGAAGGAACGGTCGATCTTGATCTTGTCGAAGGCGAAGCGGCGCAGATAGATCAGGCTCGAATAGCCGGTGCCGAAATCGTCGAGCGCCAGGCTGACGCCATGGGCGCGCAGATCCATCATCGCCGCTTCGGCGGCATCGGCATCCTCGACGACGACGCCCTCGGTCAATTCGAGCTCGAGCCGCTCGGCATCGAAGCCGGTCTCCTCGAGGACACGGATCACGCTGGCGACGAAATCCTTGTGGCGGAACTGGATCGGCGAGACGTTGACCGCGAGCTTGATGCCCGGCCATTGCCTTGCCTGCTCGCAGGCGCGGCGCAGCACCCATTCGCTGAGCGGCACGATCAGGCCGCGCTCCTCGGCGATGCTGATGAATTCGGAGGGCGGGATCATCCCGTGTTCAGGATGCGGCCAGCGCACCAGGGCCTCGACGCCGACAATGCTGGCGCCGTCGATCGAGACCTGCGGCTGGAAGTGGAGCAACAGCTGATCGCTGGCGATGGCGTTGCGCAGGTCTTCCTCGACCATGCGCTTCATCTGCAACGCCCGGTTCATCTGCGGCTCGAAGAAGGAATAGCGGTTCCGGCCTTCGTTCTTGGCCTGGTAGAGGGCGGTGTCGGCCAGGCGCAGCAGCGTGCTGCGGTCGGCGCCGTCCTGCGGCGCATGGGCGATGCCGATCGAGCAGCCGATGGTGACGGCGACGCCGCCGATCTCGAAGGGCGCGGTCAGCGCGTCGAGGATGCGCTGACCGAGTGCGGCGCTGGCGTTCGGCGCCGTCATATGCGTCTGGATGATGCCGAACTCGTCGCCGCCGAGGCGGGCGACGGTGTCGCCGAGGCGCAGGATCGTGGTGAGGCGGCTGGCGACCTGGCGGATCAGCTCGTCGCCGGCATTGTGGCCATAGGTGTCGTTCACCGCCTTGAAGCGGTCCAGATCGAGCAGCAGCACGGCGAGCGCGCTCTTGGTCCGGCCGAGCTGCGCAAGCTCCTGATCGAGCCGGAGGTCGAAGGTCCGGCGGTTGGGTAGGCCGGAGAGCTCGTCCTGGGCTGCGAGCCGGTGGATCTGCCGCTCTCGCGAGGCGATCTGCTGCGCGGCGCTGCGCAAGCGATGGTAGACGTAGGCGAACAAGGCGATGAACAGCGCGATGACCGCGCCGAGCGCTCCAGCAAACTGGCTGATCATGGCATCGCCCGGGCGTTCCGGCGTCCAGCTCAGCCAGGCATTGACCGAGCCGTCGGGCGAGGGAACATCGCGGCGGCGCAACGGGTCGGCCGGCCGCTCGGTCACGATTTCCAGGCGCGGCACGCGATAGCGTTGACCGAGCTCGTCGAGCTGGGACTGGACCAGTTTGCGATAGCCGACGATGAAGGCGGCGGTCTCGGCACCACCTTCCTGCTGACCGGCCTGTTCGGGCCGGCGCAGATCGGCTGAGATGATGCCAAAGGTGTCGGAGCCATGATAGACGAGAACGGCCCTGACCGGTCCGTTCTCGATACCCGGCATCGCGCCCCGGGCGCCGCCGCCGGGCAAGTCCGGCCTGAGCCGGACCAGGGCGTCGTAGTTGGTCTGTGCGGCGGTCTGGCGCTGTTCGACCCCGGCGAGGACACGGCCCGATGCCGTGACCAGATAGGTCCCGTCGAAGTCGAGGAAGCGATTGGCCAGCTGGGCGAAGGCCCATTGCAGCGTCGCGCTCGGCAGAACGCTGTTGAGGATAGGGGTCAGTACGCCGGCCGCCTGAAGGTTCTCGAAGCGCAGGCGGCGCAGATGGACCTGGGTCGTGAGCGCCGCCTCGACGCGGTCGCGCTGCCGCTCCGCCTCGATCAGATTCGCATCCCGGACCATGGCGATCATCACGCCGAGGATCGCCGCGAGCACGAGCGCGAAGGCGATCGCCAACATCGGCAGGGTCCGAGTCAGCGTGCGTGCCGAGGATTCACTATTCGCGATCTTGACGAGTAACGGCAAAGGCCCTGACCTGTGGCGCGCAGACAGCCGACCTTCACAGCGGAATCTTGCCATCCGGTTTCCGGAGAAGCCGAGAAATCACGGAAGTTGCATTTCTTTTTGCCTGCACTAGCCCCTATTCGCCGGTCGGCTCATAGGGCGGGCGGGGAATGGCCATATGGGCGGCGCGCAGTGCTGCCGACCAGCGCTCGCGCAGATCGTGAAAATAGGGCTCGCCGGCCTCGATGCGGCGATTGAGTTCGGGAGCCGCGGCATCACGTCGCAGCACGATCATGTCGATCGGCAGGCCGACCCCGAGATTGGAGCGCATCGTCGAATCCATCGAGATCAGCCCGACCTTGAGCGCGTCGTAGAGATGGGTCTTGAAGGTGACGGCGCGGTCGAGGATCGGCTTGCCGTATTTGTGCTCGCCGATCTGCAGGAACGGCGCGTCCATGCCGCATTCGATGAAGTTGCCGGCCGAATAGACCATGAACAGCCGCATCGGCTGGCCTTGGATCTGGCCGCCGAACAGGAACGACATGTCGTATTTGATGCCGGCCTCGCGCAGGGCCTCGCCATCGCTCTCGCGCACGCTGCGGACGGCGCGGCCGACGAGCTGGGCGGCGCGGAACATCGAGGGGGCGTTCTGCAGCGTCTCCGGTTCTCCGGTTTCCGGATTGGGGATGCCCTCGTGCAGCAGGCTGACGACCGATTGGGTGACGGAGAGGTTGCCGGCGGTGGCGAGCGCCATCGTCCGCTCGCCCGGCCAGGAGAAGACGTGCAGCTTGCGGAAGGTCGAGATGTCGTCGAGCCCGGCATTGGTTCGGGTGTCGGCAATCATCACGAGCCCGTCCTGCACGAGGATGCCGGCGCAATAGGTCAAGATCGAACTCCACGACGCGCCGGGACGGCGTGCAAGGCTGGTATCAGGCGCTCATGACGGGGACAATCCGCGAAGATGCCATTTGGGACCCGAAGGCGGGATCGGTTGCTCCGATCGCACCCGCTCGAGATCCTATCCTCTGTCGTTCCGGCGCTCCGCTTCGCTTCAGCTGGAATGGCGGTGTGAAGGGATGGAAGGCGTTCGCCCGTGCCGCTGTCACCGGCGCGGCACAGCGGCTGCTTTTTCGCTTTGCCGGCGCGGCGCCCTCTGGACCTTTGGCGCCCTTTGCCGATCATCATCATGATCGGCCTGGGAGCTAAGGGTGAGAGTCCGTCGATGAAGTTGCTGCGCCTGATGTCGCTCGGCGCGTTTGCCATGGCGGGCATTCAGTCAGCCGCGGCTTATGCGCCGGCCTCGGTTCCGGAGTGGGCCGAGCGAGCCCAGGACCGCGTGCGCATCTGCATGGGCGCCATCGAGGCCGAGCGTGCCGAGCGGCGGGCTGCCTGCGACGAGAGCCTGAGCAGCGAATTCAACCGAGCCTTCCGCGCCGATCTGCTCGCCAGCCGTGGCTGGCTGTCCGAAGCTGAGAACGCCCTGAAGGATGCGCTGCGCGATTTCGATGCGGCCCTCAAAGCGGTGCCGAATCACCTGGCGGCCTTACGTGGCCGAGCCCATGCCTTGTCCGAGCTGGGCCGGCATGTCGAAGCCGCAGCGCTGATCGAACGGGCGATGGCGGTCGGCGGGCGCGCAACCTTGCTGGCAGATCGCGCTCTGCTGCGTGAGCGCGCCGGCGATCTTGCCGGGGCCCGGACCGATCTCGATGGCGCCATTGCGCTCGATCCCTCGAATAGCTGGGCGCGCGGGACGCGGGGGCGCTTCCGGCAGGACGACAACGAGCACGAGGCCGCTCTGGCCGATTTCGAAGCCGCGTTGGCGCTCGAGCCGCAGGTCACCTCCTATCATTACCGCCGCGGTCTGTCGCTTGCCGTGCTGGGGCGGTCGCGAGAGGCGATCGCCACTTTCGACGGCGCGCTCCGTCTGGAGCCGACCGTGGTGCAGGTCTGGCTGGAGCGCGGGCGGGCGTTCGAGGCCCTCGGCCACGAGGGGCCGGCGCTCGCAAGCTATGAGCGGGCCTTGCGTCTCGATGCCCGGCACGAAGCTGCGCTGTCGCGACGCGCCTTCCTGCTGCAGCGGATCGGCCGCACCGAGGAGGCGATTGCGGCCTATGATCGTTTGCTCGCGGTTCAGCCGCGCGCTGCCTTCGGCCTGAACAACCGGGCCGGCCTGCTTGCCGGGCTCGGCAAGCGAGAAGAGGCGCTGCGCGATCTCGACCGGGCCATCGCGCTCGTTCCAGGCGACGGCAATGCGCTGCGCAATCGAGCGCAGCTGCTGCTCACGCTTAGCCGCAACGACAAGGCGCTGCGCGATCTCGACCAAGCCGGTCCCGGGCACGACGCCGGAGCCTGGCATGGCATGCGCGGCGATGCGTTGCTGGCGCTCGGCCGGCCGGAGCCGGCGCTGGAAGCCTATCGCGCCGCGCTGGCGCTGAAGCCGCAGGACCGCGCCACGCTATTCGGCTTCGGGCTGGCGCAGGAGATCCGCGGCGATCGCAGCGCGGCTGCCGCTGCCTATGGAGCGCTGCTTGCGGTCGATCCGGAGCACGAGGGAGCGCGCGAACGCCGCGAGGAGCTGCTGCCGGCGCTCGGCCGCTCGATCGAGGTCTGGCCGGCGCGCCTCGCCGGGCTGTGGCGCGATGCGGGTGGCGCCTATGAGCGGGAGCGCGAGGCACTTCGGGGAATCTATCGGATGCTGCGGCCGCAGCATCCGCAGCCGGCCCTGGCCCTGCCGACCCCGCCGAATCCACTCGCGGCGCTCGATGCGGCGCTGGCGCTCGACGCCTTCGACGTGCCGCGTCTGATCCGCCGGGCCCAGTTCAGCATCGGCCAGCCGCAGCGGGAGGCGCAGGCGCGCGCCGATCTCGCCGTCGCTCTGCTGCTCGAGCCGAAGAATCCGGCGGCGCTTGTGCAGCGCGCCCGGCTGAGCTTCCGCGACGGTGCCTTCGCCGCCGCGCAGGCCGATGCGGAAACGGCGCTGCTTAGCGAGCCGCTCTCGATCGAGGCGCTGTTCCAGCGGGCGAGGGCGTTGACGGCGCGCGGCCAGCTCAGCGCCGCTCTCAAGGCCTATGACGACGTCGTCGCGGTCGCGCCCGCCAACGCCGCGGCCCTGCTCAACCGGGCGCTGCTGCTGCAGCATGCCCGCGAATACGAGCGGGCGCTGGCCGATCTCGACGCCGCGGTCGCGGCCAACCGGGCCGATCCGGATGGCTGGGTGGCGCGCGCCGCCTTGCGGACGGCGCTCGGGCAGACCGATGCGGCGATCGCCGATTTCGACCGGGCACTGTCGCTCGACGCCCGTCTCGGCCAGGCCTGGTATGGCCGCGCCTTGGCGCATCAGCGCCGCGGCGACGCGGCCGAGGCGGCGGCCGATTTCGCCAGGGCGCAGGCGCTCGATGCGAAGGCCGGGGAGCGCTACCGCGCCATCGGCATGGCTCCCTGAAGAGCGATTTGGCCCTTCCTTAACCATTTTGCGGGCAGCGTGGGCATTGGAAACGAGCCCGCACAATGGCCGACCAGACGCAAAGAGAGTCCCCGTTCGCGCCCGCCGCGCCAAATTCGCGTCTCGCCATCTTCGGCGTCGACGATGCGACGCTCCGGCTCGCCAGGGAGCTCGCTCCGACGCTGGACGCTGCGATCGACGCAGCGGTGGCGCTGCATTTCGAGCGGCTCGATGCGCATCCGACCATGGGAGCAGCTTCGCGGGCGCACGGGCCGAACCTGCGCAGCGAGATGGCGCAGCACGCCCGCTCCCTGTTCGCGGCAACGTTCGACGACGCCTATGCGGCGTCGCTGCGGCGGGCCGTGCAGGCCGAGACCGCCTCGCCCTTCGGCCCGCGCACGCATGCGGTTCTGGCGATGACGGCGATGCGCTCGCTGTTTCCCGAAATCGCCAGGCGGCACCGCTTCTCCCCGCGGCAGACGGCGCGCGATTGCGTCAAGCTGGCGGAGTTCCTGATCGTCGATCTCGTCAACGCGCTCGGCGACATTCATGCGATGCGGGCCGAGCAGACGACGCGCTATGTCACGGACATCGCCGCGCTCGCCGACGATTTCCGCCAGCAGGTCGAGCAGGTCTCGAGCGAGACGGAGGAGGCCGCGGCGACGCTCAGCCGGGTCGCCGCCAGTTCGGCGACGGCGTCGCGCCGGGCGGGCGAAACCACTGAGGCCAGCCGGCAAAGCTGGAACAAGGTGCGCGAGCGCGCTGCCCAGACGGTCGATTCGATCGGGCAGCTGCGCCAATCGATCGGCGAGATCGACCGGCGGACACAGGAGAGCGCCGAGATCGCGGCCGAGACGGTCACGGTGGCGGGAGAGGCACGAGGGACGATCGAGAGTCTGGCCGCGCTCGTCTCCGAGGTCGGCTCGGTCGTAGGCCTGATCTCGGAGATCGCGGCGCAAACCAATCTGCTCGCACTCAATGCCACCATCGAGGCGGCGCGGGCCGGCGAGGCCGGGCGTGGCTTTGCCGTGGTGGCGAGCGAGGTGAAATCACTGTCCGCCCAGACCAGCGGGGCGACGGAGGCGATCGGCAGCCGGATCGAGGCGATTCGCCAGGCGACCGCGCGTTGCGTCGATGCGATGGCGCGGATCGACCAGTCGGTCTCCGGCATGGCAGGGAACATGTCGGCGGTCGCCGGTGCGGTGACGGAGCAATTTTCGGTCAGCGAAGGCATCGCCCGGGATGCGCAGGCGACCACGGACGAGATCGAGGCGGCGCTGACCCTCGCAGCCGAGGCGCTCAGCGCCATGGAGCGGGTCGGGGCATCGGTCGGCGAGATGAATCAGCGCTCGGCCGCCGTCGGCACTGTCGCTGCTGGCCTGGCTGAGAACCTCAACCGCTTCGTCAAATCGGTTTCCGACCGTCTCACCGCCTGAATCGCCGTTTTACGGTGGACGACGCTCGTCGTTCGCTTGGCGCAGGCCCGATTCTTGCCACTATTAAATCAGAGCCGGATCCGATCAGGCTGTTTCAGCCTGGTCGGTGAATCCGTCTCCAATGTAGGACCGAGACCGTTCTGCCGCTCGGCAGGGCGAGCGGACGGGCTCGGTGCGCGCATGCGCGTTGGCTGGGAGCGGCGAGATGGCTGGCTATTTTCCGAACTGGACGCTGAAGACCTCCGGCGACGTGATGCCGGACGAACGCCTGCCGACCGGGCAGACGATCATCGCCGGCCTGCAGCACGTCGTCGCCATGTTCGGCGCGACCGTGCTGGCGCCGATCCTGATGGGCTTCGACCCCAACGTCGCGATCTTCTTCTCCGGCATCGCGACGCTGCTGTTCTTCGTCATCACCGGCGGACGGCTACCGAGCTATCTCGGCTCCTCCTTCGCCTTCATCGGCGTCGTCATCGCCGCGACCGGCTATGCCGGCACCGGCCCCAACGCCAATTTGCCGGTCGCGCTCGGCGGCATCATCGCCTGCGGCGCGGTCTATGCCCTGATCGGCCTGATCGTGCAGGGTGTCGGCACGCGCTGGATCGAGACCCTGCTGCCGCCGGTCGTGACCGGCGCCGTCGTCGCCGCGATCGGCCTCAACCTGACCGCGGTCGCGATGAACATGATCTCGGCCAGCGCCTACACCAAATGGATCGCGCTGTTCACGGTCGTCGCCGTGGCGCTGATCGCCGTCTATGGCCGCGGCCTGGTCCAGCGCCTGCCGGTGCTGATCGGCGGGCTTGCCGCCTATATCCTCTACGCCGCGACAGCGACGAGCTTCGGCGCGCCGCCGGTCGATTTCGGCAAGGTCGCGGCGGCCGCCTGGTTCGGCCTGCCGAACTTCGTCGCGCCGGTGTTCGAGGCCAAGGCGATCGCGCTGATCGTGCCGGTCGCGATCATCCTGGTCGCGGAGAATCTCGGGCATATCAAGGGCATCTCGGTGATGACCGGGCGCAATCTCGACGGGCTGATCGGCCGCGGCTTCTTCGCCGACGGCGTCGGCACCATGATCGCCGGCTCGGGCGGCGGCACTGGCGTCACCACCTATGCCGAGAACATGGGCGTGATGGCGGTGACGCGGGTCTATTCGACGCTGGTCTTCGTCGCCGCCGGCGTGATCGCGATCCTGCTCGGCTTCTCCCCGAAGTTCGGCGCGGTGATCGGCACGATCCCGGTCGCTGTGCTGGGCGGTCTTGCCGTCGTCGTCTTCGGCCTGATTGCCGCGACCGCCGGCCGGATCTGGGTCGAGAACAAGGTCGACTTTTCCGAGCCGAAGAATCTGCTGACGGTCGCGACCGCCCTGATTCTCGGCGCCGGCGATCTGAAACTGCCGATCTTCGGCTATGAGCTCGGCGGCATCGGCACGGCGACCTTCGCCGCGATCGCGCTCTACCACCTGCTCAATCGCCGCCAAGCCGCCTGAAACTCGCGAAAATGGCCTGCCGTGCCCGCAGCGGCAGGTCTTTCCTGGCTTTGGCGCGAGGACGGCCGAGCATGTCCGCAACCAGTTTGCATATTTCTGTCGTAAACGGGTGGACAGGGGCGGGGGTGTTTGCTACATCGCCGCCCGTCGGGACGCGGTCCACGCCTCGCCGACGACGTCTTCGTGGCGTATGGGTGATTAGCTCAGTTGGTAGAGCAGCTGACTCTTAATCAGCGGGTCGTAGGTTCGAGCCCTACATCACCCACCACGGAAACTCCTTGAAGTCATCGGGCCTTGCGGCTGGAACGGTTGAGCGCGACCGGGCCGGCAGATCGGGTTCGCCCGTCGCATGGTCGCACACCGTTCCGACCAGCGGAATCGGTTTGGCCTCGGCGGCAGCGGGCTCGGCGGTTGAAATCGGCGCGGCGCTTTCCCAACTGCCTTGCCCATGACCTGCAGATCTGGGGCCCTATGAACCAAGCCACCCGCAAGCGCGCTTTGCTGCTGCGCAACCCCAAGGCGCGCCGCGGCGAGGAATCGCTGGAGCCCGTCCTGCAGCGGCTCGAGGCGGGCGGGCTCGACGTCACCGTCGAGACCTTCGAGGCCCTGCCCGAGATCGCGCGCGACATCGTCCGCCTGCGGCACATCGCCGATCTCGTCATCGTCTGCGGCGGCGACGGCTCGGTCTCGTCGTCGGCGCTCGCCGCGATGGAAAGCGGCCTGCCGCTCGGCATCATCCCGATGGGAACGGCCAACGACCTCGCCCGGACGCTCGACATCCCGATGGACCTGGCCGGCGCCGCCGACGTGATCGCGCGGGGCGAGACCCGCCCGGTCGATGTCGGAACGGTCAACGGCCACGCCTTCTTCAACGTCGCGAGCATCGGGCTGAGCAGCGATCTCGCGCAAAGCCTGGATCCCGGGCTGAAGAAGCGCTTCGGTCGCCTCGGCTATGCCGTGGCGGCGCTCAAGGTCCTGACCCGCGCTTCGCATTTCGGCGCGACGATCAAGGAGAAGGGACGGACGACCGCCGTCGAGACCTACCAGATCGCGGTCGGTAACGGTCGCCACTATGGCGGCGGCAATGTCGTGGAGGAGAGCGCCGAGATCGATGACGGGCATCTCGATCTCTACAGCCTCGAGATGAAGAACCTCTGGAAGCTGGCGCTGATGCTGCGCTCGTTCCGCTCAGGCACGCATGGCGCCTGGCAGGAGGTCCGCACGGCCCGCTGTGTCGAATTCGACATCGAGACGAAGCGGCCGATGCCGGTCAATACCGATGGCGAGATCGTCACCGCGACGCCGGCGCATTTCAAGGTTCACCCGAAGGCGATCACGATCTTCGCGCCGGCTGCGCCCGGGCGAGCCCTGCCGATGCATCCATTCTACCACCGCTGAGCGGGCGTCCTTGCCGCCGGAATCGAGGGGCCTGGTGGCTCTGCTGTCAGGCTGCGAGGCCGCCTGACGATCCCTTGTCGCCGCGTAGCAGGTTGCGCAGCTGATAGGCCAGGGCGATCGGCGCGGGGAAGCGCTTGCGGCAGAAGGCGATCTTGCGGACGTAATTGTCGATCCGCCAGGTCGCCCAGGTCTTGCCGGCGAAATAGGCGATGTCGCCCTGCCGTAGCGTGCGCTGCGAGCCGTCCTGCGCCGTGACATGGACCTCGCCCTCGAGGATCACGACGGTCTCGTCCCAGTCGAAGTACCAGCGGAACTCGCCGGCAGTGCAGTCCCACATCGCGGTGGTGGCGGCATCGTCGCCGGCACGCGAATGCAGGCCGACGCGCGCGAACGGCTCGCCGGAAATGATCCAGGACGGCTCGATCGGGGAGGGTTCCAACGGCAGGTCGTCCATGCCGCGGGCCACCAGCGGCGCCTGCTCGACCGGGGCGGCCAGCGGAAGCTGCCGCAACATCATAGCGGCGGCGCCGGCAAGCATCATCTTCAAGGCCATCAATTCCTCCCTAATATCGCGCGGGATCATAGGGAGGAGCAGTAAAGGCGGGCCTCGGGATTTCCCTAGAATTGTCGGCATCTGCAAGCCAATCTGGCCTATGGCCGCGCCTACAAGCCGATTCTCGACGAGCTCGGGCTGACCTACACTCAGTACATCGCGATCGTCGCGCTCTGGGAGGAAGACAATCAGAGCGTCGGCAGCCTGGGCGAGAAACTGTTCCTGGAGTCGAACACGCTAACTCCCATCCTGAAGAAGCTCGAAGCACCGCTATATCCGCCGCCGGCGCGATCCGGCGGATGAGCGCCAGGTCCGCGTCAGCTTGACGCCGGAAGGGCGCAAGCTGTGCGAGAAGGCGCTGCCGATGAATCTGGTGGCGGCGGCCGGGCTCGGCGAGGATTTTCCGGTGGTGCAGAAGGCGGTGGTCAGGCTGCGCAACGACCTGCTCAAGACGGCGCGCGGGCAGGCGGCGAAGATGGTTGTCGCGAAGGCTGCGGAATAGGAGCTTGGGGCAGGGTGATGATACTGTCGATGCAAGGCGTCGGCGGGCGCAAAGGACGGGTTGAATTCAGGGGCTGTTAACCCTGCGCCGGTACCTCTCGATACCCAGTCGAGTGAGTGTCGGGCCAGCGTTGATCCATGCGTCGAATCCATCGCAATCTCCAAGCGAACAGCGTCTCTCCCGCGGCTCGTATCTCGGACCAACTATCTGATTTTGCTGATATTCCGGCGCCAGCTTCGATGGAGCACCGCACGTCCGAGAGCCAGGCCTTGCCGGGGCTCGTCCGCTACGGGCGCACCCCCGACAAGATCCGCCGGCAGGATGTCGAGCGCGCTGCCGTCGAGGCGGTTGTCCCGCTGCCCGAGCCCGAGCCGGAAACTCCCGTCGATCCCGGCCGCGTCCGCTATTGGCGCACCCCTCAGCGCATGCTGCAGCAGGTCTGGGGCGGCGGATCGCCGGAGGCCCCGGTGCCCGCATTGGCGACACAAGCCGAGGCTGAGATGGCGGGGGAGGGCGAGGATGCGCTGATGGCGCCGGACCTCGATTCGCTGCTGCCGGAGGAGAACCCCGCCGAGGCCGTCACGACGCCCTTCGCTTTCCTGTCCGATGCGGCGTTCTGGGAGTTCATCCCCGATGCCGAGCACGAGGACGACGCCGCGTTCGAGAGCGCGCCACCGATCCTCGCGGCGAGGGCGCCTCTGGAAACGGCTCGGCCCATCGCACCGGTGGCAGCGGCCGAGCAGCTGCATCCGGCGCCTGCCCCGGTTCTGGCGGCTGCGCCGGCGACGATGACGTTCGGCTGGACGCAACCTTATCGTTTCGAGCTGAGCCTGACGCCGCCGGCTCTGCAGGTCATTGCACCCGTTCCCCTGCCGGCCGTAGCGGAATCGACCGCACCGGCACCCGCGCCGAAGGCTCCGGCTCCGCGCCGCAGGATCATGGGCCAGCTCGCTCCCGCTGCCGCCCCGGCCGCTGTACCTGTGCCGAAGGTGGCCGAGGCGGAGGTTGCGCCCGCGACCGCACAGCCGAAGGTATCGGTCGTGCCTGCGGCGCCGAAGCTGCGCGCGGCCCTGCCGGTTTCCAAGCCGATGGCGTCGATGGGCTTCGAATTGCCGCCGATCGAGTTCCTGGCCGAGCCGCCGCAGATCGCGACCGCGATCCCGATCGAGATCATCCAGCAGAATTCCGGCCTGCTCGAGGGGATTCTGGAGGACTTCAACGTTCGCGGCGAGGTGGTGCAGGCCTGCCCCGGCCCGGTCGTCACTCTCTACGAGCTTGAGCCCGCTCCCGGCACGAAGTCCTCCCGCGTGATCTCGCTCGCGGACGACATTGCGCGCTCGATGAGCGCGGTGTCGGCGCGCGTGGCGGTGGTGCAGGGCAAGAACGCGATCGGCATCGAGCTGCCCAACGCCAAGCGCGAGACCGTCTTCCTGCGCGAGCTGCTGGCCTCCCAGGACTTCGAGGGCACCAAGCACAAGCTGGCGCTGTGCCTCGGCAAGACCATCGGCGGCGAGCCGGTGATCGCCGACCTTGCCCGCATGCCGCATCTGCTCGTCGCCGGCACCACCGGCTCGGGCAAGTCGGTGGCGATCAACACCATGATCCTGTCGATCCTCTACCGGCTGAAGCCGGAGGAGTGCCGGCTGATCATGGTCGATCCCAAGATGCTCGAGCTCTCCGTCTATGACGGCATCCCGCATCTGCTCACCCCCGTCGTCACCGACCCGAAGAAGGCGGTGGTCGCGCTGAAATGGGCGGTGCGCGAGATGGAGGAGCGCTACAAGAAGATGTCGAAGCTCGGTGTGCGCAACATCGACGGCTTCAATCTGCGCGTGGCGGAGGCGGCCGCGGCCGGCGAGGTCATCACCCGCACGGTCCAGACCGGCTTCGACAAGCATTCGGGCGAGGCGATCTATGAGGAGGAGGCGATGGACCTGTCGCCTCTGCCCTATATCGTCGTGATCGTCGACGAGATGGCCGACCTGATGATGGTCGCCGGCAAGGAGATCGAGGGCACGATCCAGCGTCTCGCCCAGATGGCCCGTGCCGCCGGCATCCATGTCGTGCTGGCGACGCAGCGGCCCTCGGTCGACGTCATCACCGGCACGATCAAGGCGAACTTCCCGACGCGGATCTCCTTCCAGGTCACCAGCAAGATCGACTCGCGCACCATCCTTGGCGAGATGGGCGCCGAGCAGCTGCTCGGCCAGGGCGACATGCTCTACATGGCCGGCGGCGGGCGGATCACCCGCGTGCACGGCCCGTTCGTCTCGGACGCCGAGGTCGAGAAGGTGGTCGCGCATCTGAAGACGCAGGGGCGGCCGGACTATCTCGACGCGGTCACGGCCGAGGACGAGGCCGGCGGAGCCGAGGACGAGGACGGCGCGGTCTTCGACAAGACCGGCATGGGCCAAGCTGAGAGCGATGACCCCTACGAGCAGGCGGTCGCGGTGGTCCTGCGCGACAAGAAGGCCTCGACCTCCTATATCCAGCGCCGGCTGCAGATCGGCTACAACCGCGCTGCCTCGATCATGGAGCGGATGGAGAACGAGGGCATCGTCGGCCCCGCCAACCACGCCGGAAAACGCGAGATCCTCGTCGAGACAGGTAGAGCCAGGGAAGAAGAGGACTAGCCCGAGGCGCGAGGCTTCCTCGTCAAACCTTCGGCGGCGTTGCCCCACGATCGAAGACGGGCGTCGACTCGGTCTTGCCGGCCGGGTCCTGGCCCGTCGGGATGTCCTCGGCGGCGTGGCGGACAGCCTCTTCCTGCTCGGTCAATCCATCCAGCGTGTCGTTGGCGTCGCTGCCGGCGTCGTGGACATTGCTCTGGTCGCTGGCGCGGCGGCGATCACTGATCGGCGCATCCTGGTCGGGCCGAACCGAAGCATCCTCGGGCCGGACCGGATCGGTCTCGATGCGCTCGTCGAGCAGAGCGGGATTTTCGCGTGGCTTTCCATCCGGCATGGCTTCGCTCCGTTGCTTGGGGCCTGCTGAACCAAGCTGCGAGCCGCGGCATTGTTCCGCGAACCTTCGCGAGGCGCGAGCGTTTAAAGACCAATGCTCAGGAGTGCTTCATGACCACGACCCGTAATGCCGGCGGTGCTCCGACCAGCCCGACGCCGCCACCGGAACTGCCACCGATGAACCCGGGCGAGGTCGCGCCGGCACCGCCGATCGAGAATCCGCCGGACGCCGAGCCGAACGGCATTCCGAACGATCCGCCGCCGGAATTGCCGCCGAATGCGCCGCCCGAAGGCCCTCCGGCATCGCCGATCGACCTGCCTCCGGCCCGCGATCCGCGCGAGCCGCAGGAGCGGGGGCGCTAGCCTAGCTCAGAGCGCCGGGCGGTCGCTCTCGCCGAGATCCCAATAGAGCCCGGCCATCAGGCCGAGCGCCTCGCGCGGGATTGCGACCGGGACATGCTCGTTCGGGGCGTGCTGCGAGCAGCCGGGATAGGAATGCGGCACCCAGATCGTGCGCATGCCGACGATATCCGCGAAGATGTCGTTGGGCAGGCCGCCGCCGAGATTGGGCAGCAAAGCCGGCTTCTTGCCAGTGCTCTTCTGCAGCGAGGCCAGAGCCCATTCGACCCACGGATCATCGGGATCGAGCCGCGTCGCATTGAAGACTGCGTCGCGCGCCTTGGTGACTTCGACCATGCCGAAGCCATGGCGCTTGAGGTGGCGCTGCAGCGCCGGGATGACGTCGTCCGGATCGATGCCGACGACGAAGCGCAGCGCACAGCGGGCCCAGGCGCTCGGCGGCACGGCGTTGACCGGGGTCTCCGGGACGCCCGACTTCATCGCCAGCACGTCGAAGGAGCACCAGCCGAAGACCTGCTCGGCCGGCGACAGGCCGGGCTCGCCCCATTCGGGATCGATGGTCGGGCCATCGGGTCCGCCGTCGATCTCGCAATCGGAGAGAGCCTTGCGCACGGCCGCCGGCAGCTCCTTCGGCACCCATTCATGGATGCGGATCTGCCCCGTGGGCGAGGTGATCGAGGCGATGGCGTGGGCGAGCTGGATCGCCGGGTCGGAAAGGATGCCGCCCCAGTTGCCAGAGTGGTGGCCGCCCTCGCGGGCGTTGATGGTGAGGTCGAAGGTGACGCCGCCGCGGGCGCCCAAAAAGATGGTCGGGCGCTCGGCATTGAGTCGCGGTCCGTCGGAAGCGATCAGCACGTCCGACTTGAACAGCTCCTTCTGCTCGGTGCAGAGCTCGCGAAGGCCGGGCGAGCCGCATTCCTCGCCCATCTCGATCAGATACTTCACGTTGAAGCCGAGCGTGCCGCCGCGCGTCTCCAGCACTGATTTCAGCGCGCTGATGTTGATCAGGTGCTGGCCCTTGTTGTCGACGACACCGCGGCCATACCAGCGGTCGCCGCGCTCGGTCAGCGTCCAGGGCGAGAGCCCTTCGGCCCACTGTGCGTCGAGGCCGCGGATGACGTCGCCATGGCCGTAGCCGAAGATAGTCGGCAGGCCCTCGGCCTCGATACGCTCGGCGAAGAGGAAGGGACCCTTGGCTTTTGGGTGGTTCAACGTCCGGCAGGAGAAGCCGAGGCTCTCCAGCAGCGGCTGCATCTCCTTTTCCAGATACTCGGTGAGCACCGGGGCGCGCTCGGGGTTCTGGCTCTCGGTCGGCATGGCGATGAGCCGCGACAGGTCGCTCTTGAAGCTGCCGGAGTCGAAATAGTCGAGCGCATGGGCGATGGCCTTGGCGCGGGTCATGGAGCGTTCTCCCTCTGGATTTGAATGGCCTAACTCTCAGCCCTCATCCTGAGGAGCGGACGTCGGTCCGCGTCTCGAAGGATGCTCCAGATGGTTCCGGAGCTTCCTGAAACATCCTTCGAGACGCCGCTTTGCGGCTCCTCAGGATGAGGGCTGCGGGGTGCATCAGTTGCGCTTTTCGGGCGAGATCACGTCGCGCAGGCCGTCGCCCGCGAGGTTGATCGCGAAGATCAGCAAAGCGAGCGCGGTGCCGGGCAGGGCGATCAGCCAGAACGAGAAGAACATGTAGGCCTTGGCCTCGGAGACCATCAGGCCCCAGGAGGGCAGCGGCGGCTGCACGCCGAGGCCGAGGAAGGAGAGCGCGGCTTCAAGCAGGATGGCGCTCGCCGCCTCCAGCGTCGCGACCACGATCAGATGCGGGGCGATGTTGGGCAGGACCTCGCGCAGGATGATCCGGGTCGTGCTCGCCCCGGAGGCCTGCGCCGCCGTGATGTAGTCGAGCGAGCGGACCTGCTGCGTCGCGCTGCGCATCACCACGGCGAAGCGGTCCCATTTCAGGAGCCCGAGCACCAGGATGACGATCCAGAGAGAGGAGCCGATGATGGCGACGACGGCGAGCGCCACCAGGATCACCGGCATGGCGAGGCGGGTGGTGACCATGAAGGTCACGGCCATGTCGATGCGGCCGCCGAAATAGCCGGCGAGCAGGCCCATGGTCGTGCCGATCAGCCCGGCGATGGCGACGACGCTGATGCCGATGATCAGCGAGATGCGGGCGCCGTAGAGCAGGCGCGAGAGATAGTCGCGCCCGAGCGGGTCGGTGCCGAGCGGGTGGAGCCAGTTGCCCTTGTCGTACCAGAACGGTGGGACGTTCCGGGCCGTCAGGTTCTGCAGATAGGGATCATGCGGCGCCAGCACAGGAGCGAGCAGCGCCAGCACGATGAAGAGCACCAGCAGGCCGAAGCCGAACAGGAAGGATTTCTGGGCCAGCGCCCGGCGCAGCAGGCGGCGCCCGCCGGTGACATCGCTGGAGGCGAGGGGGAGGGAGGTCGCATCGCTCATGTCAGGATACCCGGATGCGCGGATCGAGCCAGGCATTGGCGACGTCGGCCAGCAGCGTCAGCAGGACGTAGACGACCGAGAGCAGCAGGACGATGACCTGCATGACCGGGAAATCCTTGTAGGTGATGCTCTGATAGGCGAGGTAGCCGAGGCCATCGAGTGCGAAGATCGTCTCGATCACCACCGAGCCACCGAGCAGGAAACCGAGCTGCACCGCCGTCAGCGCCACCACCGGCACCGCCGCGTTGCGCAGCGCGTGGGTGATGACGACGGCATAGGGCGAGAGCCCCTTGGCGCGGGCGGTGCGGATATAGTCGGCCGAGAGCACCTCGATCATGCCGGCGCGGATCAGGCGCATGAAGGCGGGCGCGGTATAATAGCCGAGCGCAATCGTCGGCATGACGTAGTGCAGCCAGGTTCCCGAGCCGGAGACCGGCAGCCAGCGCAGCGTGATCGAGAACAGCATGACCAGGATCAGCGCGAAGAAGAAGTTCGGCATCGCCTGGCCGAAGACGGCGATGGCCAGCGCCAGCCGGTCGATCCAGCTGTTGGAATAGATCGCGGCGAGCACGCCGAGCGGGATCGAGATCGCCAAGGCGAAGGCGAGCGAGGAGAGGCCGAGGATCAGCGTCACCGGCAATTTGGCGAAGACCAGCGTGGCGACGTCGGTCTTGAAATAGATCGAGGTGCCGAAATCGCCGGAGAGCGTCTTGAGCAGCCAGTCGAGATACTGGACGACGAGCGGCCGATCGAGCCCGTAGGTCTTGCGGATCACGTCGAGATCGGCCTGCTGCGCGCCCTCGCCGGCGATCGCGACCGCGATGTCGCCGGACAGGCGCAGCAGGAAGAAGGCGATGGCCGAGACCGCGAGCGCGACGAGCAGCGCCAGGCCGAGCCGTTTGACGATGAAGCCGAGCATGGCTTGCTTCCAATTGTGAAGGTGATGTCCGCGCCGGGTTATGAGCCCGGCGCGTCATGGTCGGCCTTGAGCCGACCATCTCTTTCAGGAGATTCTCGGGTCTGCGCTTCGCTTCGCCCGAGAATGACGCTTGCGCGTCACTTCCAGCCCATCTCCCAGAAGCGGACGAGCTCGTCCGGATAGGCCTTGAAGTTCAGGTCCTTGTTGGCGACGTAGTAGACCGGCAGCGAATAGAGCGGCACGGCATAGGCCTTGTCGGCGATGATCTTCAGGCCGGCCTTGTAGGCCTCCTTGCGCACCGCCGGATCGACCGAGTTGTTGCCCTTCTCCAAGAGGTCGCGGACCTGCGGATCGCGGGTGATGTCCTCGCTGCGGAAGGCGAAGTAGTTCGGCGTCGCCGCCGAGACGTCGTTGACCGAGAACGAGCCCCAGGTCTGGTGCGTCAGCATCGCCTTGCCGGTGGCGATCTGCTCGCGCATCGCGGCGTATTGCAGGAAGCGCAGATTGGTCTTGATGCCGACGGCCTGGAGATAGCCGATCAGCGCCTCGGTCTGGTTGCGCTCGCGATAAGCGACGATGTCCATGGTCAGGCTGGGATGGCCGGCTTCCGCCAGCAGCGCCTTGGCCTTGGCCGGGTCATAGGGATAGCGCGCCGCGCCCTCGTCGGTGCAGCCGAACTGCGAGGGGAAGCAGATCGTGTTGATGACGCGCGAGCCGGTGCCGACGATGTTCTTGACCATCGCCTCGCGGTCGATGGCGTGGATGATCGCCTTGCGCACGCGCTCGTCCTTGAGGGCGGGGGCCGGCGTGCCGTCGAGGATGTTCATCTGCATGAAGACGATGCGCATCGTCTCGCCGGAGACGACCTGCAGCGTCGGGACCGTCTGGAGCTGGTCTGCCTGATCCTTCGGCACGTGCATGATCAGGTCGGCGCCGCCCGAGAGCATCTCGGCCATCTGGGTCTGGCGATCCGGGATGAAACGAATGTCGATCTTGCCGATCTTGGGCTGCGGCTTCGGCGAAGCCTTGAAATAGTCCTTGTTGAGCTCGAGCGTGATCGACTTGCCCGGCACATAGTTCGAGACCTTGTAGGGGCCCGAGCCGACCGGCTTCTCGTTCTGGCCCTTGGGGCCGACCTTCTCGTAATACTCGTTCGGATGGATCACGACCGGGCCGGCGAGATACTCGATCGCGGCCGGGAAGATCTCCTTGGTCGTCAGCCGGACCTTGTACTTGTCGAGCTTCTCAGCCTTGGCGATCCAGTTGACATTGCCCTGGGTGACGACCTTGTTCTCGGGCTTGGAGATGAAGTTCAGCGTATAGACGACGTCGTCGGCGTCGAACTCCTCGCCATTGTGGAACTTCACGCCCTCGCGCAGCTCGAACTCGATGGTCTTGTCGTCGACCTGCTTCCAGCTCTTGGCGAGCTGGCCCCTGTACTCGTTGGTGGCGGGGTCGCGGTAGATCAGCGTGTCCCAGACATTGGCGCCGATGATCACGCCGATGCGGACATTGTTGAAGAACGGATCGACGCTTTCCGGCGCCTGGTCATAGGCGAAGCGGACGGTGCTGGCGGCCTTCTGGGCCAAGGCGGGCGTCGTAAAGGCGGTCGCAGCCAGAATGGTTGCGGCCAGGGCCGTTGAGGCCTTGTCGAAGAAGCGCATGTTGTCCCCTCGCAGCGTTGTCGCTTGTCTCGTTCGGCGGGCAGCCTCGGGCTACCGTCACGCCGACGACACAAACTCTGCACAGCTTCGTGCTTGCCGCCATAAGAATGAATCGAAAGGATCGTTGCCGAGACGGCAAGGGGCAGCTACTGCATGCTCATGCAGACTCCGGCCTTGCGATATTTCCTGGCGGTGGTGCGGACCGGGTCGATCAGCGCGGCGGCACAGCGCCTGCGCGTTGCCGGCTCGGCCGTCAGCCGCCAGATCGCCAATCTCGAAAAGGAACTGGATGCCGCGCTGTTCGAGCGGCGCTCGCACGGCATGATCCTGACCCAGGCCGGCCAGACGCTGGCGGCCTACGCGCAGCGGCTCGAGCTGGAGAGCGAGCAGGTCGTCAGCGAGATCCGCGAGTTGCGCGGTGCCAGCAAGGGCCTGATCCGGCTCGGCGTCACCGAGGGCTTCGCCGTCAGCTTCATTCCGGAGGTGATCTACGCCTTTCGCCAGCAGCACCCGGACGTCGCCTTCGACGTCAAGGTGATGTCGCCGCAGGTCGTCACCGAGCATGTCCGCACCGGGGCGATCGACCTCGGGCTGACCTTCGTGCTGCAGCAGGAGCGCGGCGTCACCATCAACTGGCAATGCGCGGCGCGGACCTATGCCTTCGTCGCGCCGCATCACCCGCTGGCGGGCAAGGAATCGATCAGGATCGAGGACATCTTCGTCCACCCGGTCGCGGTGCTCGACAGCGAGGCGACGGTGCGCAAGATCGTCGACATCTATTTCTCGGCGCGCGGGCTGACCGTCGATGCCGTGCTGACCTCGACCAATGTCGCGAGCCTGCGCCATTTCTGCAAACTCGGCGGCGCCGTGATGTTCGCGAGCTCGATCTCGTTCGGCGCCTCGATCCGCGACGGCTCGGTGGTGGCGCTGCCGTTGAAGGATGGCGACCTGCCGCCGCGCAGCCTGCAGATCCAGAGCATGTCGGGCCGGGCACTGCCCAAGGTGGTGACCAATTTCATGAGTGCGCTGATCGAGGAACTGCAGCAGGCCGATACGCTCGCTACCATGGCGACCGAGCGGGCTGCGGTTCCGGAGGCCCGGCAGGCATGAGCGTTTCGGCGAAAGGCGATGTGCCCGAGATCATGGTGCCGCACCCGCACCAGCTTGTGGCGCGCGACGCGATCCTGGCGGCGCGCGCGGCGGGCAAGCCGGGCTTCCTGCTCGGTGACCTCACGGGCCTCGGCAAGACGCTCTCGGCCTGGCTCGCCATCTCGGCGATGCCGGAGCAGGAAGTGCTGGTGATCTGCCCGAAGGGCGCGATCCCGCAATGGCGGCGTACCATCGCCCATGCCGGGCTGCCGGCGAAAAAGCTCACCTTGATGAATTTCGAGCGGACCAAGTCGCTGCTGGCGCCGCCGCCAGCTTCGAACAAGCGCTCGACGCGGGCGAAGAATAACGAGCTCGCCAAGCACGGCACGCCGAAGCGGGTCTGGCCGCTGGTGGTGATCGACGAGGCCCATCGCATCCGCAACCCGAACTCGCAGCAGGGGCTGGTCTGCCGGCAGATGGCGGCTGCCGCGCAGTTCACGATCTATATGAGCGCTACGGCCGGGCAGGCGCCGCACGAACTGTCCTATCTTGCGCGATTGCTCGCCGAGGCGACGGGCGCGCCCGGCGCCGATCTCGACGGTTTCCGGGCGCTGATGAAGCGGCTGAAGATCGGCAAGGCCAAGGGGCGCTGGAAGAACTGGAGCTGGGAGCCGAACAAGAGCGACCGCAAGGTGATGGCGGACCTGCTCTATCGCGGCCGTAATGCGATCGGCCTGCGCCGCCGGCCGGAGGAGATCGCCGGCTGGCCGGAGGTGCAGCGCGAGCTCGCCCCCGTCGCGCTCGATACGGCAGAACGCAAGCTCTACGACGCGACCTGGCGCGAGTTCCGGCGCGAGCTTGGGTTAGCGGGAGGTTCGACCCGCAAGCCCGCCGGCTGGGCCGCCGATCTGCGCTTCCGCCAGAAGGCCAGCCTGCTGCGCACCGCCGGCACGGCCGAATTCTGCCAGGACCTGCTGGAGAATGACGAGCAGGTGGCGATATCCGTCGCCTTCCTCGAAACCGGGGCGATGCTGGCGGAGAAGCTGTCAGGCAAGGGCTGGCGCGTCGGTTCGATCACCGGCGAGCATTCGGGCGAAGCCAACGAGGCGACGCGGATCGCCTTCCAGACCGGCAAGCTCGACGCCGTCGTCTTCACCGTGACCGAGTCGATCTCGCTGCACCGGGCCGAAATGCCGGGCGGCGAGCGCGAGCGGGCGCTGGTCGTCCATGACCTCCGCCACAGCGCGATCCAGTTGCAGCAGATCGAGGGCCGTTGCCATCGCGACGGCCAGCACGCGACGATCTTCTACGCCTATGCCGAGGACACGGTGGAGGAGAAGGTCGCCGCGACCGTGCTCGCCCGCATGGCGGCGATGGAGGGCCTGGCCGGCGACGAGACGGCGATGCTCGATGATATCGCCGGCGAGGTCGAGCGGGCGGCGCTGGCAAGGGAGACGGCCTAATGCTCGCCGATCAGTTCATCTGCGAGCGCGGCGGCTCGTCCGGCGCACGCTGGCCGACGCGCTTGGCCTCGTCGACGACGCGCTCGCTCGCGCCGACCGCCTTGTACCAGAGGTCGCGCGAATAGGCGCCCTGATGGACGATGGCGTCGTAGCCGATCGCGATGACCACGATCACCAAGAGAATGCGAAACATGGGAAATCCCCCGTCCAGATTGGTTCTGGGGCAGAGAACGCGGCGGCGGCAGGCAGGTTCCGATCCGTCGCGCTGCGTGGGGTGCGACGATCATGCAACCTGGAACCTCTGGCGGCTTGGAGGCGTTTGGTCCAGTGTAGAACATATCATGAACAAGGAGGCGAGCTTGGCACAGCTCACCACGCTTCAGAAGCTGGAGATCCTCAGCGACGCTGCGAAGTATGATGCCTCCTGCGCATCGTCAGGCACGGCCGGGCGCAATTCGGTCGGCGGCAAGGGCGTCGGCTCCACCACGGGCTCGGGCATCTGCCATTCCTATGCGCCGGACGGGCGCTGCATTTCGCTGCTGAAGATCCTGCTGACGAATTTCTGCTCCTACGACTGCGTCTTCTGCATCAACCGCAGTTCGAGCAATGTCCGGCGGGCGCGCTTCTCGGTCGAGGAGGTCGTGGCGCTGACCCTGAACTTCTACAAGCGCAACTATATCGAGGGCCTTTTCCTCTCCTCCGGCATCATCCGCTCGCCGGACTACACCATGGCCGAGCTGGTGCGTGTCGCCGAGAGCCTGCGGCTGGAGCATGACTTCCGCGGCTACATCCATCTCAAGCTGATCCCGAGCGCGAGCCAGGAACTGATCGACCGCGCCGCGCTGTTCGCCGACCGGGTCTCGATCAATGTCGAACTGCCGAGCGAGACCTCGCTGAAGCGCTTCGCGCCGGAAAAGCAGCCGCTCGACATCCGCAGCGCCATGGGCGGCCTCAAGCTCAGGATCGACGAGGCTGCGGCCGAGCGCGAGCGCTCGAAACGGGCGCCGGCGTTCTCGCCGGCCGGGCAGAGCACGCAGATGATCGTCGGCGCCGACGATGCCAGCGACGCCACCATCCTGCAGCGCAGCGCCCAGCTCTACGGCGCTTATGGCCTGCGCCGGGTCTACTACTCCGCCTTTAGCCCGATCCCCGATTCGTCGAAGCAGTTGCCGCTATCGGAGCCGCCGCTGATGCGCGAGCACCGGCTTTACCAGGCCGACTGGCTGACGCGCTTCTACGGCTTCGAGGTCGACGAGATCATGGATGCGGCGCCGGGGGGCATGCTCGACCTTTCCGTCGATCCCAAGCTCGCCTGGGCCCTGCGCCATCGCGGCCGCTTTCCGGTCGATGTCAACCGAGCCGACCGGGAACTCATGCTGCGCATTCCCGGCCTCGGCACCCGCAGCGTCGACCGCATCCTCGCCATGCGCCGCTTCCGGAGCTTGAGGCTGGAGGATGTCGGGCGGCTGGTGCGCTCGCTGCGCGTGCTCCGGCAGTTCATCGTCACCAGCGACTGGCGGCCGGGCGCGGCGCTCGACGGCGAAAGGCTGAAGGCGCAACTCGCGCCGAAGCCGCAGCAATTGGCGCTGCTCTGATGTACGTCGCGCGCCTCTCCCATCCCGCCGATTTCGAAGGCTGGCGCGGCTTTGCGCGGCGCTTCGCGCAAGCGCTGGTCGCGCCCTCTGCGATCGACTGGCGCGTCGGCGATCATGATACCGGCCTGTTCGGCGAGGATGTGGTCGAAGGCGGCGAGGGCAGGGCGCTCAGCGTGCCGCGCGCCTTTGTCGGGCTGGCGCAGCAGGTGATCTGCCATAGCGATCCGACGCGCTTCGACCTGCTCTACCGCCTGCTCTGGCGCCTGCAGGAGGAGCGCGAACTGCTACAGATCGCCTCCGACCACGACGTCCACCGCGCCGAGGCTCTGGCGCGCTCGGTTCGGCGCGACATGCACAAGATGACCGCCTTCGTACGCTTCCGCGAGGTCGATGACGGGGAGGGCGGCGAGGCCTTCGTCGCCTGGTTCGAGCCCGAGCACCACATCCTGGAGAAGGTCGCGCCCTTCTTTGTCGAGCGCTTCACCACGATGCGCTGGACGATCCTGACGCCGCGCGGGACGCTGCTCTGGGACGGGCGCGAACTCAAGCTCGGCGAGGCGGCGACGCGGGCGCAGGCGCCGACCAGCGATGCGATGGAGGAGTGGTGGCGGACCTATTACGCCAGCATCTTCAACCCGGCCCGCTTGAAACCGAAGGCGATGAAGGCCGAGATGCCGGTGAAATATTGGCGGAATCTGCCGGAGGCCGAGCTGATTGCTCCCCTGATCGCCGATGCTGCCCGGCGAACGCAGGAGATGATCATGAGCGCTCCGACCTCACCGCAGAAGCGCCGGCCTATGGCGGCTTCCGAACCGGCCACCTCCGATTTTTCCGCGATCGAGAGCTGGGAGGACGCTGCCGTGGCTGCGCGCTCCTGCCGGCGCTGCGACCTCTGGTGCGATGCGACGCAGACTGTCTTCGGCGAGGGGCCGCGCAGCGCGCCGGTCGTCTTCGTCGGTGAGCAGCCCGGCGACCAGGAGGACCTCGCCGGCAAGCCCTTCGTCGGCCCGGCCGGCAAGGTCTTTGACCGGGCGATGGCGGATGCCGGGCTCGATCGCAGTCGCGCCTATGTCACCAATGCGGTGAAGCATTTCAAATTCCAGCTGCGCGGCAAAAGGCGCATCCACGAGAAGCCCAACGCCGGCGAGGTCAAGGCCTGCCGCTTCTGGCTCGATCTCGAGCTTGGCTTCATCAAGCCGCAATTGGTGGTGGCGCTGGGCGCGACCGCGCTTAAGGCGCTGACCGGCCATGCCGGCCCGCTGGCGGCGGCGCGGGGGCGCGAGCTTGCCCTGCCTGACGGGACGCCGCTGCTGGCGACCGTCCATCCATCCTATTTGCTGCGGCTGCCGGACGAGGAGGCGAAGGAGAGCGAAACGAAGCGCTTCATCGCCGATCTCAAGCATGTCGGCAGTCTCGTGCCGGGCCTGCGCCTGCCGAGAGCGGCTTGACCCGGGCTGGCGCGCAGTGTCCGCTGCCGCCGCGTTTGGAAGGGCATGCCGATGTTCGAGGATCTCAAGGGCAAGCGGGTTCTGGTGACGGGCGCCTCCTCCGGGCTCGGCGCGCATTTCGCCCGGTTGCTCGCAGGCAAGGGGGCGCTGGTCGCCGCCGCGGGGCGCCGGACCGAGCGGCTTCAGGAGTTGGCGCGCGAGTGCGAGGGCTTGCCAGGTAAGGTCGTTCCGTTGGCGCTCGACGTCAGCTCGGTCGCAGCGATCGAGGCGGGTGTCACCGAGGCTTCCAAGCTGCTCGGCGGGCTCGACGTGCTCGTCAACAATGCCGGCGTCGGCGAGACGGAAGCTGCGCTCTCGGTCAGCGAGACGCAGTGGGACAGTCAGATCGACGTCAATCTGAAGGGCTGCTTCTTCGCGGCGCAGGCGGCGGCGAAAATCATGGCCGGGCAGGCGAATGGCGGGGCGATCGTCAACATCGCCTCGATCCTCGGCGAGCGGGTCGCCGGCAAGGTCGCGCCCTATGCGATCTCCAAGGCCGGGCTGATCCAGATGACCAAGGCGCTGGCGCTGGAATGGGCGCGGCACGCGATCAGGGTCAATGCGCTGGCGCCGGGCTACATCGTCACCGACATCAATCGCGCGTTCTTCGCAGGGGAGGCCGGGGAGGCGCTGAAGAAGCGCATCCCGATGCGCCGGGCCGGCGAGCTCGACGATCTCGACGGGCCGCTGCTGCTGCTCTGCTCGGAGGCCGGGCGCTACATGACCGGCGCGGTCGTCGCGGTCGATGGCGGGCATCTGGTCAGCGGGTTGTAGGCAGCCGGAACAGCCGACGGCTGGGCTAGTTGCCTGTTTGGAAACAGGAGGAACCCATGCATAAGCCGGAAGGGCACAACGCCGTCTCGCCCTATCTCATGGTCGCCGACGCCGAGCAGGCGCTCGCTTTCGCCAAGGCGGTGTTCGGCGCCGATCCCAGCTTCATCGCCCGGCGCGAGGATGGCGGGATCATGCATGCCGAGTTCAGGATCGACGATTCGATCGTGATGCTCGGGCAGGCGCCGGGCGGGCCGGAATCCCATGTCCACGTCTATGTCGCCGACCCCGACGCTTTGATCGCCAAGGCCGTCGCAGCCGGCGGCACGCTGATCCAGGCGCCGGAGGAGAAGGGCGACGGCGATCGCCGCGGCGGGGTCAAGGACCCCACCGGGACGACGTGGTGGCTGGCACGGATGGTCGATCCGGCAGGGCGGACGAAGACGAACGCGCTCTAGCCGGCAGGCAGCAGCTCCTTCAGCCGGATCAAGGCGATCTTCTCAACCTGGGCGAGAGCGGTGGCGAATTCCTGTTCCGGCGTGCTGGTCAGTCGCTGCTCGAAGGAAGCAAGGATGTCGGCCTTGCTCAGCCCCTTGACCGCGAGAATGAAGGGGATGCCGAAGCGGGCCTTGTAGGCCTCGTTCAGCGCTGTGAAGCGGGCGCGCTCGTCCGAGGTCAGCCGGTCGAGCCCGGCAGAGCCCTGCTCGCTGGCCGATTCCGGCGTCAGCGCGCCGGCCGCGGCGATCTTGCCGGCGAGGTCGGGATGGGCGTCGAGCAAGGCCTTCTGACGTTCGCGCGGGGCCTTGCGCATCACCGCGACCATCGCGCCGTGTAGGCCTTCAGCGTTGTCCTGCGCCGGTGAGAGCCCGGCGGCGTGGGTCTGCTCGGCGATCCAGGGCGAATGCTCGAAGACGCGGCCATAGACCTCGACAAACAACGCTCGGGGCAGGCGCGAGGGCTGGTAGCCGCCTTCCGGCGGATGCGTCCTGACCCAGTGGCGGGCGATGTCGAGCCGGGTCGTGACCCAGACGCGCTCATGGCTCTGGACGTAATCGAGGAAGCGGGCGAGCGCCGCGGCGCGGCCAGGCCGGCCGACGAGACGGCAATGCAGGCCGACCGACATCATCTTCGGGGCCGTCTCGCCCTCGCCATAGAGCGTATCGAAGCTATCCTTCAGATAGGCGAAGAACTGGTCGCCGCTGTTGAAGCCCTGCGGCGTCGCGAAGCGCATGTCGTTGGCGTCGAGCGTATAGGGCACGGCGAGCTGCGGGCCGTGCGGGCCCTTCAGCCAGTAGGGCAGTTCGTCGGCATAGACGTCGGCGGTGTAGAGGAAGCCGCCTTCCGCCATGGTCAGAGGAATGGTGTTGACCGAGGTGCGGCCCTGGTAGCAGCCGAGCGGGCGTTCCCCGGCGAGCTCGGTCTGGATGCGGATCGCTTCCAGGATGTGCTCGCGCTCGAGCTCGGCGGGCGCGTCGCGATAGTCGATCCATTTCAGGCCGTGGGTGGCGATCTCCCAGCCGGCCTCCTGCATCGATGCGATGATCTGCGGATAGCGCTGCAGGGCCGATGCGACGGCGAAGACCGTGACCGGCATGTCGCGTTCAGTGAACATCCGCCACAGCCGCCAATAGCCGGCGCGCGAGCCGTATTCGTAGATCGACTCCATGTTCATGTGGCGCTGGCCGGGCCAGGGCGCGGCGCCGACGATCTCAGAGAGGAAGGCCTCCGAGGCGGCGTCGCCATGCAGGATGTTGTTCTCGCCGCCTTCCTCGTAATTCACCACGAACTGCACGGCGATGCGGGCTTGCCCCGGCCAATGCGGATGCGGCGGATTGCGGCCATAGCCGACGAGATCGCGGGGATACGAGGTGCTCATGAGGTGATTCAAGTCCATGCCAGCGTGATTCAAGCGCGGCCGCCAAGCTATTGAAAACAGAATCTATCCGCCTCAGCTGCCACGATAGGTCGAATAGCTCCAGGGCGAAGCGAGCAGGGGCACATGATAATCACCGTCCGGCTCGGCGATGGCGAAGCGGATGGGCACGAGATCGAGGAAGGCCGGCTCGGGCAGTTTCGCCCCGAGATGCCGGAAATAGTCGCCGATCGCGAAGGTCAGTTCGTAGCTGCCGACCGGCAGCACGCCGCTGAGCAGCGGCGCATCGGTGCGGCCGTCGGCATTGGTCACCGTGTCGGTGACGCGACTGCGGCTGCCGTCGGGCAGCACTGCATCGAGCGCGATCGCGACGCCCGCGGCCGGCCTGCCGTTGACCGTGTCGAGCACATGCGTCGACAGACGCCCCATGCCTGATCCCTTCCCGTTTTGCTGTGTTCGCCGGTCGGAATGCCGCTTGCCTTCCAAGGCCGTGAACCTAGTCTGGCCTGCGATGCAAGTTCCCTCCCGGATTCCGCCCTGTCAAATGAGGAAGCGCGCGAGAACCGCGTGGCAAGCCCTCCCCCCTTGTGGGGGAGGGTTGGGAGGGGGGGATCGCACCCGCAGTCCTCTCCGCGCCAAGCGGGACCTCCGTCGCGGGTGGCATACCCCCCTCTCTAACTCTCCCCCACAAGGGGAGAGAGGACAGGTTGCGGCTTCGATTGCACCGGCATTTCTCCACCTGGAGCCCAGCCGTGCTTGACGCCTATCTGATGGAGTGGGGCAGCCAGCTCCTGCGCTGGCTGCATGTGATCGCGGCGATCGCCTGGATCGGTTCGTCCTTCTTCTTCATCCATCTCGACGCTTCGCTCAGGGCGGCGCCCGATGCCCCGAAAACCGAATCCGGCCAGCCGACGCAGTTCCTGGCCTGGCAGGTCCATGGCGGCGGCTTCTATGCGATGCGCAAATATCTGGTTGCGCCGGAGGTGCTGCCGAAGGAGCTGACCTGGCACAAATGGCAGGCCTACTGGACCTGGATCTCCGGCTTCTTCCTCCTGGTCTGGGTCTATTACGCCCAGTCCGAACTCTACCTGATCGACCCGGCGGTGATGGCGCTGTCACCTGTCGCAGCAGGCGCGATCGGCATCGCCGCTTTGGCCGGCGGCTGGCTGTTCTACGATCTGCTCTGCAAGTCGCCGCTCGGCAAGGATGACGTCGTGCTCGGCCTGCTCGGTTTCGGCTATGTGGTTGCCGCCAGCTGGGCCTTCGCCTCGGTCTTCTCCGGCCGCGGCGCGCTGATCCATACCGGCGCGCTGATGGCGACGATCATGTCGGCCAACGTCTTCTTCGTGATCATGCCGGGCCAGCGCAAGACCATCGCCGCGATGGTCGCCGGCGAGGTGCCCGATCCGAAATACGGCAAACAGGCCAAGCAGCGCTCGCTGCACAACAACTACATCACCCTGCCGGTGCTGTTCCTGATGCTGGCGAACCACTACCCGGTGACCTACGCCAATTCGGCAGTGATCCCGGCCTTGGTGGCGCTGATCATCGTCGCCGGCGCATTGATCCGGCACTTCTACAATGTCCGCCATGCCGACCATGCCAAGTCGCCCTGGTGGACCTGGGCGGTGGCAGCGCTCGCCCTCTGGCTCGCCTTCTGGGTGGCGATGGCGTCCTCGCCCGGCGGGCGCGAGCGGCTCGGGCTGAAGCCGCTCGATTCGGTGAAGCCGGTGATGCTCGCCGGCCTCGTGCCGCCGTCGCCGGAGGTCGCCAACATCGTCACCGGCCGCTGCGCCATGTGCCATGCACCGGAGCCGTCCTGGCCTGGCCTGCAGATCGCGCCCAAGGGCGTCTTCCTGCACGAGCCAGAATTGATCGCCCGCCAGCGCCGCGCCATCGGCGTACAGGCGGTACTGACCCACGCCATGCCGCCGAACAACCTCTCGGGCATGACCGCGGACGAGCGTAGCGTGCTCGCCGCCTGGGTGGCGCAGAAGCGCTGAGGTTCGTTTGGGTCCACCCAAAGTCCTCATCCTGAGGAGGCCGCATCAGCGGCCGTCTCAAGGATGCTCGAGCTGGTTCCGGAACCTCCTGAAGCATCCTTCGAGACGCAGCCTTCGGCTGCTCCTCAGGATGAGGGCTGCGGGAGGGATCGCCGGCCAGCGCGGCATGGTGACGCTGTCGCGCCACAGCCGCGCGCCCGATCGACAGCGTTCAGTTTCATTCAGTTTCGGTTCATCGCGGAACCTTCATCGTCGATCCTGATCACATCGGCGTGATCGGCGCGTGATCATGCGCGCCGGGCGCGCCGGGGGCCTTGGGGGTCCAGTTGAAAGCCGTGTGGAGATCGGGCTCCAGCTATTGGCTGGCGGCCGTGCTGTTCTGTTGCGCCTGGGTGGCGCTGTGCTGGCCCTGGCTTTCGGGGGCGGTGACGATTCCGTTCGACGCCAAGGCGCATTTCCAGGCGCAAATCCAGTTCCTGGCGCAGGCGCTGCACTCGGGCCAGTCGCCGTTCTGGACGCACAACGTCTTCGCCGGCTCGCCGCAGGTCGCCGATCCGCAATCGCTGATCTTCTCGCCGGCCATCCTGCTGGCGCTGTTCAATCCCTCGCCGAGCTTCCGCGCGGTCGATGCCTATGTGCTGGCGCATCTGCTGGTCGGCGGGCTCGCCATGCTGATGTTCTTCCGCGACCGCAACTGGCATCCGGCCGGCGCGCTGCTCGCGGCGCTGGTCTTCGCCTTCGGCGCCTCCGCCGCCTGGCGCGTCCAGCATGTCGGGCAGATCGCCAGCTTCGCCTTCTTCGGGCTGTCGTTCTGGCTGACGGCGCGGATGCTGCAGCGCGCCTCGCTGCGCTATGGGCTGCTCGCCGGCTTTTCCGCCGGCATGATGGTGCTCGAGCCCGACCAGGTCGCGCTGCTCGGCGCCTATATCCTGATCGGCATGGTCGTCGCCCATTGGCTCTCGGAGGGCTGGGCGGGCGTCCGCGAGAGCATGGCGCCGATCGCGGCCGCGTGCTTTGCCGGCCTCGTCACCATCGCCGTGCCGCTGCTCTGGACCTGGCTCTTCGCCGAGGCGACGACGCGGCCGGCCATCGATCTCATCGAGGCGGGCAGGGGCTCGCTGCACCCGGCCTCCCTGCTGACCGCCTTCGTCGGCGACCTGTTCGGCGCGCGCGATCCGGCCATCGACTTCTGGGGTCCGTACAGTCCGCAATGGAATGCCAAGGAGCTCTTCCTGTCGCAGAACATGGGGCAGGTCTATGTCGGCGCGCTGCCTTTCCTGCTGTTGATCGTGCCGGGTCTAACGCGAGGCTGGCTCTGGGACAAGGCGATCCGGCCCTACACCATCCTGTTCGTGCTGATGGTGCTGTTCGCGCTCGGGCGCTACACGCCGTTCTTCCACCTGGCCTATGACTACCTGCCGGGCGTGAAGGCGTTCCGCCGCCCGGCCGACGCGACCTTCCTGATCGGCGGGCTCGCCGCCGTTCTGTCGGGCTATCTGCTGCACCGCATCCTGCGCGAGGAGCAGCGCCGGCTGCTCTGGCGCGAACTTGGGATCGGCGCGGCGGCGCTGGCAGGTCTTCTCGTCGTGGCGCTGCTGGTGGCGCGTCAGGCGGGGCATCTCGGCGACGCCGTCCTGCCGGGTGCCAGCGCGCTGGCCTGGTTCGCCACGGCCATGGCGCTCCTCGTCGCATTGACGCGCTGGCGCGGCGCTGCGGCCCCGCTGGCGGCGAGCCTGATCGTCACCGGCGTCGTCGCCGCCGATCTCGCCGCCAATAACGGCCCGAACGAATCGACGGCGCTGGCGCCGGAGCTCTATGACGTGCTGCGGCCGGAGACCAAGAACGAGACCGTCGCGGTGCTGAAGAAGCTCACGACGCAGCCGCCGGATTCGGCCCGCCGCGACCGGGTCGAGCTGCTCGGCATGGGCTTCGAATGGCCGAATGCCGGCATGATCCACGGCTTCGACCATACGCTCGGCTACAATCCGCTGCGGCTGGCGGATTTCTCGGACGCCGTGGGCACGCGCGACACGATCGCAGGACCCGACCAGCGCGTGTTCACGCCGCTGTTCCCGTCCTATCGCTGCCGCCTCGCCGATTTCCTCGGCCTGCGCTACATCGCGACGCGGGTGCCAATCGGCCAGGTGGACCGCTCGCTGCGCGCCGGCGACCTCAAGCTCGTCGCCTACACCAAGGACGGCTACATCTACGAGAACCCGCGGGCGCTGCCGCGCGTGATGTTCGTCGGCGGCTGGCAGCTCGCCGATTTCGAGGGGATGAAGTCGGCCGGAAAGTGGCCCGAGGCCGATCCGCAGCGCGTCGTGCTGCTCGACCAGGAGCCGGAGCCCGGCGTGCCCGAGGGACCGGTCGCGAGCAATGCCGAGGTCAAGCTCAAGCGCTACCGCAACACGGTGGTCGAGATCGAGGTGACAACCGCCCAGCCTGGCTTCGTCGTGCTGAACGACATCTGGCACCCTTGGTGGAAGGCCGAGCTCGACGGGCAGGAGATCGATATCCTCAGGGCGAATGTCCTGTTCCGCGCCGTGCAGGTTCCGGCCGGCACGCACAAGATCCGCTTCAGCTTCCATCCGCTCGACGGCGCGATCGCCGAACTTCGCGACCGCGTGACTCCGCCGGAGGAAGAGGGCGTGGTCGCGGAAGCGCCGACGCATAGCGGCCCGTCCGGCTCGCCGGCGACGCGGATCCAGCCGGTGCCGGCCGAGCCGGTCACACGCCCGGCGCGCGACCTGGCCGCGCACGACATGCTGCCGCCGTCGTCGGCGATGTCGGCGGTGCGTTAGGGGCAAGCAACGTCATGCTCGGCCTTGAGCCGAGCATCTCAGGCCGGAAGAGACTCCAATAGCGTCTTCTCGTCATGAGATTCTCGGGCCTGCGCTTCGCTTCGCCCGAGAATGACGCTTAGGGCTCAAACCACGCCGAGCTTCTTCTGCAGGGCGCTCGACGAGGTCGTGTACTGGAAGGTCAACCGCTTGTCCGGATAGACGTAGCGGTGAACCTTCTGGGCGGCGAGCGCCGCTTCGTGGAAGCCGGACAGGATCAGCTTCAGCTTGCCCGGATAGGTGTTGATGTCGCCGACGGCGAAGATGCCGGGCACGTTCGTCTCGAACTTCTCGGTGTCGACCGGGATCAGGTTCTCGTGGAGATTCAGGCCCCAGTCGGCGATCGGCCCGAGCTTCATGGTCAGCCCGAAGAAGGGGAGCATCGTATTGCAGGCGATCTCGAACTCGGCGCCGGCATTGTCGCGGCAGATCGCGCCGTGCAGCTCGTTGCCCTCGCCCTTGAGGCCCATGACCTGACCGAGCCGCAGATCCATCGCACCGGAGGCGACGAGGGCGCGCATCTGCTCGACCGAATGCGGCGCGGCGCGGAAATCGTCGCGCCGGTGCATCAGCGTCACCCGCCTGGCGATCGGCTGCAGGTTCAGCGTCCAGTCGAGCGCCGAATCGCCGCCGCCGACGATCAGGATCTCGCGGTCACGGAAGACTTCCATCTTGCGCACCGCATAATGCACGCCGCCGCCGTCGGAGCGGCCCTCATAGGCCTCGATGCCTGGGATCGGCGGCTTCTTGGGCAGGAACGAGCCGCCGCCGGCGGCGATCAGGATCGTCTTCGCCTCGAACACCGTGCCGGCATCGGTGCGCAGGCGGAAGCGCGGGGCCTCCGGCGTGCCCAACACCTCGACCCCCTCGACCATCTGGTTGAGATGGAAGGTCGCGCCGAAGGGCTTGATCTGCTCCATCAGATTGTCGACCAGCCCCTGGCCGGTGACGAGCGGGAAGCCGGGAATATCGTAGATCGGCTTCTCCGGATAGAGCTCGGCGCATTGGCCGCCGACCTTCGGCAGGATGTCGACGAGATGGGCCTTGATGTCGAGCAGGCCGAGCTCGAACACGGCGAACAGGCCGCATGGCCCGGCCCCGATGATCAAAACGTCGGTCTGGACAGTCTCGCCCTCGATGGCGGCTGCGATATTCATCGTTGTGGTTCCTGATGCGGCTTCAAGGGCCGCCGGTCACGCACCCGATGCCGGAAATCCGCCGGCCTTGCAATGCGACATGGCGCAAGGCCGGGCGGGCCGGGCCGCATGCGAGGATACCAGAATTCAGCCGCCGGTTTCGGCGGTGAGACCGGCTGCCTCGATGCCGGCGACCGCAGCTGCCTCGTCATTGTCCGAGGTGTCGCCGGAGATGCCGACGACGCCGATCAAGTGGCCATCGGCATCGCGAACGAGCGCACCACCGGGGACCGGCACGACCGGGCCGCCGACCGAAAGGGCGACGCCGTTGATGAAGTGCGGACGCTCCAGCGCCATCTTGTTGAGCGTGCGCGGGCCGACACCGAGCGCGATCGCACCATTGGCCTTGCCGAGCGCGATCTCGCCGCGCTTCAGGCTGGTGCCGTCCTGGGCGAGGAAGAACTTCTGCGCGCCGCGCGCGTCGAGCACGGCGATGGCGAGCGGCTTCAGGCCGTTCTCATGCGCATATTTCAGCGCGCCGTCGACGATCAGGCTGGCCTGGGCGAGGGTGAGAGCGATCATCGGGGGCCTTTCGCAAGTGTCGGCATCGTTCTACCCCGTTCTGCCAGTGCCGGCGACGCGAGGGAAGGGCAGAGCTCACCTTTCGTCTTGCAGTTGTCGCCCCGAGCGGGCTTCATGGCTTTCGCGCTGAAAGGTGTGTTCCGCAAGGTGATCGCCACTTTTGCGACCAGAACATGCTCCAAGCCTGTCGAGTTGCGCGAAGCCCGATCGTTCGGCCAATCCTGGCGGGGCGGCCAGCGCATGAGGAGAACACGCTATGGGTCTGTTCAGTTTCATCAAGGAAGCCGGCACCAAGATCTTCGGATCGAGCTCGGCCAATGCGGCAACAGCTGATCAGTTGCAGAAGGAACTGGCGGGCCATGGCCTGCCCTCGGACGTCAAGATCGACGTGTCCGGCGACAAGGTGAAGGTCTCCGGCAAGGCGATGACCACCGAGGAGGCCGAGAAGATCATCCTGGCGATCGGCAACACCGCCGGCGTGGGTTCGGTCGAATCGGAGCTGATCGTCAACAAGGAGGCCGCTGCCGCCGTGTTCTATACGGTCAAGAAGGGCGATACGCTCTGGAAGATCGCCGAGGAGCATTACGGCAAGGGCAAGGGCGCCAAGTACACCGAGATCGTCAAGGCCAACACGCCGCCGGTGAAGGACCCCGACCTGATCCAGCCGGGCTGGGTGCTGCGCATCCCGCCGCTGGCCTGATCCTGATCACGCTCGCGCGAGCGGCCGCCGGGCCTGAATCGGCGGGCTTGCGAATTAGTTGCGAATGAAACTATAAGGCCGGGAGGACGCATGACTTCCGGCCTGTTTGCTTCGGAGCCGGTTTGAGCCATCTTGCGTCTTCGCGAGACGGGTCAGCCGGCTTTTTGCCGGCCAGGCCCGCGGCAGGGTGAACGAGACGACCATTATTCCCGGGGAGGGGACCTCATGACTTTCGACCGCCGCAGATTCCTGACGCTCGCCGGCTCGGCCGTGGCCGCGCCGGCCGTGCTGCGCACGACCCGCGCCAATGCCCAGGAAGTGACGCTGCGCATGCACCATTTCCTGCCGCCGGTGGCGAACGGGCATTCCAAGTTCCTGAAGCCCTGGGCCGACAAGGTCGGCGCCGAATCGAACGGCCGGATCAAGATCGACATCTTCCCGTCGATGCAGCTCGGCGGCACCCCGCCGCAGCTCTTCGACCAGGCCCGCGACGGCGTGGTCGACATCGTCTGGACCTTGCCGGGCAACACGCCCGGCCGCTTCACCGGCATCGAGGCGTTCGAACTGCCCTTCGTCGCCAACAAGCGGGCGCTGGTGAACTCGCTGGCGCTGACCGACTATGCCAAGGAGCACCTCAAGGACGAATTCAAGGACATCCATCCGATCTGCTTCTGGGCGCATGATCACGGGCTGATCCACGCCAACAAGCCGGTCAAGACGATGGACGACCTGAAGGGGCTGAAGCTGCGCTTCCCGACCCGCCTCGCCGGCGAGGCGCTGCGCGCGCTCGGCGTCAATGCCATCGGCATGCCGATCCCGCAGGTGCCGGAATCGCTGGCGCAGCGCGTGATCGACGGCTGCGTCGTTCCGTGGGAGGTCGTGCCCTCGATCAAGGTGCAGGAACTGGTCAAGAACCACACCGAGATCCCGGGCTCGCCGACCCTCTATGTCGCGACCTTCGTGCTCGCCATGAACAAGGCCAAGTACGACAGCCTCGCTCCGGATCTCAAGGCGATCATCGACAAGAATTCGGGCGCGGTCGCCTCGGCGATGGCCGGCAAGGTCTGGGACGAGCAGGCCGTAGTCGTCTCCGAGATGGTCAAGAAGCGTGGCAACAACATCGTCACGATCGAACAGGCCGAGGCTGATCGCTGGCGCAAGACGACCGAGCCAGTGATCGAGGGCTGGCTCAAGACCGCCAAGGACAAGGGGCTCGACGGCGAGAAGCTGCTCGCCGCCGCCCGCGCCGCGCTGACCAAGCATCAGAACGCCGCCTGAGCGCCTGATGACAGACAGGGCAGGTGAGAGGCCGCCATCGCGTATCGACGCGGTGGCGGAGGCGGTCGCGCTCATCGGCGGCGTGCTGCTGATCGCGCTCGCGACCATGGTCGTGGTCAGCGTGACCTTGCGCAGCGATCTCGTCGGCGCGGCCGGCGTGCCCGGCGATTTCGAGCTGGTGCAGATGGCGACCGCGGTCGCCGCCTTCTGCTTTCTGCCGCTTTGCCAGCTGAAGCGCGGCAACATCTTCGTCGACACCTTCACGCTGAAGCTGCCGCAGCGCTGGCGCGACGGGATCGATGCGCTCTGGGACGTGGTCTACGGCCTCGCCATGGCGCTGATCGCCTGGCGGCTCGGCGTCGGCGCGCGCTCGGCATTCGCCAGCGGCGAGAACACCATGGTGCTGCAGCTGCCGAGCTATCTGCCGATCGCGCTGTGCGCGGTACTCGCCGGCTTCGTTTCGCTCGCGGCCTTCGTCAGCGCCAGCCGCCTCATGAGGCAGCCCCGATGAGCGGCGCCTCCCTCGCGATTACCGGCTTTGCCGTCATGCTGGCGCTGATGGCGCTGCGCCTGCCGATCGGCCTCGCCATGCTGGTCGTCGGCAGCGCCGGCTATATCCAGCTCAACGGGCTCGAGCCCTTCCTCAACTACATCCGCACCACGCCCTACCAGATCTTCGCCAACTACACGCTGTCGGTGATCCCGCTCTTCGTGCTGATGGGCGCCTTCGCCGAGCGCTCCGGACTGGCCGGCGACCTGTTCAAGGCGGCCTCGGCCTTCATCGGCCATCGCCGCGGCGGCCTCGGCATGGCGATGATCGGCGCCTGCACCGGCTTCGGCGCGATCTGCGGCTCCTCGGTCGCGACCACCGCGACCTTCGCCCGCGCCGCGCTGCCGCAATTGCGGGGCTATCGCTACGATCCCGGCTTCGCCTGCGGCGTCACCGCGGTCGGCGGCACCCTCGGCATCCTGATCCCGCCCTCTGTCATCCTCGTCGTCTATGCGATCTCGACCGAGCAGAACATCGCCAAGCTGTTCCAGGCGGCGCTGATCCCCGGCCTGATGGCGGCAGCGTTCTACTGCATCACCATCTGGATCATGTCGCGGCTCGACGGCACGCTCGCGCCGGCCCATGAGCGCACGCCCTGGCGCGCGCGCTGGCCGCTGCTGCTCGGCGTCATTCCTGCGCTGACGGTCGCAGTCATCGTGGTCGGCGGCATCTATGGCGGCGTCTTCACGCCGACAGAAGGCGCGTCGGTCGGCGCCTTCATCATGCTGGCGATCGGCCTGTTCCGGCGCACGCTCGGCCTTGCCGAGATCAAGCAGGCGATCCTGCAGACGGCCGAGACCTCGGCGATGATCTTCGCCATCCTGCTCGGCGCGGAGGTGTTCAACGCCTTCCTGGCGCTGACGCAGGTGCCGACCGCGGCGGCGGAGATGATCGCGGCCTCCGGCTGGGCGCCCTATACGGTGCTGGTCGGTCTGCTCTTGTTCTACATCGTGCTCGGCGGCGTCATGGACGAGCTCGCCATGATCCTGCTGACGCTGCCGGTGTTCTTCCCGATCGTGACCGCGCTCGATTTCGGCATGCCGACCGACGACATCGCGATCTGGTTCGGCATCCTGGTGCTGATCGTGGTCGGCATCGGCATGACCTGCCCGCCGATCGGGCTCAACGTCTTCGTCGTTGCCTCGCTGGCGCGCGACGTGCCGGTGACGCGGATCTATCGCGGCGTCCTGCCCTTCGTCGGCGCCGATGTGATCAGGCTCGCCATCTGCGTGGCATTCCCGGCGCTCAGCCTCTATCTGGTGAGGCTCCTGAACTGAGCGACACCAAGAGAGCTGCAGCATGATCGTACACGACCTCGACATCGATGCCGTCAAGGCGGGCCTCGCCGACGGCTCGATCCTGCTGGTCGACGTGCGCGAGCCGCATGAATTCGCGGCCGGGCGCATTCCGGGCTCGGTGTCGCGGCCGCTGTCGCAGTTCGATCCCGCCGACCTGCCGAACGAGCCGGGCAAGCGCGTCGTGCTCTCCTGCGCCGCCGGGGTGCGCTCGCTGCGGGCGCTGGAATTCGCGCAGGCCGCCGGACTCGACATCGACAGCCACTATATCGGCGGCTTCAAGGACTGGGCCATGCGCGGCGAGCCGGTCGAGCGCTGAAACTCCCCGAGCCTCATCCTGAGGAGCGCTCCGCAGGAGCGCGTCTCGAAGGATGCTTCAGGAGGCTCCAGAACCAGCTGGACCATCCTTCGAGACGCGCCTGCGGCGCTCCTCAGGATGAGAGCTGTGTTTGGCGGGGCGGTTACTAAGGTGATCCGTATCGCCTTTCGGTTGCAGCTCGCGGCGCCAGCGTCGATAACAGGGCGCGGCCCCAGATCCGGCCGCGGTCGACCAAAGGTACTCTGATGCAGGCCTCACGCCTCCTGAGCCTCACCCTCGCAGCCCTGCTCTGCTCCGTGTCCGCAGCCCCGCTCGCCTTCGCGCAGGCCGCCCCGCAGACCGCAGCGAAGAAGCCGGCGCAGGATCCCGAGCTGCAGGCGGCGATCGCCAAGTCGAATGCCTATACCTCGCTCTCGAACCGGACGATCAGGGCGATCGAGTCCTGGGATCGCTACAAGAGCTGGGTCGACATGAAGAAGGGCCCGACCGGCAAGGAGCGCTACATCTCCTACGGGCTCTACAGCCTCTATGACGTCAAAGACGAGATCGCCAAGGCGGAAGCCGCCGCCGGCCAGCCGCCGGCGCAGCCCGAGCTCGACGCCGCCGTGAAGCGCTACATCGCCGCCTATCAGGAGCTGGCGCCGCTGATCACCCGGGCCGAGCGCTATTACGAGCGCAAGGACTATCGCGAGGACAACGCCGCCGAGGGCCGCGAGCTGCACGCCAAGATGGTGCCGGCAGCGGAGGCCTTCCTGCGTGAGCGGACCGTCTTCGGCAACCAGCTCAACGGCTACAAGAAGGGCATCGACGCGCGCGAGCTCGCGGCGATCGAGGCGAGCGAGGGCCGGCAGGCCCGCTGGCAGCTTCGCAACATCATGATCAATGCGCGCGCCGTGATGGACGTGATGCCGAGCAACGAGAAGCCGATCGTCGACCTGGCCGCTTTCGACACGGCGCTGGCCGGCTATTCCGGCGCGATCAAGGAGATGGACCGCTTTAAGGACAGCAACCCGTCCGGCGTGCCGATGATCGATTCCTCCGCCAGCTCC
The DNA here is from genome assembly GCF_042657265.1 of Allobosea eneae. Lineage (NCBI taxonomy): Bacteria > Pseudomonadati > Pseudomonadota > Alphaproteobacteria > Hyphomicrobiales > Alloboseaceae > Allobosea > Allobosea eneae. The sequence continues at coordinate 89,833 of NZ_JBHSLW010000052.1, forward strand.
TGGCTCGGCAATCTGCGCGATTTCCGCGAGAAGCTCGGCAAATCGAAGGGAGATGTCCGCAAGGGTGCAGCCAACGATGCCAACCGCATCGTCTCCAGCTACAACATGATGGTGAGCATGGCCGACAGCGCTGCGCGCATGATCCGCTGAACGTTCATGCGCCGCCGACTGACTCCGTCATTCCCGCGCTACGCTTCGCTGCGGCCGGAATGACGGGGGAAAATGATGGAAAGCCGGCGCGCGTGCCCTGCGCCGCTATTGCCCCTGAAAGCGCGGTGCCGCCGCCTGGGCGCTGACCTCGACGAGAAGGCTTTCGCCCTGGCCGCCGGTGCGGGAGCCGCGGACCGGGGCGGCGTCGGCATAGTCGAGACCGGCGGCGACGCGCACATGCGTGTCGATCGGGCAGAGTCCGTTGGCGGCGTCGAAGCCGATCCAGCCATAATCGGGCAAATAGGCCTCGGCCCAGGCATGGGCGCCGTCGCCATGGGGCAGGGTGTTGGAGGCGGCGACATAGCCAGAGACGTAGCGCGCGGGAGCACCTAGCAGACGGGCGCACGTCATGAAGACATGGGCGACGTCCTGCGGAATGCCCTCGCCGGCTTCGGCACAAGCGGCGGCGCCAATGCCGAGATGGTCGGCGGTCGGCACACAGCGGATATCGGCCTTGATCGTCTCCATCAGCGCATGCAGCCTGGTCAGGTCGCTGCCGTCGCGGCTGGCCGCCTTGTCGGCCAGTGCTCGCAGAGGCTCGTTCGCCTGCGTCAGCCGCGTATCGCGCATGAACACGTCGGGGGGCACTTTTTCGGTGACGCCGCGGACGACGCCGGCGAGATCGACGGTTTCGACGAGGCCGTTGATCTCGATCGTATAGTTCTCGATCGATCCTTCGGCGGAGAAGTCGTGAGTGACGTTGCCGAAAGAGTCCTGTCCGGCATGCAGGCGCCCATCGATACTGGGCGCAATGCGCCATGACATCACGTGCTGGCCGTCATGGTCGCGCGGTGTCAGTCGCAGGACCTGCCTGAGCTGGCGCACCGGCTCGGCATAGGAATAGGCGATGCTGTGGGAAATCCGGATCCGCATGCGGCGAAGAGTCCAAATTCGGGAGCGGAAGGGAAGTCCTTATTGCAGGTATTGTTCGACAATGACGTTTCCGAGGCGGTTGTTCTCGGTGATGAAGTCCTCGATGAACTCGTGCAGCCCGCGCTGGAACACGGCCTCGATCGGCGTGTTGGCGAGCTGGGTCAGGGTCTTGCGCGCCTGGCGCTGGGCCGGCCCATGCCGGTTATAGGCGTCGCCGATCTGGTCTAGGAAGCGCGAGATGTTCTCGTAGCAGCTCGCCAGCGAGCGCGGCATGCGCCGGTTGAGGATGAGCAGGTCGGCGATCAGAACCGGCTTCACCGCCTGGCGATAGACCCAGTGATACGCCGTGAGCGCCGAGACCTCGCGCAGCATCGTGGTCCACTGGAAATAGTCGAGCGAGCCGCCGACCTGCTCGGTCTCGGGCAGCAGCACATGATACTTCACGTCGAGGATGCGGGCGGTGTTGTCTGCGCGCTCGACATTGACGCCGAGTCGCGAGAACCAGTAGCCGTCATCGCGCAGCATGGTCCGGTAGGCCGAGCCGTCGAAGGTCAGCGAGACGTTCTTCACCCAGTCGAGGAATCGGGCGAACTCCTCGCGGTCCATGCGCTTGCGCTCGAAGCGCTGCAATTCGAGCCAGGCGCCGTTGAGCGCGTCCCACATCTCCGAGGTCAATGCGGTGCGCACCGCGCGGGCATTGGAGCGGGCGAGGGCGAAGCAATTGCGGATCGAGGAGGGATTGTCAGGATTGAAGCTGAGGAAGTCGCAGACATTGCGCTCGTTCGCCTCGCCATAGGCCTTGGCGAAGGTGTCCTCGCAGCCCGCGGTGGCGACCGCGCTTTGCCATTCGGTGCCGGCGCCGCCATAGGCGGAGGGCAGGTTGGTCAGGCGGGTGGTGGCGTCGAGGATGCGGGCGAGATACTCGGCACGCTCGACATAGCGCGAGACCCAGTAGAGGCTGTCGGCGGTACGGGAAAGCATGCTCAGATCCGGGATTCCGGGGTGAAGCTAGCGAAGGCGGAAACGGGCTTCGTCATGCGTCGAGCACCCAGGTGTCCTTGGTGCCGCCGCCCTGGCTGGAATTGACCACGAGCGAGCCCTCCTTGAGCGCGACGCGGGTCAGCCCGCCCGGGACGCAGGAAATGCCATTGGCTCCCGACAGCACATAGGGGCGCAGATCGACATGGCGCGGCGCCACGCCCGAGGCGACGAAGGTCGGGCAGGTCGAGAGCGCCAGCGTCGGCTGGGCGATGAAGCCCTCGGGCTGCGCCTTCAGCTTCTTGCGGAAGGTCTCGATCTGCTGCTTGCTGGCATGCGGGCCGACCAGCATGCCGTAGCCGCCGGAGCCGTTGACCTCCTTGACGACGAGCTTGTCGAGATTGTCGAGCACATAGGCGTTGGCCTCGCGCTCGCGGCAGCGATAGGTCGGCACGTTCTTCAGGATCGGCTCCTCGCCAGTGAAGAACTTCACGATCTCCGGCATGTAGCTGTAGACCGCCTTGTCGTCGGCGACGCCGGTGCCGACCGCATTGGCGAGGGTGACGTTGCCGGCCTTGTAGGCGCCGATGATGCCGGGCACGCCCAGCACCGAGTCGCTGCGGAACACCAGCGGGTCGATGAAGTCGTCGTCGATGCGGCGGTAGATCACGTCGACCCGCTTGGGCCCCTGCGTCGTGCGCATGTAGACGACGTCGTCCTTGACCAGCAGGTCGGAGCCCTCGACCAGTTCGACGCCGAGCTTGTCGGCCAGGAAAGAGTGCTCGTAGAAGGCCGAATTATACTGGCCGGGCGTCAGCAGGCAGATCGTCGGGTCTGAGGAAGCCGTGCGCGGCGCGACCGAGCGCAAGGTTGCCAGCAGCTGGTCGGGATAGTTGTCGACCGGCGCGACGCGATGCGTGGCGAAGAGCTCAGGGAAGAGGCGCAGCATCACTTCGCGGTTCTCCATCATGTAGGAGACGCCGGAGGGCGTGCGGGCATTGTCTTCGAGCACATAGAAGGTGTCGGCGTCGACGCGGACGATGTCGATGCCGGCAATATGGCAGTAGATGCCGTGCGGCACCTGGAAATCGACCATCTCGAGCTGGTAGCAGGCGTTGCGATAGACCAGCTCGGGCGGGATGATCCCGGCCTTCAGGCACTCCTTCTTGCCGTAGACGTCGGCCAGGAACATGTTGAGCGCGGTGACGCGCTGGCGCAGGCCCTTTTCCAGCCTGGTCCATTCCGGCTTCGTCAGGACGCGCGGGATGATGTCGAAGGGGATCAGGCGCTCGGTCGATTCCTCGTCGCCATAGACGGCAAAGGTGATGCCGATCCGACGAAAGAACAGCTCGGCCTGCGAGCGGCGCAACGCCAGCATTTCGGGCGGCGCCTCCTTCAACCAGCGATCCAGTTCGCCATAGGCAGCCCGTAGGCCACCTTCTCCCCCTGTCATCTCGTCGAATGCGACCATGCAGCCGTCTTCCCCTGTTTCGGGTAGCCTATGCTCATTCGCTCGCGTTCGGAAAGGGGTTCTTTGCCAAGCACTTTGGCTAGACTTGCCTCTTTCTTGGGCAGAGATCAGCTCGCCGCAGCAGCGGCCGGCGCGCCGATGGTCGCAGCGATCAGGGTTGCCAACGTCGTGACGGCCCGTGCTTCGGTAACATGGCCGCGTAGCAGCTCGATCGAGATCGCTTCGCCTGCGCCGAGGATGCCGACGCAGCGCAGCTGCAGCTCGTCAGCGGGAAGGTGGCGTGCACACCGGGCAAAAGCGCCCTGCCAGATCCCGACATAGCGGGCGGTGAGCTCGCGCTGCACCGCCTCCATCGTCTCGCTGCCTCTCAATGCGGCCGAGAGCGCGTACCACTCTGTGCCGACCTCCAGGGCGCAGCTCATATAGGCCGCCGCGATCGTCGCGGCGATGGCGTCGAGCCGGCCTGCTGTCGTCTTCAGCGTCTCGACGAGCAAAGCGGTCTGCCGGTCGTCGATGCGCCGGAAGAGCTCGACCATCAGCGCCTCGCGGGTGCCGAAATGATCGTAGGCCACCGGCTTGGTGACGCCGGCGCGTTCGGCGACGCGCGCCAGGGTCAGCGCTTCCGTGCCCTCTTCGCGGACCATCTCCTGTGCGCAGGCGAGCAACTGCTCACGGCGTTCCTGCTTCGGCAGCTTGCGGCTTGAGGCGACGGCGAAGGTCTGTGGCATGGCGATTCAAGAATCCCGGCGAAGGCCCGCTTGACAAGAGGGAAATCCCATTTCTACTTATAGTAAGTTACTTTTAGTAGGAATGCCAAGCCTCTCGCGGCTGGCTCCGTCATGGAGACCATCAGATGTCCAGCATACAGCATCCCGTTCTCATCATCGGCGGCTCCGGCGTCGTCGGCTCGCAGGCCGCCGCGATGATCCGCCGCCTGCATCCGAACCTGCCTCTCACGATCGCCGGTCGCGACCTCGCCAAGGCACAGGCCGTCGCGGGCAAGCTCGGTGTCGAAGCGCTCGCCGCCGACCTGTCGAAGCCCGATCTCGGCTTGCCCGAGACCGCGCGTTTCAGCGCCGTGATCGTCTTCGTCAAGGACGACTGGAGCCATGCGCTGCGCTTCGCCCAGCGCCATGGCATCCCGCATCTCAGCGTCTCCAGCGGAGCCTTCGAGATCGGCATCGAGGCTGCGCGCTTCATCCATGCGCCCCAGGCCGCGCCGGTCGTGCTCGCCAGCCAGTGGCTCGCCGGCGCAGCGCTGTTTCCGGTGCTCGACTACGCCAGGGCCTTCAGCTCGATCGACAATATCCACGTCGGCGTGCTGCTCGACGAGCATGACATGGGCGGGCAGGCGGCGCTGGCCGATTACGAACGCATCACGCAGTCGGGCTCGGCGACGTTGACGCTGAAGGCTGGCCGATTCGCCTGGATCGCGGGCGAGGAGGCCAAGGCGCGCTATCGCAGCGTCGACGGCGTCGAGCTGCCGGCCACGGCCTATGATCCGCTCGATGTACTCAGCCTCGCCACCGCGACCGACGCGAAGGATATCCGCTTCGATCTCGCCTTCGACGTTTCGGCCAGCCGCCGGGCCGGCGAGCCGTTCTCGACCGAGAGCGTGATCGCGATCGAAGGCGTGCTGCGCTCTGGCAAGCGCGCCAAGCGGAGCTACGAGATCGTGCACCCCCAGGGTCAGGCGCCGCTGACGGCGCTCGGCGTGGCGCTCGCGACCGAGCGGGCGCTCGGTCTCTCCGGCGGCGAGGCGCTGAAGCCCGGCCTCTACTTCCCCGACAGCATCATCGAGCCCGCCTATTACATCGCCCGGATGAAGGAATTCGGCGCGGTCTTCACGGAGGCCAACGCCAATGGCTGATCCGGTTTTCGGTCCTGTCCTGATTCTGGGCGGCTATGGCAGCGTCGGCTCGCGTACGGGCCGCGCGCTGCGCCAGCTTCATCCCGACCTGCCGCTGGTGATTGCCGGATGCGATACTGCGAAGGCCAAGGCGCTGGCGGCAGAGCTCGGCCGCGCAACCAGCGCCCCGCTCGATCTCGAGCGCGACGACCTCGGCTTACCAACCGATCTCAAGCCGGCGGTCGTGCTGACGGCGGTGCGCGATCTCTCGCTGCGCACGCAGAACTGGGCGGCAGCCCAAGGCGCGGCCTATGTCGCGCTATCGGACGGCGTCTTCGAGGTTGGTCCCGCCATCGCCGGCTTCATCCGCCGCCCTGATGCCGCGCCGGTCGTCCTGCGTGGTCACAGCATGGGCTCGGTGCCGGCGCTCGCCGCGCTGCATGCCGCCTCCGATTTCGAGCGCGTCGATGCGATCGAGGTCGGCCTCGTCTTCGATCCGGCCGATCCGCTGGGCCTCGCCTCGCAGCAGGACATGGACCGGATCGGCGCGATCGGCCCGGCGCCGCTGGTCAAGTCGGAGGGGCTGTGGCGCTGGATCTCCGCGCCGCTGACGCAGCGCAGCTACACCGGCGTCGATGGCCGCCTGCATCAGGGCACGACCGTCGGCCTGGTCGACGTCTTCAGCCTGTCGGCGAGCGAGGCCAGGAGCGTGCGCGTCGACTTCGCCGAAGGGCAGACGGCGAGCACCCTGCGCGGCGAGGGACCTTCGCATGAGGTGATCATCGAGATTGCGGGTCAACGCAAGAACGGTCGCGAAGGGCGCTTCCGCTGGGAACTGGTCGATCCAGACGGCTACGCCGCTCTGAGCGCCAAGGGCATAGCGGTCGTGATCGAGGGCTTGTTCGGCCTCGCCGGCAAGCCACGCCCGATCTCGGGGCTGCATCTGCCGGAGACGCTGGTCGATACGGGCCACCTGATGCGGCGGCTGGCGAAGTTCGGCATCACCATGCGGGAGGTCTGAGCCCCCGCCGTCGTGGTCGGGCTTGTCCCGGCCATCCACGTCTTCTTCGGACGGGGCGGTGTGCATGAGGCGGATGCTCGCACAAGAGCGAGCATGACGGGGCTTGTCCCTCAGGCTGCTCTCAGATCAGCCCCAGGCCCTTGAAGCTGGCATGGCCGTCGCGGCCGACGATGATGTGGTCGTGGATGGCGATGCCAAGGGGCTTGGCGATATCGACGAGCTCGCGGGTCATGCGCATGTCGGCGCCGGACGGGGTCGGATCGCCGGACGGGTGGTTGTGCAGCAGGCAGATCGACTCAGCTAAGCCACTGTAAAAGAACGACTTTTTGGCGCGAATACTGGGTGCTGAGAGCGGCATATGAGGTCGGAAAGCCGTGAGCCCACGTGATGATCACGCCCGATCCTGCTCCGTCCGGATCGCGCTCGGCGAGGCACGACAGGCCACGAGGTTCTTCTGATCCCAAGCCTCCAGTTGGTCAACCGGGTAGAGCACCGCCTTACCGATCTTCACGAATGCGGGCCCCACTCGCATCGCGCGCCAGTTCCGAAGCGTGCCGACGCTGATCTCGCCGCGGTAGCGTTTCGATACTTCTTCGGCGGTCAGGAACGTCTCCTCTTGCATGGCAGCACTCCCGGTCACGTAAGGTCGTGCTGGGAGGATTGCCGTCCCGCTCGATCACGGGAAGGGGTGCCGGCCCGTCGGCGCGGAGCGACAGGGCGTCGGCGGTGAAAGGGCGGGGTCGGCGGCTGGCTTATGGGCAGGCTGCAGGCGCGCGCGGCCTACCTAGGTGCCGAGCAGGTGCGGCGAACGCTGAGCCTGCCTGCCAGAAGTTGATTATTAGGAGCAACTTACGCGCGCAGTCCAGGTGCTGCTTAGGTGCGATGCGATGGTGGGACGACTTATGCTTCGCGGGTCCTGCCGTTCCCGCCGGATAGCGTGGCGTAGACGAGCCTGATTCAAAATCCGCCGTAGCAATACGTGTCGGTTCGAGTCCGACCGCCCGCACCAAAGCTCGTTCCACCTGCCTTAAAGGCGTCGTGCTCTCTCACGAGCCGACCGGCCGAGAAGACCTGCACGATCCTCTTGGCGTGCGCGACCTGCGCGAACCTCGGCTCCGCGGTGCCGGAGTAGGAGAAGTTGGGGCGCGACAAGGTGAGCGCCCTTCTGCTCCTCGACGAGCCGCCTCGCACTGCCCACGACTTGAGATCAACGCGGCCTTTCCCATCCGCCACCGAGTGGCGATTGGGCATGACAATAGCGGCCAACGATATCTGCCGCGCCATGGAGACCGTCATCATGGCACACGCCGCCAAACGATTGTTTCGAAGTGTTCGGGCGGCGTGTTGTTCAGAGGCAGGGCCGTCACAATCGGAGGGGTTCAAGGCCGTTCGGTGCTGGCGTTGCCGGGAGGGTCGGACGAGTTGGCTTTGCCGCTCGATATGACCCGAGTTCCGGCCACCAGCACGAGTTCCGCGATCTCGACCGGCGCGCCGCATTCGTCGCCCACGAAGCGCCGCACCTCGCGCCATCCGCGGCGGCGGTAGATCGCGAGCGCCCGCGTGTTGGAGAGGTCGACCTCGAGCCTCGGCTGGGCGCTCCGGTCCAGGAGCGCCGCCTCGGCGCGGTCGAGCAGGACGCGGCCGACGCCGAGACCCTGGAAGGCGGGGTCGACGTGCATCGCCGACAGCTCGTCGCCGTGCAGATGGAGCATGCCCACGATCCGACCGTCCGGTGCGACTGCGAGTTCGAAGCTTTCGACCATCGCCTCGACATAGGCGCGCGCGCCGTCCTGGGCGGCGAAGCGCGCGACTGCGGCGAGCGGCAGCTCGGGCGCCCAGGTCGTCAGCCAAGATCGATCGAGGAGGCGCTTGACCGCCTCGACGTCGTCCCGCGCGCCGGCGCGGAGCGTCACGTTCAGCTCAGCCATGCCGCGATCTGCTCCATCGTTAGGTTGTTTCCGCAGAGCGGAACCGCGACCCGGGCGCCGCGCCAGCGTTCGGGGTGGGCGACCAGCGCTGCGACGCCCGCGGCGCCCGCGGGCTCGGCGAGCTGGCCGGCGTGCTCGAGCAAGAGCCGCATCGCGGAGACGATCGCCTCATCATCGACGCCCACCACGTCGTCGACGACGCCCACCATGTCTTTGAGCGCGTATGGCTCGGGCACGCGGACGGCGATCCCGTCCGCGATCGTGTCGACGCAGGCGCGGACGATCGGCCTGCCGGCCCGCCAGGACGCGGCCATGGCGTCCGCGCCGAGCGCATGAACGCCGACGACGCGCGTCGTCGGGTGACGCTGCTTGATCCACGTTCCCATACCGGTCAGGAGAGCTCCGTTTCCCAGCGGCACGAGGACGGCGTCGAAGGGGGCTGCGCTTGTCAGTTCGGCGGCGATCGTCCCCGCGCCGAGCGCCGCCTCGCGGTCGCGTCCGTCGGCCACGAAGCGCAAGCTGGCCGCCGCCGCGAACGCCTCGGCCTCCGCCTTGGCGGCGTCGAAGTCGTCGCCGTGGAGGTGCACGGTCGCGCCGAGTTCACGCATCCGCGCCACCTTCAGGCGGTTCGCGCCGACCGACGCGAAGATCGTGAGCGGGACCTTCGAGCGCCCGCAGGCGTAGGCGAGGCCCTGGCCCCAATTGCCCGCGCTCGCGCTGACGAGCGGTCCTCGCGCGCCGTGGCGCCGGACGAGCAGGGAAGCGCCCCGTCCCTTAAAGCTCCGGATCGGATTTAGGGTCTCGATCTTCAGCGTGAGCGAGCAGCCGAGCGCTCGATCGAGCCCGGGCCAGTCGACCTGCGGCGTGGCCAGGAAGACCGGGTCGATCTCCCGCTGCGCTTGAGCGATCTCGTCGGAGGTGAGGGTCGCGGGTTGCAGCATGCGAAGCAGACTAGCCCGGCGCGATGACGTGTGTCGTTCGGATCGGCGCGATTTCTGACCCGTTCATATCTGCTATAGGGCCGGACATGACGAAATCAGACCTCAGAAGCTCGGAGCGCCGTTTGCTCGATCTCGTTCAGCGGGATGCGACGGCGAGCGTCGAGTCGCTGGCCGAGGGCGCGGGCATGTCGGCGTCCACCGCGCAGCGCCGCCTTCGCGGGTTCCGCGCCGATGGCACGATCACCGCTGAGGTGGCGGTGCTCGATCCCGGCCGGTGCGGCTATCCGACGACGTTTCTCGTCGAGCTCGAGCTCGACCACGACCGGCCTGAGCGGCTGCCGGCCTTGCACGACTGGATCAGGGCCGACGCCCATGTGCAGAGCGCGTGGCAGGTCACCGGAGACGCGGACTACCTGCTTGTGGTGCAGGCGGCGAGCGTCGAGGCGTTCGATGCCTGGTCCCAGGCGATGATGACGGCCAATCGCAACGTGCGGAAGTTCACGACGAGCGTCGCCTTAAAAACGCTGAAGCGCTCGCTCCGGGTGCCGGTCGGGCTTGAGCCCTGAAAGCAATGCGCGTCTGGTCTGCTTCTCGGGCAATCACCAAACACCCCGACCGCCGCCCTCCGCTTACGTGGTCATTCCGCCTCTGTCGTCAGAGAGGGCTGTTTGGTTCGCGAGGCCGTCAGGAAATGGGCGACGCGAGGTGGATCAGCGCCCCGGTGGAAGGCTTTGACACGTTCCTGAACCGCGGCATCCGCTACTGAAACCCGATCATGCTGCCGGACATGTTCGGCCCACGACGGCGTGACAAACCATTCGAGCGCGCGATTGGGATTGGCCGAGTCGAACATGACCGCCCACTGGATCGCGCCATCGCGCCGGCGGATATCCCCGAGCGCCTCGATCGCTTCGAGAAACGGCTCCCGGTCACGGATGTCTATTCGGTAGTCGACGGTGATGAGAGCGGGTCCGTCACGCCCGTCATCGGGAGACGTCACGATCGGTTGGGGCCAGTGTCCCGACGGGGTCAGATCGACCTCTGTGGACGGCAGCTTCCAACGGGCGGCGTAAACACCGACGAGGGCCCCCGCCGAGCCTGCGATGATCAGCGCCTGATCGACCGAACTCGCCTCGGCGATGCGTCCCCAGACTACGCTACCCAGTGAGAGCGATCCGAAGAACGCCATCAGGTAAACCGCGAGGCCACGGGCGCGAACCCAATCGGGCAGCACGGCCTGCGTCGTCGTGTTGATTGACGAAAGTACGCAGATCCAGGCGAAGCCGGCGACGAGCAACACGGGCAAGGCCTCGGTGAGCGAGGAGACCAGTCCGAGCGCGGCGGTCGTCGCGGCTGTGACGAGCGTGCCGACGAGCACCAAGCTATCGTTGTTCAGCCGCTTCCGGACGGGCTGGAGGAGCAACGCTCCAGTGACGGCGCCCGAGCCGAGCGCGCCAAGGAGCAGGCCGTAGGTGCTGGGACCACCGTTCAGTTCATTTTTGGCGACGAGCGGCAAGAGTGCCCAGTAGGCGCTGGCGAAGAGGAAAAAGCAGATCGCGCGGACTACGGTCCGCTGAAGCGGCGGACTACGGAGTGCGTAGCGCCAACCGGCCCGCAGCGCTCCGGTAAACGCTTCGGGCTGCCGCTTGGACGTGGTGGTTCTCGGCCACCAGACGAGTGCGGCGATGACGATCGCGTAAGTCGCGACGTCGACCGCATAGGCGATCGCAGGGCTTGAGAGCGCAACGATTAACCCGCCGAGGGCTGGCCCGATCGCGCGGGAAACGTTCACGGCCACCCCGTTCAGCGCCACCGCCGGACGTAGCTCGCTGCGCGGCACAAGCTCGGGCACGATCGCCTGCCACACGGGATTCGCGAACGCGCTGCCGACGCCGGCTGCCGCTGTGAACAGGAGCAGGGAAACAGGCGTGAGCAGGCTGAGCGCGCTCCCGATCGCCAGGGCGACACTCAGCAACCCTAGTCCGAACTGGACCAAGATCAGCAGTCGCTTGCGGTCCACGATGTCCGCGAGCGCGCCGGCTGGTAGAGAGAACAGGAAGATCGGCAACGTCGAAGCCGCCTGGATGAACGCCACCTGCGTCGGGCTCGCCGACAAGCTGGTCATCAGCCACGCGGAAGTCGTGTCCCGCATCCACAGGCCGACATTTCCGACGAGCGTCGCCGTCCACAACACTGCGAACACGCGATGACGGAGCGGGGCGAACGCTCCGCCGTCTGCGGGCGCCCTAGAATCGGAAGGTCGTCCAGATCGCGCCATAGTCCTGGTCCTTGCCCCCGCCGGCGCGGATGAAGTCGCCAGCCCGGAAGTGGACGTAGGCGGCGTTGAGGCTGAGGTTGGGGTTCACGGTCCAGGTCGCCCTGACTTCCGCCTGACTTCCGATGTAGCGGTCAGAGGAAGCATCACCGGGGATCAGCGGGGCGATCGGCTGACTGTAGAAGGCGTCGGTCCGGCTGTGCCGCCACATGAAGTCGACGCCCGCGCGAAGCGTCAGCGCTGCGTGCGGCTTCACTTCGATGAACGGGTGCAAGTCCATCAGATTGGCTGGCGCGTTGATCGCGGCTTCGGTGAAGTAAGGCGCTCGCGGGTAGAGCGCGTTGAACGTCCCGAGCACGCGGTCGTTCGGGTTCCTGTCGCCGCTGGCGACGTCGGCCGAAAGACCGAGCCGTGGCGTCCACGGAAGGTCGGCCAGCGTTACACCGACCGTCGAAGCGACCGTCCAGGCGCGGATATCGCGCGTGCCGAAGCGGCCGAACTGGTAAGCGGCCTCGAGATCCCAATCCCAGGCGCCGCTACGCCCGAACAACCGCGCGCCGAGCGTATGGCGACGCTCGTCCGCTCGGGCTCGATCGAAGCGCGCCGTCTCGCGGTCCAGCCCGAGATAGTAGAGATCGAGTCCCGAAGCGGTCCAAGCCGGCAGTTTGCCGGCGCCGTAAACGCCCCAGAAGGCCTGACCTGGATCGGGATCGTCGTCGAACGCCTCCGTAGACAGTCGGACCGGCCGGACCGCGAACGCGTCGATCCGGATGCTGTCCCGCGTCCAGAAGGTGCGCACCCCGTCGAAGCTTAGTCGCACGTTCGGCCCCTCGCGGACCGTGGTCAGACGCTGCGAACCGAAAGCGATCTCCTGCCGGCCCGCTCGCACTGTGAACTCGCCGTTCCCGAGCGGAGCGGACAGGTCGACAAAGCCTTGCTGCAGGTCGAGCCGGTTCTCGTCAGTGGGGGCTGCGCCGGTTCGCCGCTCGGTTGCGAGATGGTTTCCGAGCTGACCGAAGAAGCGGACATTCGGTCCGAGCCGAAGGTCGGCATTGAGAAGCAGGCGGTGCAGGAAGACGTCGTCCTTGGTCACCCCCGAGGTGCCGAGGTCAGGGTTGCGCACGGTTTCGTAGCGCTCGCGCAACTCGCCACCGATCGTCAACGTGACCGAAGGGTCCGGCGCGAGCGGGATCAGTTTCAAGCTGTCGAGCGGCCCGGTGCGCTTGGCGGGATCGTTCAAGCAGCTGAAGTCGTCGTCGTAACGGTGCGTGGTTCCGAACCGCCCGCAGGCGGCGAGGGCCTGCCCGCTCCCGAGGACCCAGAGGGCGACAGCACAGGCGAGCAGCGTCCTCATGGCGGCGGCACCAGCTCGCCCCGCAGAAGTGCGCGGAGCGTAATCACCGCGAGCGCAGCGACGATCAGGGTGGCGAACGCCAGCGCAAGCCCGGCAACGATCAGCGTTTCGACGCCTGGGACGAGCGTGACATAGGAGAGCGCCAGGGACGCGAACGCGGCGGAGGGGAAGGTCAGCGCCCACCAACCGATCGCGAAATGAGTCCTGAAGATGCGGCCGAGCATCGACGCGACGAGCAGCGCGATGAAGGCCGCGAAGCAGAACAGCACATGGCTGAACGGACTCGCCTGGCCGTGATCGAGAGCCAAGACCGCGAGCCCACCCACGGCCGGGGGCGCGAGGAGGATGAAGAGGCTCGGGACGGCACGCTCCGCCAGAGGTTCGGCGAAGAACAGCCGATGGGTCATCAAGGGCGCCAGGATCAGCCAGAACACGAAGCCGACCGAGAACAGGAACCAACTGAGATGCAGGTGGCCGAGCGGCATGCCGACGACCGGCATCAGCATCGTGCCGACGACAGGTATGAACCAGGCTGGGCTGGCCTGCTCGGTCCGCATGCTGCCGCCGAACCAGCGGCGCAGGATCAGGAAGGCGAGGCTGAGGTGGATGAGCGCGGCGAGCAGCCATAGCGTGCCAGCGGCTGCGAGGTCGTAAGGTGCGAGACCCGCCGAAAGCAGCGCCAGCGACACGGACAACGCTGGAATGAAGTTGACGCTGACCGGGTGGCGGAATTCTTCCACAAGCGCGGAACTGTGCAGGAGAGCGCGCACAAGTTGGATACCTGTTACGGCGACGAAGACGGCTGCAGCGAGGGCGAAAAGCGTCTCGCCGACTGCCGCGGGAGCGGCGAACACCACGTGCGCCTTGCGCCAGGCCAGCGCGAGGCCGCCCAACCCCATGACGATCGCGAACAACGAAACCGGCGCGCGCGCGAGCGACGGGCCGGAGTCGACCCTGCGCTGCACGGCTGCATCCGTCATTGGAACAGCCCCAGGATCGCGCGCAGGACGAAGGACAGCAGCGCGAGGCCGCCGACCCCCGCGGCGTAGATGCCGGCGAACCAAGCGAGTTGCGAGCGAGGGACCTTCATGCCTCCCACCCCGCATCCGGTGTCCGGCCGCGGAACACCCAGTAGGCGAACGCCGAGTAGGCGAGCACGATGGGTGTGACCACCGCCGCGCCGATCAGCAGGAAGGCGTGGCTCGCCGTTCCTGACGCCGCGTCCCATAGGCTCAATCTGAAAGGGACGACGTCTGGAAAGATCGCCAAGCCGAGGCCTGCGACGCCGCACCCGAACATGGCGACGCCGATCACAAACGGAGCCGCATCATGGCCTTCGCTCGACAAGCGACGGTGCAGCCAGACCGCGAGGACGAGGAATGTGACCGAGACAAAGGCGAGCGGTAGCGGCTGCACCGACCACGCGGCGGCGACGCGGGGCTGAACGGCGGCGGCGCTGACGCAGGTGAGCCCACCTAAGGCGGCGAAGACCAGGGGAAACCAGGCGAGGCGTCGGCTCAACAAGCGGGCGGGCGGCTGTCCCTTCAGGCGCAACCACCCTGCTCCCAGGCTCGCATATCCGGCGAGGAGGGTGAGCGCCGTCAGCAAGGCGAACGGGGTCGCGAAGTCGAGCGGCCGCCCGGCGAAGGCCTCTCCCTCGACGGCGATACCTTGGATGAGACCGCCGACGATCGCGCCTTGGCAGAGCGCCGCGACCACCGAACCGCCGCAGAAGATCGCGTCCCAGCGTGGGCGGGCCGAGGTCGTGTGCTGTCGAAACTCGAAGGAGACGCCGCGTAGGCCGAGCGCCAGCAGCATCGCGATCAGCGGCAGGTAGAACGCAGGCAGCAGGATCCCGTAGGCGATGGGAAAGGCGGCGAGCAGCGTGACGCCGGCCATGATGAGCCAAGTCTCGTTGCCGTCCCAGGTCGGTGCGATCGCGTCGACCATGTGGTCGCGGAGCGCCTCGTCGCGAGGGAGGAGCAGCAGCGCGCCGACACCCAGATCGAAGCCGTCCAGGAGGACGTAGAGCGTCAGCGCGAAGGCGAGGAAGAAGGCCGAGAGGAGCGCCAGGTCCATGGTCCTTACTCCGCCGGACTGAGGCCGGATCGTCCGGCCGCTGCGAACGGGGCGGGCTGCAGGCCTGACACCACGGCGTGCTCCGGCAATTCGGCCGGGCCGTTGCGGATGATGCGAAGCGTGAAGACGAGGAAGGCGGCGAAGAACACCGAATAGACGCAGACGAAGGCGATCAGCGTGGTCAGCAGCGTCTGCGCAGGGATCGGCGACACCGCGTCGGCTGTCCGGAGCATGCCGTAGATGACGAACGGCTGCCGTCCGATCTCAGCCGTGTACCAGCCGCCGAGGGTGGCGAGTACGCCGGACGGCGTCATGACCACGAGGGCGCGCAGGAACCAGCGTGTGGTGAAGAGCTTTCCGCGGTAACGCAGCCAAAGCGAAACCACGGCGAGCGTGAACATCGCGATGGCGATCACGAACATCGTTCGGAACCCGTAGAAAACCCAGGCCATGCGGGGCTGGTTTTCACGGGGCGTGTTGGAGAGACCGGCGACGCGGCCGTCGAGGCTGTGGGTCAGCCAGACCGAGCCGAGATACGGCGTGCCGATCTCGACGATGTTCCGCTGGTTCTCCTGATCCGGGATGATGAACCAGAGGTAGGGCGCGGGGCTCTCCGACTGCCTGTCCCAAAAGCCCTCGGCAGCCTGCATCTTCGCCGGCTGATGCTCAAGCATCTTGCCGTAGAGCAGGTCGCCGATGAATATTTGCGCGGCGATCAGCACGCAGGCGAAGGTCATCGCCATCGACAGGTTGCGTCGCGCGAAGGCGATGTGGCGACCCCTCAGCAGATAGTAGGCGGCGACGCCTGCAACGAGGAACGAGCCGGTCAGATAGGCGGCCGTCAGCATGTGCGGCAGCCGGTAGAGCCAGCTCGGGTTGACGATGACGCGCCACCAGTTGGTCACGACCAGGCGGCCGTTCTCCCAGGCGACCCCGTCCGGCGTCTGCATCCAAGAGTTCGCAGACATGATCCACGACGCCGACAGCATGGTGCCGAAGGCGACCATGCAGGTGGCGAGGAAGTGGAGCTTCGGCCCGACCCGGTTCATGCCGAACAGCATGATTCCGAGGAAGCCGGCTTCGAGGAAAAAGGCGGTGAGCACCTCGAGCCCGATCATCGGACCGATGACGGGTCCGGCGATCTGCGCGAACTTTGCGAAACTGAGGCCGAACTCGAAAGAGAGCACGATGCCGGTCACGACGCCGACGCCGAAGCTCATGGCGAAGATGTTCAGCCAGAACTTGTAAATCTGAAGGTAAAGTTCGTCGCGCGTCCTCAGCCACAGCGCCTCAGTGATGGTGAGGAACAAGGCCAGCCCGATCGAGATCGTTGGGAAGATGATGTGAAAGGTCACCGTGAAGGCGAACTGGACTCGGGCGAGGATGACGGGATCGAGGTCCATCTCAATCTTCCGGCTGACGACGCCGCGCGACCTGCGTCGCAAGCGCGACGAAGAGACCGAGCGCGATCATGGCGGCTGTCGGCCCAAAAACGCCGATGATGGTGTTGAAGAACCCGACGCCGACGACTGCAGCAGCAGTGGCGGCGAGTACGACTGCCAGGCGGTGAGGGTTCATCGCCGGCCCTCCCGGCTGCGGAGCAAGATGCTGACGGCCGCGACCAGGATGAAGCCTGATGCGAGCGAGGCATGCTCAAGGAAGGTGTTGAGCTGCTCCCCTCTCTGAGGCTCGGCGAAGTCCCAGAAGCGATGAGCGAGAAAGGTCGCCCAGACGGTAAACACGCCAAGCGCGCCGGCTGCGGCCCAGGTCCAGCGATTAAGGATGACCAGCAGCGAAGCGCCGATCTCGACGAGGATGGTCAGCGCGGCGAAGATCGAGGTGGGATAAAGGCCGACGCGCGCCATCGTCGCTTCGGTTCCGGCGAAGTCGAGAAGCTTCAGAATGCCCGCGACCCAGTAGGGTAACGTCAGCATCACCCGTGCGAAGACAAGGACGCCAGGATTGGTCAGCGCCGACGCGATCACGGGAGGCACGGTCTCGCTCGGACGCGGGTGAGAACCCCGGTTCATGTCACACCGCCCAGCACATGCAGCCGAGAGCGCCCCAGAACGAGCGTGCGTCCGAGGTCGGGAGGTTCGCGTTCCAAGCACGCGCGTGAGCGTGGCCATGAACGGCGCATTCTGTCCCGCAGCCGCAGGCTGATGCGGCGACCCTTTCAGCGGCCTGAGCTTCGGCGCCTCCCGATCGGACCTGCTTCTGGTAGCCGCCGAAGGCGCGGACCGGCGACCACTCGGGCATAGCGGGGGGCGGCGGCGGCGCGAGGTCGGCGTAGTCGCCCGCCCCGTAGACCGGCTTCCCGCCGACGAGCGTCAGCACCGAGGTGATCTGCCGGATCTCGTCGCCCGGCACGCTCATGTAATCAGAAGAGAGGACCGCAACATCAGCGAGTTGGCCGACCTTGATTGCGCCCTTCACCCCTTCCTCGTTCGAGAACCAGGTCGTGTTTTCCGTCCACATGCGCAGCGCGGTCTCGCGGTCGAGGAGGTTTGCTTGTGGGTAGAGTTTTGCTCCGCCGAGCGTCCTGCCCGTGGTGAGCCAAGACAGACTGACCCAGGGATCGTACGAGGCGACGCGTGTGGCATCGGTCCCGGCGGAGGTCTTCACGCCCGCGTCGAGGATGCGCTTGAACGGCGGGGTCGCCTCGGCGGCCTTGGCGCCGTAGCGCTCAACGAAGTACTCGCCCTGGTACGCCATGCGGTGCTGGACGGCGATGCCGCCGCCGAGCCGCGCGACCCGGTCGATGTTGCGCGGCGTGATGGTCTCCGCATGGTCAAAGAACCAGTGAAGGCCTTCGAGCGGGACGTCCTCGTTGACCTTCTCGAACACGTCGAGCGCGCGCGAGATCGTCTCGTCGTAGGTCGCGTGCAGCCGCCACGGCCAGCGGTTCTGGGCGAGGATGCGCACCACGCCTTCGAGGTCGTCCTCCATGTTCGGCGGCATGTCGGGCCGCTCGATGCGGAAGTCCTCGAAGTCGGCGGCGGAGAAGACGAGCATCTCGCCGCCGCCGTTCAGCCGGAAATAATCGTCGCCTTGATGATACTTGTTCCCGGCCGTCCACTTGAGGAAATCGTCCTTCTCCTCCTTCGGCTTCTGGGTGAACAGGTTGTAGGCGATGCGCACGGTTAAGAGGCCGTCGTCATGCAGCCGCTGGATGACCTCGTAGTCCTCCGGGTAGTTCTGGTAGCCGCCGCCGGCATCTATGGCGGACGTCACGCCCAATCGATTCAGATCGCGCATGAAGTGGCGGGTCGAGTTGACTTGGTACTCGAGCGGAAGCCGTGGTCCTTTGGCCAGCGTCGAATAGAGGATGCCGGCGTTCGGCTTGGCGAGCAGCAGGCCGGTGGGGTTGCCGGCCGTGTCGTGCAGGATCTCGCCGCCGGGCGGATTTGGAGTGTCCTTGGTGTATCCGACCGCCCGCAGCGCGGCGCCGTTCAGGAGCGCGCGATCATAGAGGTGAAGGATGAAGACGGGCGTGTCCGGCGCGACGGCGTTGATCTCGTCCAGCGTCGGCAGCCGCTTTTCGGCGAACTGGTGCTCGGTGAAGCCGCCGACGACGCGCACCCATTGGGGCGCGGGCGTGCGGGCGACCTGCTCCTTCAACATGCGCATCGCGTCGGCGAGGCTCGGCACGCCGTCCCAGCGCAGCTCCATGTTGAAGTTCAGCCCGCCCCGGATGATGTGAAGATGGTTGTCGCAAAGACCCGGAATGACGCGCCGCCCGTCGCAGTCGATGATCTGAGTTCCGGGTCCTTTGAGCTGCATCACTTCAGCTAGATCGCCGACGGCGAGAAAGCGGCCCTCCGCGATCGCGACGGCCTCCGGATTGGGATTAGACCGGTCGAGCGTCGAGAACTTCCCCGACGTCAGGATCAGGTCTGCGGTCGACGGGGCGGCGGGGGTATGGGTCGCCATGGCGGAACTCCTGGTCAGAGCAGCGAGGCCGAGCGCGGTCAGGCCCGAGCTGGTTTCGCGGCGGGTGAAGGTCAGACGCGGTCCTCCCGCGTCGGCGCTTTGGCCCGAGGCAGAGGCCCGAACAGGTGGTGCGCATGGTGCTCGCGCAGCGACGAAAGCGTGACGGGCGTGCCCGCGAGAATGCGTTTGGCAAGGGGCGGCAGCTGCTCGCCGACGAGGATCCCCAGCAAACCCACGAGCGCGATCACGGGCGGAGCGGGCGAGCGGACGTTCAGCAAGCCGTAGATGACGCCGACCAGGAGTCCCACGGCGAGGGCGATCAGATAGGGCTTCATCGCTCGGGCGCTCCTGTCGACGTTCGGGTCTGAGAAAGAGGCGAGCCGGTCCGTAGCGTGCAGAACCGGCCCGCAAAGGCCGCTTGGGGCGGCGGTGCGGGCTGGGAGGCGAGACCCGCGAACGCCCAGCGGCCCAGCGGCCCAGTGGCTTTACTCGGCCGCCGCGGCGTGCGCTCCGGCCTCGGACGCATGCTCTCCGAGCATGGTCTTGGCGTAGATCAGACCCAGGCCGTAAGAGCCGCCAAGTTCCTTGGCGACGTTGACGACAGGGTCGTAGGTGGCGCTCCGCGCCCAGTCGCGCTGAAGCTCAAGCAGATACTGCAGCGAGGTCATGGGCCGCGCCCCGGCCTGGATCATCCGCTCCATGGCGCGCTGATGCGCCTCGTCCGAGACGTCTCCGCTTGCGTCTGCGATGACGTAGACCTCGAACCCCTGATCGAGTGCCGACAGTGCAGGTCCGACGATGCAGACGCCCGTCCAGAGACCCGCCAGAACGACCCGGCCCTGGCCGATCGCGTTGACCCGAACAGCGATCGCAGGGTCCTCCCACGTGTTCATCGTGGTTCGATCTGTGACCTCGACGCCCGGCAGGGCGTCCTTGATCTCGTGAAAGATCGGGCCCGAGAACGACTTCTCGGCCACGGTCGTCAGAATGGTGGAGACGCCGAAGACGCGCGCGGCGTTGGCGACGAGCGCCGCGTTGTTGCGGAGCGTCACCGCGTCGATCGACTTGGTCGCGAACGCCATCTGAGACTGGTGATCGATCAGGATCAGGGTGTGGTCGTGCGGGTTGAGCAGGCCTCTGCCGGGCTCCGGTTTTGCGGTGATCGACATGTTCAGTCCTCCTTGTCTGACGGGTTGATCGGCGCGACCTCGGACGGCGCCTTTTCGGGTTGCGATGGCCGGCTCAGAGCCGGCGGGTCGCTCGCGGGAAAGGATTCGAGCAGAGCCTCTTCGAGGCGGTCCGTCGGCGGCGGCGGTTCCGGCACGCGGTTCATGCTTCCGCCTCCGGGAGGTGCGCCTCAATCATCCAGAGCTTCTGATCGATGCCGCGAGAGACCTCGGTGAAGACGTCCGCGGTGTCGGCGTCGCCGAAGGCGGTCGCCTGATCGATGGCGTCCCGCGCCAGCTCGCCCCAGGTCGAGAGGGCGATCGACAGCGCTCGAAGATGATCTGGGCCGAGCGCGGCGCCGATCGGGTACTCGGGGAGCGTCGTCCGGTTCGCGATAATCGCGACCCGCCCGTCCGCGACACCTCCTAAGGCGACGGCGCGCTCCGCGAGCAGGTCACCCCAGTCTTCGGCCGCTTCGGCGAGATCGTCGAAGAGCTCGTGAAGGGCGATGAAGTCCGGCCCTCGCACATTCCAATGGGCCTGCTTCGCCTGCCGCTCCAGATCTAGCGCATGGACGAGGCCCGTGCCGAGCAGCATGACGGACTTGCCCCGGATGTCCTCGTGCAGCGTGTTCCGGGTGGCGCGCATCAGCGCTCTCCCGTGGGAAGCGTGCCGAAGGCGCGGCGGAGCTCGTATCCGGCGTCGTCGACGAGCTGACGCGCCGCGGGCAGGCGGCCGGTCATCAGGAAGAAGTCGTGGATCATGCCCGGATAGATGCGGGCCGTGACCGACGCCCCCGCCTCGTTCAGCCGCCTTGCATAGGCCTGGCCCTCGTCGCGGTAGCCGTCGAACTCGGCGTCGGCGACGAAGGCGGGCGGCAGGCCGCGCGGGTCGGCGTAGAGCGGCGAGACGCGAGGGTCGCGCTGGTCATGGCCGGCCGGCAGATACTGGCGCTGGAGCGCGTTCTCCTCATAGGCGCGGCTAAGCCACGGGCCGTTAGCGAAGCGTCGCCAGCTGTCGGAAGACAGGGTGACGTCGGTCACCGGGTAGAAAAGAACCTGAAGCGCGATGCTCGGCCCGCCCTCGTCACGGGCGCGAATGGCCGACACCGAGGCCAGGTTGCCGCCGACCGAGTCGCCGCCGACCGCGATCCGGCCGCCGTCGAAACGCTGCGCAGCCGCCTCGCGGGCGGCCCATGTCAGAACGGCGTAAGCGTCGTCGGTTTGGGCCGGAAACCGGTGCTCCGGGGCGAGGCGATAGCCGACGGACACCACGGCGCAACCGCAGGCGTTCGCCAGACGCCGGAGCGGCGCGTCATGGCTGTCTAGGCCGCCCTTCTCGAAGCCGCCCCCATGCGTCCAGACGAGCACCGGCAGCGTGCCGGAGGCGGGCCGGTAGATGCGGACGGGCACCTCTCCGCCGTCCGGTCGCCGCACACGGGCGTCCTGCACGTTCGCGACGTCGACCGGCGGACCCGCCAGGTCTCGAAACACCTGGTCGAAGGCGGCGCGCTTCGCCGGAAACGCGGCCGGCAGCCCCGGTCCACGAGCTGCGCCGACAGCGATCTCGCGAGCGACAGGATTGAGCCGGGGGTCGATCGCTTCTCGTGAAACCTGATCGACGAAGACGGGCGTCTGCGCGCTCGCGGATTGGGTCAACAGAGCACCTCCAAGCATGGCGGCTAGGAGGGCGGCTCTATGAGTTGGCTTGAAGCAGACACGCATCGCGCGACCCCCCCGTTTTGGATAGGCCGACGTTACGAAAGTTCACCCCGTCAGGCTTTCAGGCCGTTCCGGCGACTTGCGCGATCTTACGATCACATCGTCGGCCTGCTCGCCGTGATCGTAGGAAAGCGAAAGCGCCGTAAGATCGAGAAAGAGTACGCGCGCGAACCGAAGTATATGACATGCCTGTGTCATGGCGCGATGCCATGCATGCGCATCTAGGCGGGGCCGGATGACGAACTTGCTCATCGAGACGCTCTTTGCAGCGGGACCGATGAGCGGCGAGACTTGGCGGGGGCTGTTCGACCCGGGAGTACATCTCAGGATCGGCAATCGCCGCCCGGCGCTTTGCCTAGAGCCGGCGTTGAAGGAGTTGAAGCGGCTCTTGGCGAGAGTAGACTCGTTCGGCGGTTACCGCGACGTGTGGGAGGTGCGGGATG
Source organism: Allobosea eneae (assembly GCF_042657265.1). Lineage (NCBI taxonomy): Bacteria > Pseudomonadati > Pseudomonadota > Alphaproteobacteria > Hyphomicrobiales > Alloboseaceae > Allobosea > Allobosea eneae. The sequence goes on from NZ_JBHSLW010000052.1 coordinate 112,076, forward strand.
CGACGTGGATCGAAACGGAAATGCACCGCGACCGCGGCGCATCAGCTCTGGTGATCCCGTGCGCGATCGTTTTTCGCACCGGAGGTCGCCCGCTCGCATTGGACGTACGCTTCTACTGCGACGTCAGCCCACTGTTTCCTCGCAGCGCTCCACCCCGTCGAAGCGGCGCGGGTCGCACCAACTGAGCATCTGGCCGGGGGTTTCGAGGCCGCGCAGGAACCTCCCGGCACATCGCTGGCAGACTCAGCGCCGCGTCAAACACGCCGAGGCGATGTTGCTCAGCCCGTGGGTCAGCTCGACCGAGGTTGCGTTGGAAAGCAGCTTCGCATCCTCGGCCCACTTCGCGACGATGTTCCGCAACCAAGTCAACGTCTCTCCGAGTGTCTGGAGACAGGAGCGGCAGTCGTGAGCGGGCGCGATTGGCAAAGCGGGTATGCCAGCCATGCGGATTTCTACGCCGATGTGTACGGGCAACATGTTCGAGAAAACCGCAAGGTCGGCGCGCTCGGCGTCACGCTCATCGAAAGCCACCAGACAAGGGGTGACTGGTCGGATGCGCCAACGCCCGAACTGGTGACGGCTTGGCTGCCGTCACCTGGGACGGGCTACTCCATAGATCTCGGCGCGGGCCGTTTCGGGGGCGTGTATCGGCCCGGAAACGCAGTCGTCGTCGCGCCTCACATCCGCACGTCGATCCAGATGGAGGACCGGCACGTCTGCCGCATTTTGGCAGTGCCCTATGGATCGCTGATGCAGGCGATCAACACGGAATGCGTTCGGCTTCCTGACGACGGCGACTTTGGACGTGTTCACGCGGGCCTTATCGACGATCGGCGCTTTTGCGCTCTGCTCGACGAGCTTTGGCGCGAGTCGCGGGAGGGGAACGGCTTCGGCTCGCTGTTTACCGACGCGGCTGTGCTCCAGCTTGTAGCACACCTGCTACGCCTGAAAGGGGCATACAAGAACGTGCCGCGACGGGGCCTTTCCCCGTGGCAGGCGCGGCGGGCGGCAGAGATCATCGAAAGCGCGCTGGCGGACGACCTGCCGCTCATCAAGCTCGCCGACACGGTTGGGCTCTCGCCGAACCACTTCTGTACCGCCTTCTCACGAAGCTTCGGCGAGCCGCCGCACCGGTACCGGCTTCGCCGCCGGGTCGAACACGCCCAGAGCATGTTGATCAACCCCAAGCTACCAATCACCGAAATCGCCTTGGCCTGCGGCTTCAACTCTTCCGCGCATTTTGCGACGACGTTCCGCAAGCATGTCGGCGTGAGCCCGAGCGCCTGGCGGCGGGAGCGGCTGTCGTGACCAGCCGCACGCGCGAATGCGGCTACGAAAGCTACCAAAGCTTTTACACAGACGTGTACGGCCATGCTTTGCGCGAGATGCGACCGGCGGGGAATACGGGCGCGATCATGCTGCTCGCCGAACAGACAGCGGGCGACTGTTCGGACGCGCCGACTCCGGACCTGGTCATCGCGGCTCTCCCTAAGGGGCGCGTAGGGTCCGTCATGGATTTGGGGGCCGGTCGCTTCTCGGGAGCGATGAACGGCCGGGACTTCATCGTGATCGCTCCCGAGGCGGGCACGCAGATCGAAATGCACGCCGACCATCAATGTTTGGGGCTGGGTGTTCCGTACGCCGCGCTCCGGAAGCTGGCCGGCGAGCACCCGGGCTTGCCGGCGGACGGGGACTTTGGCCGCTTGCACACAGGGCTACAGCGTGACGTGGAAGTCACGCGGCTGCTCGACCGGCTCTGGATTGAAGCTGCCTGCGGCAACCCTCACGGCGCGCTATGGGCCGACGGCGCACTGCTGCAGCTCGTCGCCGCGCTGCTGCGTCTCCGCGACGGTGGGAAGGAAGCGGCGCGCTCCGGCCTGTCCGCGTGGCGGCTGCGACGTGTAACCTAGTTTCTCGAAGCTAGTCTCACCGTCGGCACGACGCTGGAAGAACTCGCGGCGCTTGTCGGACTGTCGCCCAACCACTTCTGCACCGCGTTCCGCGTAAGCATGGGCGAGCCGCCGCATCACTGGCTCGTACGTCGCCGCATCGATAGGGCAAGGGGAATGCTGGTCGACCCGCGCTTTACCGTCACCGAGGTCGCCCTGGCCTGCGGCTTCTCCTCCTCGGCTAACTTCGCCACGACCTTCCGCAAGCACGTCGGCGCGAGCCCGAGCGCCTGGCGGCGGGAGCGGCTGTCGTGAGCGCGCCGGTGCCGAAGGTCGAGTACGACAGCTTCGGTGCATTCTACGCAGAGGTTTACGGCCATGCCGTGCGCGAAGTCCGTCCGGCCGGTCACACGGGCGCCGTCATGCTGCTCACCGATCAGGAAGCGGGTGACTGGTCCGACGCACCCACGCCCGATTTGGTCGTTGCGCGAGTCACGCATGGGCGCGTGAGCATCGCCGCTGATCTCGGAGCGGGCAGGTTTTCAGCGTCGCAGTCCGCCCATGATTTCATTCTCATTGCGCCCGGCGCCGGCAGTCGGATCCAAGTGCACGGCGACCATACGTGTCAGGCGCTCGGCCTCCCGTATGCGGCGCTGCGCGGGCTCGCGCAGGACCAGTCGAAGTTGCCCGCCGATGGTGATTTCGGTCGCGTTCATGAGGGCGTTCAGCGCGATGCGGAGATCACGCGCTTGCTGGACCGGGTCTGGGCCGAAGGCGCGGCGGGCAGTCCGCACGGCGCGCTCTGGGTCGACGGCGCACTCCTTCAGCTGACCTCCGCCCTGCTTCGCCTCCGCGATGGCAGGATGGCGGCGCGGAGCCACGGGCTGTCCCCTTGGCAACTGCGGCGTGTGACGGAGTTCCTCGACGCCGATCTTGCGGCCGATCGGTCGCTTGCTGAACTGGCTGAGTTGGTCGGCCTGTCGCCGAACCACTTCTGCGTTGCGTTTCGGCGAAGCGCCGGTCGTCCGCCGCATCGCTGGCTCGTGGCGAGACGGGTTGAGAAAGCGCGAGTGATGCTCGCGGACGCGCGCTTCACCGTCACCGAGGTCGCCTTGGCCTGCGGCTTCGCCTCTTCGGCCCACTTCGCGACGACATTCCGCAAGCACGTCGGCGTGAGCCCGAGCGCATGGCGGCGGGAGCGGCTGTCGTGAGCGGCCCGTCGCATCTCGATTGGTACATGAACGACGACGCCTATCGCCACGTGCCGAAGGAGCTCCGGACGGCAGGGACCGACGGCGTGGGGATCATCCGGTTGCGACAGCCCGAAGGGTTCTACACGCGACCAGCCGCCGACGAGTTCACTCTACAACTCGTCGCTGACGATAACAGGCCGCACCGGGCGCGCGTCGACCACGGAACGAAGTTCGACTGCCGAACGCGGCCCGGTGCTTTGTGCCTGGCGCCGTCGAGGGCCGACCTCGGCTATAGCGTCGACGGCGATCTCGCCATCATGGTCGTCTTCCTTGGACGTGATCGGATCCGTAGCGTTATCGAGGCGCGTTCCGCTCGCCGATGGCAGGACGACTTCGGCGGGCTGCACGCCAAGCTCTTCCGGCACGACGCTGTGCGGCATCTCTTGCGCGACCTTTGGGTGGAGGCGTCGCGCGGTTCTCCGCACGGTGCGCTCTACGCGGACAGCGCTGTCGAGACCATCGTGCTCGGCCTCCTTAGCGCCTCGGGCGTGCAACTCGCCCCCGCTCCCGAAGGCGGGCTGGCGCCTTGGGCGCTGCGTCGCGTGCTCGAATATCTGGAGGACCGGATCGACCAGGACACCAGCCTGTCCGAGCTCGCCTCCGTCGTGGGTTTCTCCAGCAACCACTTCTGCACGGCGTTCAGACGAAGCACGGGCGTTCCACCGCATCGCTGGTTGACGCGGCGCCGCGTCGAACGCGCCAAGGCGATGCTGCTGGATCCTCTTCTCAGCGTGACCGAGGTAGCGCTCGCCTGCGGCTTCTCTTCGTCCGCCCACTTCGCCACCACCTTCCGCAAGCACGTCGGCGCGTCCCCGAGCGCGTGGCGACGGGAGCGGCTGTCGTGAGCGCACAGTCCTCCCACCTCGATTGGTTCCTCCAGAGCGAGGACTACCGCGAGATCCCAAAGGAAGTCCGCACGGCCGGAACCGACGGCATCGCGATTGTCAGGATCGGGCAACCCCGCGGCCTGTACCGGCGTCCGAGCGCCGACGAGTTCACATTGCAAGTCCTTGAAGCGACCAACAGGTCGGTCGCGGCGCGCGTCGACCATGGAACGGTCTTCGAGTGCAGGAGCAGGCCTCGTGCTCTCGCCCTAGCTCCGTCGCGGACCGACCTTTCCTACGAGGTCGACGGGGAACTGCACGGGATCGCCGCGTTCCTGCCCCGCGAGCGTGTTCGGGCGGCGATCGAGGCACGCACCGGTCGCGAGTGGGCATGCGACTTCGGGGCGTTGCACGGCCGCCTGCTGTTTCACGATCCGGTCCGACACCTCCTTGTCGACCTTTGGCAAGAAGCGGCGAACGGATCCCCACATGGCACGCTCTACGCCGACAGCGCGATCGAGACCATCGCGCTGGCGCTGCTTTGCACGTCTGGTCAGGCACTGCCGCCTCAGCCACGCGGCGAGCTCGCCGCCTGGAAGTTGCGCCGGGTCGTCGAGTATCTCGAAGATCGGATCGATGCCGACACGAGCCTCGGTGACCTCGCTAGGCTCGTCGACCTCTCCACCAACTACTTCTGCACAGCTTTCCGCATCAGCACCGGACTCCCCCCGCGCCGATGGCTGGCGCTACGCCGTGTCGAGCGGGCGAAAGCCCTGCTGCTTGACCCAGGGATGAGCGTGACCGAGGTGGCGCTCGCGTGCGGCTTCGCTTCGTCCGCGCACTTCGCGACGATATTCCGCAAGCACGTCGGCGTGAGCCCAAGCGCGTGGCGCCGGGACCGGCTGAGCTGATCGCCCGGCGAGCGACTATCCCGCTCGCCGTGGCGCGAGATCGTAACACTGCGGAATCTTGAAGAAGCCGGTGGAAGCACCGCCCCGTGCGCAGCCTTACACTCGGCTTCGCCAATCTCAACGGGCGAAGACGATGCGACGGCCTCATCTCCAATCAGCGCTGCCGGTCTCCTTCGCCATGGCTGGGGACTTGGCACAAAGGTACAGCGCCCAGGCGACGGAGCTCCAAGGATCCAGATCTCTACGCGCCAGAACCGCCGACGTCGCCCTCAAGGCTTTCACCCCGCCCATCACGCGAACCTGGGCACTGCTGCTCGTCAGTCGGGGCATCTGAATGGCTGGCGCAGACGACCTCGTTTCCGAAATGCGACACCGGGTGGCCAATGATCTCGCGTTGATATGCGCGGTCATCGATCATCAGCGGCGTCGGCTCGGGACGATCACAGCCGACGAGGCCCTCGATGACGTCGCGGGCGCGGTGATGGCTCTCGCCCTGCTGTATCGCCAGCTGTACGAACTCGATCGCACCGGCGCGGTGGTGGACCTTTCCGACCATCTGCGGTCGCTCACCTCCGGCCTGTCGGCGGCGTATTTCGATCGCCTCCAGATCAGGGTCACCTGCCCGGACGGGGTCGTTGCCGCGCCACCGTACGTCGTGCGTGACATCGGACTGATCGTCACCGACCTGATCTACAACGCGGCCAAGCACGCGTTTCGAAAACGCGGTGGTGAGGTCTGGGTGAGGATGTACGACCGCCCGGAATGCATCGTCTTCGAGGTTGGCGACGACGGCATCGGTCTGGACACAGCGCCTCGGCTTATCGCCGGCGGCGGCCTGAGACTGGCCCGGCGTCTGGCGCTTAGTCTCGGCGGGCAGATCGACGTATGCTCGGATCGAAAGCAGGGAGCGGTCGTGTCCCTGACGATCCCCACCCTGCGATCACCGCCCGGCGAAGCTCACTGAAGGCGCAGCTGGTTGTGCGGAGAGAGACCGCTGCCGCTGCTTCTGACCTTAAGCGAGCGTCGCTCGGCATCGACCGATCTCGGACCGACATCGCCCTTCTGATTAGCTTGCAACGCTCGTTCGAGCGGGCAGGTATGGATCTCAAGGATCTGAGAACATTCGTGGCGGTGTCAGAGGCAGGGGGTTTCCGGCGAGCCGCCGAGTATCTCGGCATCGAGCAGTCTGCGCTCAGCCGCCGCGTGAGGAACCTCGAGGATGAACTGGGCGTGTCGTTGTTCGAGCGGCACCGTGGTGGCGTTCGCCTTACGCGAGCCGGGGACCGCTTCAAACAAGATGTCCGTGCGGTGCTGGCTAGCCTTGACGTGGCGGTCGCGCACGCCGCGAGCGCCGGCGTGGGACAGAACGGAAAGCTGAGGATCGGAGTCGGGCCGACGCTGTTCGGTGGGCCCATGCGGAACCTGATGGAAGCTTGGCGAGAGCAGCATGCAGGCGTCCACTTGCTGATTGCCGAGTCGTCTCCGCACGAAAGCCTCGCCAATGTCGTCGGCCGTGCTCTCGACTTAGCGATCGTCGCCGGGGCCGACTGGAACGGAGGATGCGAGGTCGAAGTCCTCTGGCGCGACCAGGTCAACATCGTCGTTCCGAAGAAGCTCGCTGGGCAGTTCGCGGTTCCGGTGCCGATCAGGGACTTGGCATCCCGGGACTACATTGTGTCCCGTTGTGGCTTCGGACCCCAAGTACGCGACTGGATCCTGCGTCACCTGTCCAATCTTGCGGTCAGCCCCCGCGTAGAGTTCTTTGATGTATCGCGTGGTGTGCTGTTTTCCATGGTCGGGCTCGGATTTGGACTGACCTTCGCGACCGGCGCAGAGGCGGAGGTGGAATATCCCAATGTCGCCTTTCTTCCGGTCGAGGGCGAAAGCATTCCTTACAGTGCGCTTTGGCTTGCCGAGAACGACAACCCGGCGCTCAGACGCTTCCTCAGCCTAGCTAGAATGCAGCTCAGGAATGGCGCCGCCGCGCCTTCGCGAATGCCCGATCAGTCGCCATGAAGCGTGCGAGCATCGGCGCGATTAGCTTTGCTGGCTCATTCGGCTGACCGGTCTCGCGGCTGAGGATTTCAGCATAGGTAACGAGATCACGATGGACGCCGGCCGGCAACTCCAAGGTCAGGCGCACCGGCTTCTCGTCGACCAGTGCTCCGAGCTTCAGCTTCGTCAAGGTCGCCTCCTCAACCGCGCCAGGGTTCGAGCACGAGATCGCGAGTCAGGATGACCCGGACCGGGAAGCCGGGCCGCACGGTCAGTGTCGGCTGCACGTTCAACGACCGCCCGACGAGTTGGCGGCCGGTCTGGCTGATACTGTCCGAGCTGCCCTGACGGATCGCACGGACGAGCTCGCTCTCCTCGTCGCCTGCACCGGCTTCCGTGCCCACGGCTAGCAGGGTCGAGATCGCGGCGGCGCGGAAGATCTGGCCCCAACGGTTGTCGACGCCGTCCTCTAACCCAGCGAAGCCAGCGGCGTCGGCCCCAGGCTGGCGCTCCAGCACGATCGAGCGGCCGTTCGGCATAATCAGCCGGGTCCAGATGAGCAGCGCCCGGCTCTGCCCGAACGAGACCTGCGCGTCGTATTGCCCAATCAGCCGCGACCCCTGCGGGATGAGGAGCAAGCGTCCGGTCGGGCCGTCATAGACGTGCTCGGTCACTTGTGCGGTGACTTGGCCCGGCAGATCGGAGCGCAGGCCGGTGATCAACGCAGCCGCGATGACGGCCCCGGCTTGTACGACATGGGGACTGGCGGGCGCCTGCACCCGGTCGGCGCTCACCGTGCGGCGATCGGTGGACCCGTTCAAAAAGGCGAGTCGCCGATCGTTCTCGGTTGGCTGCGGCTGGAGCTGGGGCTGGTTCAGCCCCGCCAAGCCGAACGGGTTGGCCGGCGCGGCGGCAAGCGGATCAGCGGTGCCAGCTGGCCCACTCGCGACGCTTGTCCGGGTCTCGGCCGCGAACAGGCGGCTGGCGCGCGCCGCCTCCATCTCCTGCGCGATCCGCTGGCGTTCCTGCGCCAGGCGCTGTGCCTCCGGGTCGACCTGGGCGGGTGCAGGCTGGGCTGGTGCGCCCGGCACGGGCGGCGGCTGGACGCCGGCGTTGAGCATGGGGCGGCCAAGATCACCCGGCAGCGGCGGCCCGAGCTGCGGGATCTGGCGCGGCACGCCGGCATAGTCGCGCGGCAGGCGCTCCAAGCCGTCAGCGGTCGAGCGGTTCTCGGTGTTGTAGAGCTCGGCCGGCGCGTCGGGCCGGCTCGTCTGCAACGCCCAGATCAGCGCGCCCCCGATCGCAACGGCGGAGGCACCCGCGAGCAGCCCGAGAACGCGCCGCGACAGCCGAACGACACGCGGACGCTCGGGCCTGAGTCTCAGCTCGGCCGCGATCTCCCGCTCCGGGCGGGGCGCCTCGGCTGAGCCCTTCTCGTCCCGGACATCGCTCATGACGCGGGCCGCCCGTCGGTGCGGACGATGCGCACGCGGCGCTGGCGGTCGCCGCCGAGGCGGAGCTCGGCGCCGCCGAACAGCCGGTCGACCACCATGTAGCGGCCGCGGACGCGATAATTGACGAGCTCGGCCGACCCTTGCGCCCCGATGATCCAGAGCGGCGGCATCTCGCCCTGGCCGATGCCGGACGGGAACTCGATATAGACCTGCCGTCCGTCGTCGAAGGCGCGCACTGGCCGCCAGGCGGGCCGATCGCCTTCGATCGCGTAGCGGAAGTTCAGGTTCTCGATCGCGGGAAGCGTCGAGCTCGCGACCGGCTGCGCGGCTTCGGCCGCGGCATTCTGGCGACGCAAGGCGATCAGCGCGTCCTGCGGATAAGACCAGGAGACCGACGCCATGTAGGTCCGCTCGGCCGAGCGCAGCTCGAGGTGGTAGGTGCGCCGGTCGGTGTTGATGACGAGGTTGGTCTGCAGGTCGGGACGGACCGGCTTCACCAGGATGTGGACGCGGGTGTTCGGGCCCGAGCCGCTCGTCGTGTCGCCGATGATCCAGCGCACCGTGTCGCCCGCCGCGACCGGTCCCGCGCCGACCAGCTGCTCGCCGGGCTGGAGCGCGATGTCGGTGACCTGCCCGGGCGCCGCATAGACTTGGTAGAGAGCGCCCTCCGAGTAGGGGTAGACCTGGACGGCGTTGAAGTAGCCGGAGCGGAACGGCTGGACGCGCGCGGCGCTGTTCGCCGCCTCTACCCGCGCGCGCGGGTCCGTCGGCTCGGGCGTTTGCGCGCGCGCTGGCGGCACGCGCTGGAGTTGGCCGGGAAGCGGCAGCGGTGTCGGGACCTGCACGATCTCGACGGGCCGGGGCGGCTCGGCCGCGAGCACGGCGGGCTGCGGCGTGGCGGCCTCGTCGTAGCTGATCTCCGGCGGCGTCCAGTCGGAGGTGGCGCAGGCGGACAGCGACACAGAGCCGAGCAGCGCCAGGGTGAGGGACGTCAGGCGCATCAGCCGAGCTCCTTGGACCAGTTGAGGGCGTGGATGTAGATGCCGAGCGGGTTCTTCCGCAGCCGCTCGGCATCGCGAGGGCTCTGGACGGCGATCGTCAGGATGGCGGTCCAGCGTTCGGTCGCGGCGAGCGCGCCGTCGACGTAGCGGCGCTCGGTCCAGGCGACGCGGAAGCTGTCGGGCGAGGCGCGGATGACGGACGAGACCTCGATCGCGCGCTGCTCCTTGCCGAGCAGCGCGAACGGGTCGTTGGTGCGGGCATAATCGTTCAGCGCCAGCGCGCCGCGGTCAGTGGTGTAGTCGTAGGCGCGAAGCCAGTTCTGCCGCAGCACGATCGGGTCGGCGGGCACCCCGCGCGTCTGCTCGATCCACCGCGCCAGATGCCACGCGATCTGCGGATCGGTCGGGCGGTATTCGGCGTCGGCAGGCGCCACGGCCTGCACTTGGCCCAAGCGGTCGACTTGCACCACCCAGGGCACGATGGTGCCGGACGCGGTCACCCAGACGAGGCCGGCCGCGAGGCCGCCGGACAGGAACAGCGACCCGAACGCCATCAGGCGCCAGTTCCGGGCCTGGACGCGGGCTGAGCCGATCCGGTCATCCCAGACCTGGGCGGCCCGCTGATAGGGCGTCTCGGGCTCGGGCGTTCGGCCGTAGCGGTTGGAGGCGCGCTTGAAGAACATCTATTCCCCTTCCCGGACACTGACGGAGGATCCCGCACCGCCACCGTCGCCGGAGCGGAGCGCGTGGGCGGTGGTCTGGACGCCGTGAGCGGCGGCTTGCCGGCGGCGCATGGCGCGCGCCCAGGCAGGCTCGCCGGTCGGCGCGGCTGAGCTGTCGTTGGCGGCGGTGGCGGAAGCGGCACTCGCGCCGGATACGGCCTGACCGCCGCGCTGGAAGTCCTGGCGCAGGCTCTCGCCGGCACGGCGGAGCGGGCTGGCGGCGGCCGAGGCTCCAGCCCGGGCGACGCCGGACAGGCCGCCCGCGACGCTACCGCCGCTCGCCTCGCTACCGAGCTTGTAGGCGGTGGACGCGCCACCAGCGACGCTCGCCGCCCCGCGCGTGCCGGCGACGGCAGCACCGGCGACACCGCGCGCGGCAATGCCGGTTGCAGCGGCGCCGGCCATGACCGCACCGCCGGCCGCGAGGCCCGTGCCGACCGCGGCGCCCGCGCCGAGCTGCGGGCCACCCGAGACGATGCCGTTGGCGATGCCGGGCGCGAAGATGCCCAAGCCCAGCAGCGATAACGCGGCGAGCACCAGCGCCATCGCGTCCTCGATGGTCGGCTGGCCGGTGAAGCCGCGGGTGAACTCGCCGAACAGCGTCGAGCCGATGCCGACGATGACGGCGAGAACCAGCACCTTGACGCCCGAGGAGATGACGAGGCCGAGCACGCGCTCGGCCATGAAGGCGGTCTTGTTGAAAAGGCCGAAGGGCACGAGCACGAAGCCGCAGAGCGTCGCGAGCTTGAACTCGATCAGCGAGATGAAGAGCTGGATCGCCAGGATGAAGAAGGAGAGCAGCACGATCGCCCAGGCGAAGAGCAGGATCGCGATCTGGATGAAGTTCTCGAAGAAGGAGACGAACCCCATCAGCCCGGAGATGGAATCAAGGATCGGCCGCCCGGCTTCGAGGCCGGTCTGGGCGATCCGGCCGGGGCGCAGGAAGTCGGCGGCCGACATGCCGGTGCCCGATGCCTGGAGGCCCAGTCCCGCGAAGCTCTCGAAAATGATGCGCGAAAGGTTGTTCCAGTTGGAGATCAGGAAGGCGAAAGCGCCGACGAACAGCGTCTTCTTGACGAGTCGCGCGAGGATGTCTTCGTCGACGCCCCAGGCCCAGAAGAGCGCGGCGAGCGTCACGTCGATGACGATCAGCGTCGAGGCGAGGAAGGCGACCTCGCCGTTCAGCAGGCCGAACCCGCTGTCGATGTAGCGGGTGAAGACCTCCAGGAAGCGGTCGATGACGCCCATGCCGTTCATGACCGGGTCTCCTGCGAGGCGTCGGCCGGACGGCGCTCGCCGGGGCTGAAGAAGCGGCGGCGGTTCTCGGCCCAGGCGGAGCGACAGGCCGGGTCGTCGAGCGCCGCCTGGCCGAGTCCGTTGCAGCGCAGCAGCTCGGCGCGGAGCGGGTCCACAGGCTGGCTGAGGGCGGGCCGAGCGCGGGGGGCAGCGTCCTCTCCGTCCGGGCCAACCACCACCGCCGCGATGCCGGACAGGACCGTGGCGATGGCGAGGATGATGATGACACGGCGGACCTTCGGCCGGTCGAGCTCTTCCTGGGTCACGATCCGCCGGCGCATCACGTCATGCCTCAGCGGTTGTGGAACATGGTGACGGTCGAGGGTTGGTAACCCTGGCCCGGCGTCAGGAAGCGGCGGAGCTGCTCGCGCCCCTGGTCCTGCGCCGCCGCGCGCTGCGCCGCCTCCAGGCTAGCGGCCCGGCCCTGCGCCGCGACGGCGGCGGTCAGATCGGCGAGCTGCTGCGCCTGGAGCGCGAGCAACTGGTTGCCCGCCTGCGCGGCCTGGAGCGCGCCGGTCGCCGACTGGCTCGACCCGATCAGCGCCGACATCTGGGCGCGGTTGGTGTCGATGTTGCCGACCACACCGGCCTGCACCTTGAGCGCGTCCTGGAGAGCGGCGACCGAGGTCTGCCAGCGTTCTCGCGCGCCCGCGATCATCTCCGCCTGCGAGGCGGTGGGGTTCGCCGCGCCGTAGGTCGTCGTGAAGGCGCGGTCGATCTGCTGGACGTCATAGGCGATGCGCTGCGCCTGGCCGAGCAGCTGCTGCGTCCGCTGCACCGACTGCTGGAGCTGCTGCAGGGAGGAGTAGGGCAGGCTGGCGAGGTTGCGCGCCTGGTTGATCAGCCCCTGCGCCTCGTTCTGAAGCGAGGTGATCTGGTTGTTGATCTGCTGGAGCGCGCGGGCGGCCTGCAGCACGTTCTGGACGTGGTTGGTCGGATCCCAGACGGTGATCTGGGCCTGGCTCGGCGCGGTCGCCGAGAACAGCGCAAACGCGGCAACGCCGACGGTGAGGATGGAACGGGCACGAGTCTTCATGGGACGATCTCCGGCTGGGGTTGAGGGGCGTTGAGGAGGTCGGTCGCCCAGGCGACGCCGCGCGCCTCGAGCCAGGCGCAGGCGAAGCCTTCGCGTCCGTGTTCGGCGAGCAGACGGGCGATCAGCGCCTGGTCCGACTTCGCGGACGCAGCGGTGAAGGCGAGCGCGACCTCGCCGAGGCCCAGCTCGAACAGCCGGTTCCCGCGGCGGCTCTGGCAGTAATAGTCGCGCTTCGGAGTAGCCCGGCTCAGGATCTCGATCTGGCGGTCGTTGAGCCCGAACCGCTCGTAGACACGCGCGATCTGCGGCTCGAGGGCGCGCTCGTTCGCGAGGAAGATGCGCGTCGGGCAGCTCTCGATGATCGCCGGCGCGATCGTCGAGCCGTCGATGTCCGCGAGGCTTTGCGTGGCGAAGACGACGGACGCGTTCTTCTTGCGCAGCGTCTTCAGCCACTCGCGCAGCTGGCCGGCGAAGCCGCCGTCGTCGAGCGCGAGCCAGCCCTCGTCGACGATGAGCAGGGTCGGGCGGCCGTCGAGGCGGTCTTCGATACGGTGGAACAGGTAGGCGAGCACCGCGGCCGCGGCCCCGGTGCCGATCAGCCCCTCGGTCTCATAGGCCTGGACCTCGGCTTCGCCGATCCGCTCGCCCTCGGCGTCGAGCAGCCGGCCCCAGGGCCCGCCGACGCAGTAGGGCTTGAGCGCCTGTTTCAGGGTCTGCGACTGGAGCAGCACCGAGAGGCCGGTGAGCGTGCGTTCTGCGGCCGGCGCCGACGCGAGACTGGCGAGCGCCGACCACAGATGCTCCTTGACCTCGGGCGTCACGGTCACGCCCTCGCGGGCGAGGATGGCGGCGACCCACTCGGCCGCCCAGGCGCGCTCGTCGGCCTGGTCGATGCCGGCCAAGGGCTGCAGCGCCACGGGCTCGGCGACGTCGTCGGTCAGCGAGCCGCCGAGGTCGTGCCAGTCGCCGCCCATGGCGAGCGCGGCCGCCCGGATCGAGCCGCCGAAGTCGAAGGCGAACACCTGCGCGCCCTCGTAGCGGCGGAACTGCAGCGCCATGAGCGCGAGCAGCACCGACTTGCCCGCGCCGGTCGGGCCGACCACCAGCGTGTGGCCGACATCGCCGACGTGAAGGGAGAACCGGAACGGGGTGGAGCCCTCGGTCTTGCCGAGCAGCAAGGGGGGCGCTTGCAGATGCTCGTCCCGTTCCGGACCCGCCCACACGGCCGAGAACGGCATCATGTGGGCGAGGTTGAGCGTCGACAGCGGCGGCTGCCGGACGTTGGCGTAGACATGGCCGGGCAGGCTTCCGAGCCAGGCCTCGACCGCGTTCACCCGCTCGACCATGCAGGTGAAGTCGCGGCCCTGGATGACCTTCTCGACAAGGCGCAGCCGCTCCTCGGCGACGCGGGCGTCTTCGTGCCAGACCGACACAGTTGCGGTGACGTAGGCGGTGCCCACGAGATCGCTCCCAAGCTCCTGGAGCGCGAGGTCCGCATCCGCGGCCTTGTTCGAAGCGTCGTTGTCGAGGAGCGCCGACGCCTCGTTCGTCATCACCTCCTTCAAAATCGCGGCGATCGACTTGCGCTTGGCGAACCACTGGCGGCGGATGCGCCCGAGCACGCGCGCGGCGTCGGTCTTGTCGAGCAGCACGGCACGGGTGACCCAGCGATACTCGAAGGCGAGGCGGTTCAGGTCGTCGAGCAGCCCCGGCCAAGTCTGGGACGGGAAGCCCATCACCGTCAGTGTGCGCAGATGCGCGGAGCCGATCTGAGGTTCGAGTCCACCTACGAGCGGCTCGTCGGCGAGGATCGCGTCCAAGTGCATCGGTGTCTCGGGCACGCGCACGCGGTGGCGGCGCGTCGAGACGGTGGCGTGAAGGTAGGTGAGCGTCTCGACGTCATCCAGCCAGCGCGCCTCGGGCATGAAGCCCTCCACGAGGTGGAGCACGCGGTCGGTGCGGTCGACGAAGGCCGCGAGGAGCTCGTGCCCGTCCACCCCGCGCCCGTCGCGGCCCTCGTAGAGCCAGGCCTCAGCGCGCGAGGCGTCCTCCGCCGGCGGCAGCCAGAGGAGCGTCAGGTAGTAGGCGCTCTCGAAGTGCGCGCCGGCCTCCTCGAACTGCGCGCGGCGCTCGGCGTCGACGAGCGCGGAGACGGGGTCGGGAAAGCGCGAGGTCGAATAGGCACCCGCGGGCAGGCGCTGCGCCTCGACGAAGATCGACCAGCCGGAGCCGAGACGGCGGAGCGCGTTGTTGAGCCGCGAGGTCGTCCCGACCAGCTCGGCCGGCGTCGCGCTGTCGAGGTCGGGGCCGCGGAAGCGCGCGGTGCGCTGGAGCGAGCCGTCCTTGTTGAGGATCACGCCCTCGGCGACGAGCGCCGCCCAGGGCAGGAAGTCGGCGAGGCGCTGCGAGCGGGAGCGGTATTCGGCAAGGTTCAGCACGGGTCCGCCCTCACGCGCCGAGATGGGTGGGATAGCGGAGGTGGCGGCGCACGACGTCGACGAAAGCCGGGTCGCGCTTGGCCGCCCAGACCGCCGCCAGGTGGCCGACGAGCCAGATCAGGAGGCCGGCAAGCCAGAGGCGGAGCCCGAGGCCGAGTGCTGCGGCGAGCGTGCCGTTGATGATGGCGAGCGCCCGCGGCGCGCCCCCGAGCAGGATCGGCTCAGTCAGCGAGCGCCGAACGGGCGCGTAGAAGCCGAGCGCGGGCACGTCGCCGCCGAGCATCAGACCAGCGCCCCGCCGCCGAACGAGAAGAACGACAGGAAGAAGGACGAGGCCGCGAAGGCGATCGACAGGCCGAACACGATCTGGATCATGCGGCGCGCGCCACCCGACGTGTCGCCGAAGGCGAGCGTCAGGCCGGTGACGATGATGATCATCACCGCGATGATCTTGGCGACCGGACCCTGGATCGACTCCAGTATGGACTGGAGCGGCGCCTCCCAGGGCATGTTCGAGCCGGCGGCATGTGCCGGGGCGGCGAGCACGGTCAGAGCGAGCACGCTGGCGCTGGCGCAAAGGCGGGACAAGGTCTTGGTCACGACGGGTCTCCTGCGGGGATGAGCTGGTAGTCGCCGGCGGGGGTGAGCCCCTCGACACGGGCGAGTTCGGTCAGGCGGCGCGCCGAGCCGCGACCGGTGAGCACGGCGATGAGGTCGATCGTCTCGGCGATCAGCGCCCGGGGCACGGTGACGACGGCTTCCTGCACGAGCTGCTCGAGGCGCCGGAGCGCGCCGAGCGCGGTCCCGGCGTGAAGCGTGCCGACGCCGCCGGGGTGGCCGGTGCCCCAGGCCTTGATCAGGTCGAGCGCCTCGCCGCCACGTACCTCGCCGATCGGGATGCGGTCGGGCCGCAGGCGCAGCGCCGAGCGAACGAGATCAGTGAGCGTCGCCGCGCCGTCCTTGGTGCGGAGTGAGACGAGATTGGGCGCGGCGCACTGGAGCTCGCGCGTGTCCTCGATCAGCACCACGCGGTCGCCGGTCGTCGCCACCTCGGCGAGGACAGCATTGACCAGCGTCGTCTTGCCCGTCGAGGTGCCGCCGGCGACCAGGATGTTTTGGCGCGCGTGCACAGCGGCACGGAGCGCCTCGGCCTGAACAGCCGACATGATGCCCGCTTCGACATAGTCGCCGAGCGTGAACACGGCGACCGCGGGCTTGCGGATGGCGAAGCTGGGCGCCGCCACGACCGGCGGCAGCAGTCCCTCGAAACGTTCACCGCTGTCGGGGAGCTCGGCTGAGACGCGGGGAGCGCCGGCGTGGACCTCGGCGCCGACGTGGTGAGCGACGAGGCGGACGATCCGCTCGCCGTCGGCGGTGGACAGCCGGGAGCCGGTGTCCTCCAGGCCGCCGGACAGCCGGTCCAGCCAGAGGCGGCCGTCGGGATTCAGCATGACCTCGACCACGGCCGGGTCGTCGAGGAAGCCGGCGATCGCCGGCCCGAGTGCGGTGCGCAGCATGCGACTGCTGCGGACGTGGGACTCAGACCTGAAGGCGATGGTGGTCACGATGATCGGCCCCGTCTGCGCCGCCCGGGACGAGGGCGGCTGAAGCAACGGGGTCGATTACAAAGCGGCCGATCGGGGCCCGTTCAACAAGCGCGAGGGCGTAGTAGAGCGCTGGCGTAGAGAGGCAGGGACTTAGGCCGGATCGGCTCCACCATCGTCGCCGGGCAGGTCCCGCACGACCTCGTCGGCGAAGGTGCGTCCCTTCGCGAGCCGTCGCCCGAGCGTCTCGACAAAGGCCTCGAACCGCTCCCGGCCTTTCGCCTGGGCCGCCGCCTGGTGGCTGTCCGGCAAAGGCGGGGTCGCTGTCAGCCAGAAGCGGATGAACAGCGCCAGCGTTTCGTTCGAGATGGTCAGGTGACGCTGGAGCTGGTCGTTCTGACGCGAGAGCCGGTCGAGTCTGCGCGACAGCGCTGCCTCCAGCCTGTCAGCGCCGTCGGGCGATAGGTGCGAAGCGAGCGCCGCCTCGACAACGCTGCCCTGGCTGACGCGCTTGCGCCGAGCGTAGTCGGCAAGCTGGCTACTCACCTCGCTGGACAAACGGAACGTGACCTTGACGCGGGCGGGCCGCTTCACAGGTCGACTCCGTCGTCAGGATCGAGCGCCGCCTGCCGAGCCAAACCGAACGAGCGGTCCTGCAGCGCCTTGGCGCGCACCGCCTCGTCGTCCGGCTCGTCGATAAGCGCCGCGAACTCGTCTGCCGGCGTCGGATCTTCGGGCACGACGGCTTCGTGCTCCGGCAGCATAGGCTCACGCCTGACGCCGGCGTTCGCCGGATCCTCTGTGTCGCTCGTCTTCGAGCGCGGGGCGCCCGCCACGAGCGTCGGCACGGGCAGGCTCGTCCAGTCGTCCCGACCGCGGCGCTGACACGGCCCGGCGTTGAGGCCAAGCCGATCATCCTCGGACAGGCCCGGCGCCGCGAGGACGCGCGCCTTCAGTCTGCCGTCGGCGTAGTAGCGGGCCTTGGTCGCCCGGATCGGGTGCACGCCGGACACGAGCACCAGCTCATCAGTCGGGGGCAGCTGCATGACTTCGCCGGGGGTGAGCAGCGGCCGGGCCGTCTCCTGGCGCGACACCATCAGGTGGCCGAGCCAGGGCGAGAGCCGGTGCCCGGCGTAGTTGCGGGCGTCGCGCAACTCGGTGGCGGTGCCGAGCGTGTCCGACACGCGCTTGGCGGTGCGCTCGTCGTTGGTGCTGAAGGCGACCCGGACGTGGCAGTTGTCGAGGATGGCGTTGTTCGGGCCGTAGGCCTTTTCGATCTGATTGAGCGACTGGGCGATGAGGAAGCTTTTCAGCCCGTAGCCCGCCATGAAGGCGAGCGCCGACTCGAAGAAGTCGAGCCGGCCAAGCGCCGGGAACTCGTCGAGCATGAGGAGGAGCCGATGCCGCTTGGTGCGGCTCTCCAGGTCCTCGGTCAGGCGGCGGCCGACCTGGTTCAGGATCAGCCGGACGAGCGGCTTGGTCCGCGAGATGTCGGAGGGCGGCACGACGAGATAGAGGCTCGCCGGCCGGGCGCCCTCGACGAGGTCGTCTATGCGCCAGTCGCACCGGGCTGTAACCGCCGCGACCACCGGGTCCCGATAGAGGCCGAGGAACGACATGGCGGTGGAGAGCACGCCGGAGCGCTCGTTCTCAGACTTGTTCAGGAGCTCGCGCGCGGCGCTGGCGATCACCGGGTGCGGCCGGTCGCCGAGATGCGCCGTCGTCATCATGGCGGTCAGCGTCGTCGCGATCGGGCGCTTGGGATCGGAGAGGAAGTTGGCGACGCCGGCGAGGGTCTTGTCGGCTTCGGCGTAGAGGACGTGGAGGATGGCTCCGACCAGCAGCGCGTGGCTGGTCTTCTCCCAGTGGTTCCGCTTCTCGAGCGCGCCTTCGGGATCGACTAGGATGTCGGCGATGTTCTGGACGTCGCGCACCTCCCAAGGCCCGCGGCGCACCTCGAGCAGCGGGTTGTAGGCGTGGCTCTGGGCGTTGGTCGGGTCGAACAGCAGCACGCGCCCGAACCGCGCGCGCCAGCCGGCGGTCAGGCCCCAGTTCTCGCCCTTGATGTCGTGGACGATGCACGAGCCCGGCCAGGTGAGGAGCGTCGGCACGACAAGGCCGACGCCCTTGCCCGAGCGCGTCGGCGCGAAGCACAGGACGTGCTCGGGTCCGTCGTGGCGCAGATAGTCGCGCCCGAGCCGACCGAGCAGCACGCCGTCGGGGCCGAGCAGGCCCGCGGCCTCGACCTCGCGCCGGGTCGCCCAACGCGCTGAGCCATAGGTGGTGACGTTCTTCGCTTCCCGGGCCCGCCACACCGACATGCCGATCGCGACCGCGATGGCGGCGAACCCGCCGGACGCGGCGATGATCCCGCCCTCGTCGAAGACCTCGGGCGCGTAGGCCTCGAACCAGTACCACCACCAGAAGAAGGCGGGCGGTGCGTAGACGGGCTGATCGCCGACGACGAACCAGGGCGCGCCGAGCTGGGCCTGGTAGCCGAGCCGCCACGCCGTCCATTGCGTCGCGCCCCAAGTCGTCGCGAGCACGATCGCGAACACGACGAGGATCTGACCCCAAAGGATGCGCGTAGCCGACACAGATGCTCCGTTGATTGGAGCGGCAACCCACGCGCGGGCGACCCGCCCGCGCAAGAGCTGTCAGCGAGGCGTAGGGACGGCGGATAGACGCTCGCGCAGATCGGCGGGTCATAAGGTGAGGCCGCGCGTGCGCCCATGGCTCCAGTCGACACCGCTGCCCGGCAGCATGACGCCCTGGACCTGCTGGCCAAGCTGGCGTTCGAGCGCCGGCTTCCAGGGCACGAGCTCGAAGCCGAGCCCGTTGTCGATCATCGCGAACCGGCCCGAGGAGAGCGTGATGCGCTGACGATAGATGCCCCCGACGTGATCGCCGGCCGCGCCTGGGCGGTGCGGCAGGCCGGTCTCGGCCGACAAGCGGCTCGCGGCGGCGTCAAGCTCGCGCCGCTGCAGCGTGTCGAGGAGGTCGCGCGCCATCACCATGCGCTGGCCTTGGCGCCGAGCTAGACCCTCGCCCGCGAGGTGCTCCGCCCTAGCCTCAAGCGCGGACTGTACTTCCGCTCCGAAGCCGCTCCCGGCCAGCGGCGCGGGCTCACGGGCGACAAGCTGGCGGTCGAGCCAGGTCGCGCCGGCCGCCGTCACTTGCTCGGTGAGCGACAGGTCTGATCGGACCGACAGGGTGAGCCGTCGCTTGCCGTCAGCGCCCTCGAAGCTGCGCGCCTCGACGATGGCGCCAGGCTCGGCATCGCCGGTCGCCTCCAGGCTGGCGAACCGAAGGTGATGGCTGCGTCCATCGACGCCCTCGATCACGACGTAGGCCGAGCCGGAGAGCTCATCGTGCAGGCCGCGGTCGGCGAGCCGGCCGAGCACGCCCGGCTGCGCGACCTCGCCATGGATGGCGAAGTCAGCGACAGCTGGCTCGCGGCCGCCGCGCGCCAGCGCCCGGTGCACGGTGCGGATGACGTCGCCGCGCTCGCCGAGCGCGCGGAGCGTATTCTCCGCGCCGGGCGCAAGCGACCATTGGGCGGGCCCGGTCGGGCTCGCCACGCCGAGCCGTTCGAGATGCTGGGCACGGCCGATCATCAGGCCGCGGAGAGACGGGTCGGCGTCGGCCGGACTACCGGGCCGGAGATCCACCACGCCGCCGTCCCGGTCGGCTTGGCTCCGGAGCGCGTGGTCCAGACCCGTCCAGCGCTCGGCCGACACCTCGCGGGCGAGCGCCGCGCCAATCTCCTGCTCCGTGCGCGGGCCGAGCTCGAGCGAGACGAGCTGCTCGGCCCGGCCGCGCAAACCCCGGGTGAGGTAGTCGCGGCTGATGACGAGATCGTCGCCAGTCTCCGTGCGGCCGCGGACGAGGATGTGGACGTGCGGGTTGTCGGTGTTGTGGTGCTCGACCGCGACCCAGTCGAGCCTGGTCCCGAGGTCGCGCTCCGCGTCGCTCATGAGGTCGCGGGTGAAGGCGCGCAGATCCTGCATGCGCTCGGCGTCCTCGGGCGAGACGATGAAGCGGAAATGGTGGCGGTCGCCTTCGCAACGGTCGGCAAACGCATTGCCGTCCACGCCATTGCGCTCGGCGTCGAACAGCGCGCCGCTCGAGCCGTCGCGGCTGACGCCATCGCGCTGCAGGTAGCGGACGTGGGTGGCGAGCGGCGCGGACCGGAACGCCGCGCCCCGGTGACGCGCGATGCGGGTCTTCACCAGCACGCGGCGCGACGGGCTGCGCAGGGTGGCCGCGACCGCCGCGACGCGGCCGCGGCCGAAGGTGGAGCGACCGCCGCCAGAGGCGGTGAAGCGCCGGCCTGAATGCCCCGCCTTCTTCGCGGCCCGCATCACCTGCCCGACGAAGCTCTTGGCCTTGCCCGCGTTCTGGCCGCCGCTGCGGATGCGGCCCGGGCGGATGCGCAGGTCGTCGTCGCGGGCGCTCATGGCCGGAGAGGCCCGCCCGACGCGTGCCAGACGTGCAAATTGAGGAAAAGCAGGGTGTTCACGGCTAAAGCGCCAGCCACGTGTGGCGCGTGCCAGACGAAAAAGCGCAGGCCCCACAACCGCATAGCCCCGAGCCGCAGGCAGGGCTTTCATCTTGCCCTCTGCGGTCGTTCTCATACCGGATTCCTAGTACTCCTCCCTGGAGCACGCCGGCACACGCCACGCTGCGATCGTCCACTCTGATGCTCATCCTCCGCTGGGTTCCCTGGTTCGAGGCACGAAGAGGCCGTTGCCGTGGTCCGACTGCGGCTCCGACGTGTCGTCGTTGGTCACGTCGTTGGACGTTGGCCGCGCCTCGATCGGGCTGACCGAGTTCGGCTCCGGCGCCAGGGCCACGACAGGCTGGCGAGCGACGAACAGTCGGCCGGTCGGGGGAACCACCGTCGTGTTCGCGGCGTCGACTTGGCGTAGCGAGCGAGCGTCGGACGTCCGCTCTGGCGTCACCGCACCCGCGCTCCAGGCGACGAAGATCGGAGCCGAGAAGGGCGATGCGGCTGTCGGTGCCCGTGCGACTGACACGCTCGGCACGTCGCCAATGTTCAGCACTGGACCGAGCCGCGCGAGGTAGCCAACCGTTTCCGCAGGCAACGGCCGGACGCCGGCGAGATGCGCTTCCCAGCGTCCCGGCCCCGCATTGTAGGCCGCGAGCATGCCGGTCGTGCCGTAGCGGTCAAACATCTCGCGAAGGTACGCCGTGCCGGCCATGACGTTGTCGCGGACGGCAAACGGATCGGCGCCGAGGCCGTAGCGAGCACGCAGCTCGGCGTAGGTGCCGGGCATCACCTGCATGAGGCCCATCGCACCGGCATGCGACACGGCATCTACCCGCCCGGCGCTCTCGACGCGCATCACCGCGCGGATCCAATGCTCGGGCACGCCGAACCGCCGCGACGCCTCGGCGATCGCGGCGGACACCGGATCAGGGACGGCGGCAGCGCTTCCGGGCTGCCGGGGCTGGACCTGTGCGGCGACACCATCGCTGCACGCTGCGAGCAGAGCGAACGCGGCGAGAAGGGACCGGGAAGAGGAAGAGAGGCGCAGCATCAGCCTTCCTCCCGGACCCACACCGGCGACGCTCGGCCGACGATGCTGGCGGCGGGGATCGGGCCGAAATAGCGGCCGTCGAGCGACGCCGGATTGTCCCAATTGAGCAGGAACACCTCGCCGTCAGCGATCACGCGGCAGCCGCTCCAGACGGGCAGCGCCCGGCCGAGCCGGTCGCGCTCGCGAGCTTCTGCCTGCGGCGCGCCGTCGATCGTGATGGTGAGACGGTCACGGCAGACCCGCTGGCCCGGCAGTGCAGCGATCCGCTTCAGGAGCGGCACGCCAGAGGCCAGGTAGCCGCCATCGGCGAGGAAGCTCGCGAGCGGCTCGGGCGGCCGGGCGAGCACGAGGTCGGTGACCTTTAGCGCGGCCGGCGAGCTGATCGCGTAGAGGCCGATCGGCACGCTCTCGGAAGCGTTCCACACGAGCCTGGGCGGCGGCGGCAACAGCGCGCTCAAGCCGAGCGCGGACGACGCGACGAGCGTCGCGACCATGGTCTTCATCATGCGGTCATCTCCCGTCTGAGGGTCCAGGCGCGGTGACGCTCGTGCGCATAGGCACGCGGCTCGTCGTTCGCGGACAGGCGGCTGTGGACATGCCGCCAGTGATCCGGACAGGCGTCGGCCGGATCGATCCCGAGCGCCTCGACCTGGTCGATGGCGTGGAGCACGCGCTCGACCTTCGGCCAGCCGGACAGGCGCAGCAGCACCTCGCCGCCGGGCGTCACGCCGGGCACGGTGGTGAGCGGCTCGCCGGCGGCGACGGCGCGCAGGATGTCGATGCGCGAAACGGCGGTGCCGTAGTCGTTAGCCGCCCATCGGACGAAGGCGAACACGGCGTCGGGCGCGAACCACAGAGCACGACGGCGGCGGTCGAGGATCTCTTCCTCGACAGGCCGGCCGAAGCGGATCCAGCGCTCGATCCGGCCCTCCAGGTGCAGGAGCTCGACGCGCGTGTGCCAGGTCATGGCGCACCTCCCGCGTCGCCATATTCGCGCTCAAGAAGGGCTCGGAGCATCTCGGCTACGGTGAGCCCGCGCTCGAAGGCGGTGATCTTGATCCGGCCGCGCAGCACCGGCGTGACGTCGATCGTCAGCCGCGCGGTGTAGGGGTCGGGGAGCTTGGGTGTCGCCTCGGGCGCACGCACCCAGTCGTCAGGCGTGGTCGGCCGGACAGCGAACCCGCGCTTGTTTGACGGCCCCTTCATGTCGACAGCCCGTCGATCTCGGCGGCGACCGCAGCGATCTCCTGCGCCGCGATGGCGCCGGCCGGAACTTCGTGGACGAGCCGACCCGAGCGCGCCGTGTCGGCGAAGGCGATGCGCTGGCCGATCCGGTTGCTGAGCGCCGGAGGGTCGTGGTCGGCGAGCGCGTCCGCGGTCTCGCGGGCGATGATTGTGCGCGACGAGACGCGGTTGAGGAGCAGACGCGCGGGCAGGCCGGGCCGGTAGACACGCGCCTCGTCCAGCTGCCGGAGCATCTCGGCCGAGGCCCAGCCGTCGAACGGCGAGGGCGTAGCGGGGATGAGGACGAGGTCGGCGGCGATGAGCGCGGAACGCGCGATGCCGGCGACGCGCGGCGGGCCGTCGATGACGACGCGGTCGTAGCCGCGCGCCACCTCGGGCAATTCGCGGTGGAGCATGTCGCGGGGGAGCCCGACGACGCCGAACAGCCGCGCCAGCCCCTCCCGGCCGCGCTGCTCGGACCAGTCGAGCGCGGACCCTTGAGGGTCGGCGTCGACGACGAGCACGCGCGCACCCTTGGCGGCCCACTGGCCTGCGAGATGCAGTGCCAGCGTCGTCTTGCCGACGCCGCCCTTCTGGTTGAGGAGCGCGACGATCACCGCCGCGCTCCGCGACGGGTTGCAACGGCTGCGGACTCGCGCGCGCCCGCACGCGCTTCTTTCAAGTTAGATTCGTTAGAGGAGTTAAGCGGTTCGAGCGCGAGCGGAAGCTGCTGAAAAACTTCGCTGAATCTGTCGTCCGTATTTACGGCTTGCGCCCGAAGTCCCGATTCTGGTGCGCCCGAAATCCCGATAGGTGTGCGCCCGAAATCCCGATAGTCGGGATGAGCGGGCGAGCGGTTATCCACAGGCCCTTCTGCATCGGCCGGACGCATCACGATGAACTCGCCGGCGAACCCGGCGAGGTCGTAGACGCGCTCGATCTCCAGCCGGTAGCCGGGCAGCGGCTGGCGCTGGACGAGCCGGCGCAGGTCGAGGGCGAAATCCGAGAAGCGGGCGAGGCTGCCGCTCTTGGCGTGCAGGTGACGGAGCTCGAAGCGCCAGCCCTCGGCCTGGCGGCCGGCGTGCTTGCGGGCGACGCGGTACAGCCAGCGCTCGATCCCGCCGGTGAGCGCGAAGTAAGCGGGGTCGATCGTGAGGACGAGGCGCCGGTCGAGGACGCCCTGGTAAAACCAGTCGGGGAGCACGAGCTCGAGGCCGAGCGACCGGCCCGAGGCCGTCGAAAGCTCCTCCCACTCGTTGATCCAAGAGAATTGCTGGCGACGCCAGTGCTCGCCCTGGCGGATGGTAGTGCGCACCACGGTCGACTGAAGGCGCGTCAGTGCGCCTTTCAGCAGCTGATACTCGCGGTTGCCGGTGGCGCGTCCGACCGCGGTCAGCAGTTGGTAGGGCGTGAAGCGGAAGAAGCGGGACGGGGTGAGGCCGCGGTCGAGCGCCTCGACGATGTGGGAGCCCGCCCAGATCAGGATGTCGGCGTCCCAGATGGTGGCGAGGCCGTGTTCCGGAACGGCGTAGACCTGCACTTCCGTATCTCCGGCTTTGTAGAGGATCGGCTGGGTGCGCTTGGCCTTGGCGAGGCTGAAGAAGGGCCGCTCCATGAGGTCGCGCTGGTCGCGCGGGGGCACCGCGCCTTCGAGCGCTTCGAACGGGTCGAGCGTCGCCCGCTCGCTGGTCTGGAAGCGGCTGCGCGCCATGACGGCGGCCCGGGCTCAGCGGCGGGCCTGGCCGGCATAGGCCGGTGAGACGGCTGTGTGGCGCTTGGCGGGCAGCACGACATCGCCGGTGTCGTCGGAGGTCGACGCCTTGGCGCCGCGATCGACCCAGGCTTGCAGGTCCTCGACTTTGTAGACGACGCGTCCGCCGAGCTTTGAGTAGCGCGGGCCGGTGCCGTAGGTGCGGTGCTTCTCGAGCGTACGGCCGGAGAGACCCAGGAAGCGGGCAGCCTCGGGGGTACGGAGATAGCGGGGCGGGAGATTGGCGGGGACAGCGGACATGAGCGGGCCTCCGTGACGCGATCTGCGGCTGCCGGGGGTCGGCGGCCGTCACGGAACCAAGCTGGCGAAGCGCGCTGGCGTAGGGGG
The DNA here is from genome assembly GCF_042657265.1 of Allobosea eneae. NCBI lineage: Bacteria > Pseudomonadati > Pseudomonadota > Alphaproteobacteria > Hyphomicrobiales > Alloboseaceae > Allobosea > Allobosea eneae. The sequence goes on from NZ_JBHSLW010000052.1 coordinate 137,325, forward strand.
AGTTCGAAGACGAAGGCCTCGGATACGGACCCCCGGCGCGGGTCAGGCGAACTGCGGCGGCAAGCCGGCGAGCGCGCGGTATCCGCCGCGCATCAGCGCCGTCGCGTCGGCGACGAGACGGAGCGTGCGGCTGCGAAGGTCATGGCTCTTCCAGGCCGCGCCCGACGGCACGCGGTCCACGCCGAAGAGCCCGGCCGCGAGCGCCCGGTAGCTCGCGCCCGCGGCGCGGCCGTCGAGCGCGCGCAAGCCCAGGATCAGGCGTCGGCGGCGCTGGGCTGTGAGCGGGTTTTGGCCGCGAGGCCGGCCCGAGAGGGCGTGCCAAGCGTCAAGCAGGGCGGCGACGCGCGCGGGCAAGTCGGCGTCGAATGGGATGAGTGCGGCCAAGGGCAGATTTGGGCCGGAGCCGTCCAGGACGGTCATCTGAACGTCGGGGCCGCTGGCGCCGCGAAGCAGCAGATGTCGGCCGTCAGACGCGGCGTGATCAGCCTGCGGCGACGGCCAGCCCAGCGGTGGTCCAGCGTCGTTCGTCAGACCCGCCGGGGTCCTCATCGCCGCGATCACCTGGATCGACCGGACGGACCAGAACACGTCGGCGTTGCTTGCGGGACGGCGCGGATCGGCGACGAAATCGCAACCCCCAGGTCTGAGCGGTGGCTGCGGCGGCAGCGTCCGACCGCGCCGCCATGGCTTCGGCGTGATCGCGGACATAGTCCGGATTGCGCCGCAGATACTCCCACGCGAGGTCCCGCAGGGACGCGGTGTTCAGTTCCTCATAGGCGCTCTCCGAGCGCCAATCTCTACTCGACACGGACGGACTCCTTCGAGCCGCCACGGGAGCGATCCCCCGCACGCTCCGCGTGCATGATGCCGATTGATTCCGGCGAAGCTCGGCCGCGTCGAGTCCGCGGGTTAGATCAAGCGATGCCGCTCTAGCATCACCGATCGGCGTCGTCGGCGCGGCGGAGCAGGTCGCGATAGCCGCTCCGGGTCATCCACTGCGCTCGAGCGAGGTGCGAGTCGTGGATACGGCGCGCGCGCTCGGCATCGGCGGATGGGTCGAGTCCGAGGATGAGCTGCGCGGCTTCCTGCCAGTCTGCGCCATCGGCGTGGGCGTCGAGCAGCCGAAGGTAAGTGGTTGAGTGACCGAGATCATAGTCGGTCACCTGGTCGGCCGCCGGCGGTTCGTCCTGCAGCGGCGGCGGTCGCCGTGTCGCCATGGCGTGTGCTCCCAACGCCTGACCCCTTCGCAATCGAGCATGGTTAACGAGTGGTCTATCAGAACGACGCCCGTCCGCCACAACCTTCCGCGCTGTGCTACGGCACGACGTGCCGGATCAGCGTCGAATGCCGAGTATTATAACGCGTCGCACTAAAATACGCGAACGGCGGACACAATGCGGATGGATATCCGCAAGGTCTTCGCCGCGAACGTCAGGCGCTACAGGGAGGCGGCCGGGCTCAGCCAGGCGGCGCTGGCCGTCAGGATCGGTGTCGACAGGGCGCATGTGTCCACCATGGAGCGGGCGCAGCAGAACGTGACGATCGTGACGCTCTGGCACGTGAGCGAGGCGCTGGGCGTCCGCGCCGCGGCGTTGCTGGACGAGACAAACGTCTCCGAAGAGGCGGGAGATAACGAACGCGGGTGAGCGCCCCGCCCGGGTGGTCCGGGCGGGGCGTCTCGGCTCGGCTCACTCGCCGTTGCGGCGGCCGTTCGGGCGCGACCAGATGAGGCTGTAGCCCTTGCCGTCCTCGTCGTCGAAGAGGTTGGCGTAGATCGGAGCGGTGAAGCTCGGGTCGTCGAGTTTGAGGCCGAGATAGTCGCGGCCCTCGTTCGAGCGCTTCTCCCAGGCGGCGCCGATCTCGGCGTTATGCGGTGCACCGCATAAGACGGATTATGCGTAGCGCGGGATTATGTGGAGTCGTTGGCTGGCAGCCGCGGTTTTGCGGGGTTATTGTCGC
>NZ_JBHSLW010000053.1:0-21976 GCF_042657265.1 Allobosea eneae
GGCTGGTGGCCGGTCATTAATCGGAATGGTGGCCGGAGAATTATCGGAATCCCGGCCGGTCAATTATCGGAATGATGGCCGGTCGGAATCGGAATCCGCAGTGTTGGCGACCAAGCCGGATTACGACCGCCTGGCTGCTGAGCTTTCCGCGATCGGGCGACCGATCCTCATCGGCTTCGAGGCAACCGGCAACTATCATCGCACGCTCGCTTACCGGCTTCTGACGGCAGGCTTCGAGCTGCGGCTGATCTCCTCGGTAGCGCTGGCCCGAACCCGGGAAGCGCTGCACAACGGTTGGGACAAAAACGATCCCAAAGACGCACAGGTCATCCTGCACATGCTGCGGATCGGCGCGACGCAGGCCTATGTCGACCCGTTGGCCGCCGGCATCAACGATCTCCAGGAGCTGTCGAAGACGCACGAGACGATCTCGAAGGCCAAGACGCAGACTTGGCACCGCATCCTGACGCATTATCTGCCGTTGTACTTTCCGGAGATCGGCCGCTTCGCCGGCAATAGCCGCTCGGATTGGTTCCTGGCGCTGATCGAGCGCTTCCCCACTCCCGGCAGCATCACCGCACTGGAGCGGGAAGCGTTTTCGGCCGAGGCCTGGCCTCTGGTCGGCCGCAAAGTCTCCAAGGCGCGGCTGATCAACGACATCTACGAGACGGCTTGTTCATCAATCGCGTTGCCCGTGCCGGAGGAGAGCGCGGCGATCACGATGTTCCGGATGATCATTGCCCAGGCGCGGGGCCTGATCCGGGAGCGCAACCGGATCGAGGAGATCGCGCAGGTCACGTTGGCCAATCATCACGATTATCAATTGCTGCGGCGTATCCCGGGAATCGGGCCGATCAACGCTCTGACGATCCTGGCTGAAGCCGGAGACCTGCGCCGGTTCGGCCATCACCGCCAGTTCCTGAAGTTCTGCGGCCTCGACCTCGCCACCTGCCAATCCGGTACCTTTCGCGGTCGGACCAAGCTGTCGAAGTACGGCAATGCCCGGCTGCGCCGAACGTTCTGGATGGCGGCGCAGGTCGCCGCGCGCCAATGCGACAACAGCTTCCGCGACAAGCTCGGCCGCTATGTTGCCGGTCACGCGGACGATGCCGATCGCCGTCGCAAGGCGATGACCGCGCTCACCGCCAAGATGGCGCGGGTGGCGCATGCCGTCGTCAAGACGGGAACAGAATACCGGCCGTTCCTAGAACGGTCGGATGCCAGGTGGAAGGACCCCTCTCTGCAAGTGCCGTGAGGGCGCCAGAGGCGACCCTGTAGATAATGTTCGGGCCTTCCACCTGGGTGCGTATCTCGTCTTAAGGACGGTGAGGACCACGGCCGCATCAATGCCGCTGGATCCTGTGTTTGCTATGGCTGGGAGCGATCCCGTTGACGGTGGAAACCATCTGGATCAGCTTAATGCCGACGTCGGCGCATTGCCGACGCGATGAGACCTGTTGGCCAAAAGCCCAAAGCTGCTTCCCGACATAGGACGTTGTCGGACACGATCGTCCCCGGCCGGCCGCGCAGGCGAATGACGCCAACCAGTTCGCGGGTCACGCGCAGACCCGAGAGCGAGGTGTCGGCGACGAGTGCCAGGCACTCGCGCGTATAGTCGTCGACGATGGCGAGCACCCTGAAGCGGCGACCGTCCGAGATCGTGTCGGAGACAAAATCGAGGCTCCAGCGCGCATTGGCCCGATCAGGCACGAGCATGGGCCTGCGCGTGCCCAATGCCCGTTTGCGGCCGCCGCGGCGGCGGACTTGCAATTTCTCTTCGCGATAGAGCCGTCGCAGCTTCTTCTGGTTCATCACGATGCCCTGGCGGTCCAGCATGACGTGGATTCTGCGGTAGCCGAACCGCCGGCGCTCTCCTGCCACGGCCTTCATCGGCTCGCGCAACAGGGCATCGTCCGGCCGGGTGCTCGTGTAACGCACCGTCGAGCGGTCGATCTTCAAGGCCAGGCACGCCCGACGCTGGCTCACCGCATGCACCGTGCAGGCATGAGCCACCGCCTTCCGCTTCGCATCGGGCGTAACCATTTTTTTGCGGCGACATCCCTGAGGATCGCGTTGTCGAGCATCTGTTCGGCCAGCAGCTTCTTGAGGCGGCCGTTCTCGTCCTCAAGGGTCTTCAGCCGGCGCGCATCCGACACGTCCATCCCGCCATACTTCGCCTTGAACTTGTAGAAGGTCGCCGAGGAGATGCCGTGCTTGCGGCAGACGTCAGCCGTCGCCGCTCCGGCCTCCTGCTCCTTCAGCATCCCGATGATCTGCTCTTCCGTAAATCGTGAGGGGCGCATTGTCCGTCTCCTTGAGTGACGGACTCTACTCAAATCTGGAGGAGGATCAGGGTCTCAGGTCATTAGGCGGAAGGTTGCTCGGCAGCAGCCGCCAGGCAACGCCGCCGCGCATCACGTAGAAAATCGCGTTGAAGATCTCGCGCAGCGGCCAGAAGAGCGGGCGGCCCGTCCGCTTCGGCGCCGGTAGCAACCGCGCGACCAGCCGCCACTCTGCTTCTGTCAAATCCGTTTCGTATCGAAGTCCCGCGCGACTATGCTGCCGGCGAGTGGCTGGGGTCCCATCGCTCGCTCCACGATGGCCTGAACAACCCCTTGGAATTACGAGCGCCCCAGCTGCTCAACCCCTTTCGGGACGGGCTCTTAAGCATTTTTAGTACCGGGCCCTTCGCGCCGGTCCTGATCGCGCACCAGCCAGTGGACTGCTCCGAGCGCAAGAGCCGCGCCCGCGAGGGCGGCAATCTTGGCTGGCTCCGTCTCGCCAAGGTCGAGGATGATAAATTTGCGCGCGATCGCGAGGAGCGCGATCAGCACGATCGTGCGGACCTGGAGAATGCCGAAGCTGCGTTCTGTCGCCACAAGAAGGGAGCGCTTGAACTCGAGCGCAATTACAACGGTGAAGATCATGCCGAACACCACCTGAAAGGTGGCGTAATCGAGCGTCTCGAACGCTTCCAAGACCAACCGGTTCACGACCTCGCGCATCAGCGCCCAAACCGACGCCACGACGATAAACGCAATGATGGCGCTGAGGACGAAAATGACGACCTGTTCGAACTTCTCGTAGAGCGTCATCGCCGACCATTGCTCACGGGTTAGCCCGGATCGTTTCAGGTCTTTCATTATTGCCCCTAGAAAGCTGCCCCGGGGAGAAAAGCTCCCCGGGATCTTCGCCAGACAGTGTGGTATCGCACCGAGCGGAGGGCCGCCGCAGACCGGCGACGCCCAATGTGGCAAATCAGCCGTTCTTGACCTCGATGCGCTTGACCTTAGCCTGCGCCTCGGGGGGTTGGGGTAGCTTGATCGTTAGAACCCCGTTCTTGAAGAATGCTTGCGCCTTTTCGCCATCCACACCGGGGGGGAGCGGAATTGTGCGGTAGATCGCGCCGTAGCTGCGCTCGGAGAGATAGTATCCTTTCTTCTCCTCCTGGCGCTCGATCTTCTTCTCCCCCTTCACAGTCAACATGTCGTCGTTGACCGTCACCTCGATGTCCTTCATCTCGATGCCAGGCAACTCGATCGACACTTCGATCGTCGTGTCGGTCTCAACCACGTCGGATTTCGCCTCGCCACTGCCAAAGGGCCATTCGAAATGACCGACCCGGTTCCAGAAACTCTCGAACACATGGTTCATATCTCGCTGGAGCGTCGCGATCGGGTTGCCTTCGCTGCTTTTGGATTCTGGCGCGCCGTCCTTGCGCGCCCAGGGAATGAGGTCTTTAATCTGCATGATATGGTCTCCTTTGGTTTTCAGGCGCCCTTGATGGCGATCCTTTTTGGCTGCGCTTCAGGGGCTCGGGGGAGCGTCAAGGTGAGGACGCCACCACGCATCTCGGCTTGGATCCTGTCGGGGTCGAAGTCCTCTGAAAGTGTGAAGGCACGTTCGAAATCGCCGTCGCCATATTCGGCATAAGCAAGTTCCAGATTTTCTGGCCGCACGGGCTCAACCTTGCCGCGGATCGTCAGAACGCGATTTTCGAGCGTGATTTCGACCGCATCGGGGGCGACCCCAGGCATTTCGAGCATCATGGAGACGCCCTGATCGGTCTCGACGATATCAGTCAGCGGGCGGTAGATGCGGCCGCCGCCGGTGGTTTCAGGCGCGTCGGTCGGTGTCTTTTCGGTGGCCTGCGTAATGTCGGTGCCCATCGTTCCAGCTCCTCTCAGGCCGCCTTGATCTCAATTTTCTTCGGCTTCTCTTCCTCTAGCCGGCAGATGACGATCCGCAATACGCCGTTCGTCATCCTCGCCTCGACCTTGTCATCCGAAGCCGCGAATGGCAGGCGGATAGCGCGGGAAAACTTGCCATAACCGCGTTCGTTGCGGTGCCAGCGCGCACCGTCGGGAACCTCGGGCGCCTTGCGTTCGCCCGACAGCGTCAGGACGTTGTCTTTGACCGAAATCTCGATATCGCCCGGTTCGATACCCGCAAGTTCAGCGGTGACGGCAACGGCCTCAGAGCCTTGCCACACATTCACTGGCGGGAACGCTGCGCGGGACGGCGGCCAGAAACCGCGGTCCAGATCGCGCATCATGGAGCGCATCAGCGCAAAAGGATCGCTGCGGCGCAGATATGTCGGATAGAGCATTGCTGGCCTCCTGTAGCTGATCGATGCCCGAACCGGCAGCATGGTCCGGTCGGGCAACCTGGCCGGCCGGATGTGGGTTCGGAGAACGCCTATCAAGATAGGCCGTTCCATTTATTATGCAAGCATGTATGATGGATGCATTGCGTTTTGGATGGGGGGCGGTTTCTCCTGTGTACCATGCAATCGGAGGAAGGATACCCATGATCTCTTCGGACATCGCGCTGATCGGGACGACGATCCACCGGGTCGCGCAGCTCATCCAGCAGCGGATCGACCAAGACATCCGCGGCAGCGGCCTGACCCGCCTGTCCTGGATGGCGGCGGCGCATGTCGAGGATGCGCCTGGGCTGACCATCGGCGATCTGGCCGACCTGCTGGAGGTCGGCCAGGCCACAGCCGGCCAGCTCGTCGATCGCATGGTCCGGGGCGGCTGGGTCGAGCGGTCGCCCTCGCCCGACGACAGGCGGGCGCAGATCGTCACGGCAACGTCGAAGGCCCGGGCGATGCTGAAGGAACTCGCGCCGCGGCAATCGGCGCTCGAAGATGAAATCCTGCAGGATCTGTCGGCGGACGAAAGGCGCGCCCTGCTGGCGCTGCTCGAGCGGATCAGGGCGCGGCTCGGGCGCCAGTGAAAGGGGAAAGCGGTATGGAAAAGAAGACCGAATACAACATCTGGTACTGGGTGGTGGCTTTCATAGCCGTGCTTTTCATCCAGAACCTGATCGCCGGCTGGCAATCCGTCGCGCCGATCAGCTACAGCCAGTTCGAGAAGTATCTCGCTGACGGGAAAATTTCTTCTGTCGCGGTCGGGTCAGACACTATCACAGGCACCTTCGCCGAACCCGTCGACGGCAAGAAGCAGTTCGTGACGACGGTCGTGGATCCCGCGATCCTGCAGCGGATCGACCGCTCCGGCGTCGAGATCACGGGTGTTCCTCAGAACACTTTTCTCGGCACGCTGATTTCCTGGGTGGCGCCAGCGCTTGTCTTCTTCGGAATCTGGATGCTGCTGTTCCGCAAGTTCGCCGACAAGCAGGGCTTCGGCGGGTTCATGCAGGTCGGCCGCAGCAAGGCCAAAGTTTACATGGAAAAGGAAACCGGCGTCAGCTTCGCCGACGTGGCCGGTGTGGACGAGGCCAAGGCCGAGCTCGAGGAGGTCGTGGAGTTCCTCAGGAACCCCGCCGAATACGGAAAGCTGGGCGCACATATCCCCAAAGGCATATTGCTCGTCGGGCCGCCGGGAACCGGCAAGACGCTTCTGGCGCGCGCGGTGGCAGGCGAGGCCGGCGTGACCTTCTTTTCGATCTCGGGATCAGAGTTCGTCGAGATGTTCGTGGGCGTCGGTGCCGCACGGGTGCGCGACCTGTTCGAGCAGGCCCGGAAATCGGCCCCGGCAATCATCTTCATCGACGAACTCGACGCTCTTGGGAGGGCGCGCTCCTCCGGCCAGATCGCCGGTGGCCATGATGAGCGAGAGCAGACGCTGAACCAGCTTCTGACCGAGCTCGACGGCTTCGACCCTTCAGTGGGCATCGTGCTCCTGGCCGCCACCAACCGACCCGAGATTCTCGACCCCGCGCTTCTCCGCGCGGGACGCTTCGACCGTCAGGTGCTGGTGGACCGGCCCGACAAGAAGGGACGCGTGCAGATTCTTGGCGTTCACATGAAAAAGGTGAAGCTCGCCCCAGACGTCGATGCCGATAAGGTCGCAGCGCTTACTCCCGGCTTTTCCGGCGCGGATCTTGCCAATCTCGTCAACGAGGCAGCATTGCTCGCCACGCGCCGCAAGGCTGATGCAGTGACGATGGACGACTTCAACAATGCGGTGGAACGCATCATCGCCGGGTTGGAAAAGAAGAACCGCGTGCTCAATCCGCGCGAACGCGAGATCGTGGCGCACCACGAGATGGGGCACGCGCTTGTGGCGATGGCTCTGCCGGGGGTGGACCCGGTGCACAAGGTCTCGATCATACCGCGCGGGATTGGCGCGCTCGGCTACACCATCCAGCGCCCGACCGAGGACCGCTTCCTGATGACGCGGGAGGAACTCGAGAACAAGATCGCAGTCCTGCTTGGCGGGCGCGCGGCAGAGAAGATCATCTACGATCATGTCTCGACCGGGGCGGCGGACGATCTGGTCAAGGCGACCGACATCGCCCGCGCCATGGTCGCGCGGTACGGGATGGACGAAGACCTCGGGCAAGTCAGCTACGACACCGATCGGCCCGGCTTTCTCGGCACCGGCGACCAGGCGTCCTGGCTCAACCGCCGCTACAGCGAGGCCACGGCCGAGCGAATGGACATAAAGGTGCGCGACATCGTGGATGGCGTGTTCAAGCGCACCCTCACCCTTCTTGAATCCAATCTGGATCTTCTCGAGCAATCGGCGCAGGATCTCCTGCAACGAGAGACCCTGGACGAGCCCGATCTTGTGGCAATTGGGTCCAAGCTGAAACGAACGGAAGCGGTCGCTGCGTGACACTGTCACTGGCGCAGATGATCGGCGAACAATCCTGACTGGATAATGAAAACGGAGAAGACGAATGGCTAACGGAGCTTGCGATATTTGCGGTCGCCCGGCGACGGCGCGCGTGCGCGCCTCGGTGAACGGCAGGGTTCAGAACATGGAGCTTTGCGACCAGCATTACAGCGAAATGGCGCGCCGGTCGGGGCGCAGCGCCTCGCCGCTGGAGTCCCTGTTCGGACGGCGTTCCCTTCTTGACGAATTCTTCGGCGAGAGCGGTTTCGGCAGCCTCTTTGGTGACAGTCCGCTGCGAGGCGGCACGCTCGGCTCCATGGGTGATGGCGATGACGCTGTCGTCGACGCCACTTTCGGCGAGGGCGCGCCGCGGCGTGGATCGCGGCGCGGCGGCGGACGCACCATCGCCGACCGGCTGAGCGAACAGGGCAACAAGCTGCTGCAGGATGCCGCACAGAAGGCCGGGGAATTCGGGCGCAGCGAGGTCGATACCGAACATCTGCTTCTGGCATTGACCTCGTCTGACGTCGTCAAGACGATCCTGGAACAGTTCAAGGTCGATGTGGACGATCTGCGGCGCCAGATCGAGAAGGAAGCGAAGCGTGGAGACGCCAAGACCGAAGGCGAAATCGGCGTAAGTCCTCGCCTGAAGGACGCGCTAAACCGGGCCTTCATCGCCTCGAACGAACTCGGCCATTCCTATGTCGGTCCCGAGCACCTTCTGATCGGCCTTGCCGAGGAAGGTGACGGCTTGGCCGCGTCGATCCTGCGCAAATACGGATTGACGCCGCAGGCTCTTCGCCAGCAGGTGACCAAGGTCGTGGGCAAGGGAGCCGAGGAAGGCCGCGTGGAGGCGCCTTCCAGCACGCCCGATCTCGACCAGTTCAGCCGTGACCTGACGAAGCTCGCCCGCGAGGGCAAGCTCGATCCCGTCATCGGCCGCGCCCGCGAGATCGAGACGACGATCGAAGTGCTGGCCCGCCGGAAAAAGAACAACCCGGTGCTGATCGGCGAGCCCGGCGTGGGCAAGACCGCCATCGTCGAGGGACTTGCACAACGGATCGTCGCGGGCGAAGTGCCCGAGGCGCTGCGCGACAAGCGGCTGGTCGAGCTCAACATCAACTCGATGGTGGCCGGGTCGAAGTATCGCGGCGAGTTCGAGGAGCGAGTCCAGAAGATCCTCAAGGAGATCACCGAGGAGAAGGACAGCCTGATCCTGTTCATCGACGAGATCCACACCATCGTCGGCGCCGGCCAGGGCGGTGGCGAAGGCGGTCTCGACATCGCCAACACCTTCAAGCCGGCGCTGGCGCGGGGCGAGCTGAACCTGATCGGCGCGACGACGCTCAACGAGTACCAGAAATACATCGAGAAGGACGCGGCGCTCGAGCGACGGTTCCAGCCGGTCTATGTCGAGGAACCCACGATAGCTCAGGTCATCATGATCCTGCGCGGCCTGCGCGACACGCTGGAGGCGCACCACAAGGTGACGATCACCGACGAGGCCATCGTCGCGGCAGCCGAGCTTTCTGATCGCTACATCACTGGCCGCTTCATGCCCGACAAGGCGATCGACCTGATCGATCAGGCAGCCGCACGGGTGAAGATCAGCGCCACGGCGCGCCCCGTGGAAGTCCAGGAGCTGGAGGCCGAAGCCGCGCAGATCAAGCGCGAGCAGGACTATGCCGCAGCCCGCAAGCAATTCGACCGTGCAGCGGAACTGAAGAAGGAACTCGAGCAGAAGCAGAAGGAGCTGGACGAGCTTCTGGAAATCTGGAAGCGCGACCAGGCTTCGGCGACCGCCGAGGTGCGCGCCGATCACGTCGCGCAGATCGTCTCCAAGATCACCGGCGTTCCGGTCACCGAGCTGACCGCCGAGGAGAAGGACAAGCTTCTGAAGCTCGAAGACAAGCTGCATGAGCGCGTCATCGGCCAGGAAGAGGCTATCCGCGCCGTGGCCGATGCTGTGCGGCTGGCGCGCGCGGGCCTGCGCGAGGGACGCGGACCTACGGCGACCTTCCTCTTCCTCGGGCCGACCGGGGTTGGCAAGACGGAACTGGCCAAGACGCTCGCCGAAGTAATCTTTGGCGATCAGGACGCAATCATCCGCATCGACATGTCCGAGTATGGCGAGCGCCACTCGGTCGCCCGGCTGGTGGGCGCGCCTCCCGGCTACGTCGGATACGACGAAGGCGGGCAACTGACCGAGAAGGTGCGCCGTCGGCCCTACTCGGTCGTGCTGCTCGACGAGATCGAGAAGGCGCACCCGGATGTCTACAACATTCTGTTGCAGGTGTTCGACGACGGTCGGCTGACCGACGGCAAGGGGCGCGTGGTGGACTTCACCAACACCATCATCATCGCCACGTCGAACCTCGGTTCGGACATCATCCAGCGCAACCTCAAGAAGCGCGGCAGCAGTGAGTTCGACGAGGCCAAGCAGAAATCCGAACTGATGGAGGTGTTGCGCGATCATTTCCGGCCAGAGTTCATCAACCGGATCGACGAGATCATCGTCTTTCATTCGCTGAATCAGTCGGAGATCCGCCAGATCGTCGAGTTGCAGCTCAACCGGGTGAAGCGGACCGCCCTTACCCAGGGCGTCGAACTCGAATTCGACGTGAGCGTCGTGGATCACTTCGGCGCGGTCGGCTTCCGCCCCGAATTCGGCGCCCGCGAGCTGCGCCGGCTGATCCGGTCGGAGTTGGAGACCGAGTTGGCCCGCGAAATGCTCTCCGGGCGGATCGAGGATGGTGACAAGGTCCGCGTCGCCTGGTCGGAAGACGAACAGAGGGTCGTGTTCGAAAAGATCGTAAAGGACACCGGTGACGACAGCCCGGACGATCAGGTCAAGGCCGGGATCGAGGAGCCCAGCGAAGTTGCCGAAGACAAGACGGACGTTCCGAAGCCCAGCGTTGGGGATGAGGTGCAGTCCAAGGACGACAAGTCCGCCGAGTGACAGCGCAAAAGACTGGCCCGGCGCGATATCGGTCGCGCCGGGCCATCTCTTCGGAGAGTTATAGGAAGGTCCACGGCATGAACGTCATTAGATCATTCCGCAATCTCGACCGGCACGGCCAACAGCGCGCGCCTGAGGTCATCGAGGAAGAGGTGCGGCAACTTGAACCGCACCTTGCGCGCTTTCGCGAGGATCTGGTCCGGCTCGAAGTCGTTGCCTCGCAGACGAGGGGCAAGACGCGCATCAAAGTCAGCCTGCGCCTGCAACTGCCGTCGGGCGTGATCGCGGCGCGGGAAGATGGATTCGAGATCGAGCCTGTCCTGCGCAAGGCCTTTGCCGACCTGCGCCACCAGGTCGATCGGCATGTGGCGCGCCTCAAGCACGAGCCTGAATACAAGCGTCCCGCCCGCCGGCGCCGGATCGGCGCCCCGCTGCCGCCCGCGCGGGATGCGGCGGAAGCGGACCGGCGCCAGCTCTTCTTTGACCTGATCGAGGATCATCTCGATACGGTCTACGATACAGTCAGGCGCGAGTTGACCTATCTCGAGTGTAACGGGTCTGTGCCGGCTGGCTACCTGAGCGTTGGCGATATCGTCGATGCGACGATCCTCAACGGGCTCAACCGTTTCGAGCGGCGGCCGACCGAATTCTCCGTCCGGGACTGGCTGACGCAGCTGGCCTTCGAGACCGTCGAGGCCGAGGCGCAGGCTGCGCGCCGCGCGGTGCCCGAGGATGCCGCCTCCATCGAGGCGGAACCCGAGGCCCCGGCGGAGGATCCGACCGAGGCGGATCAGGCGATGTTCGAGTTCTACCAGCCCGACGAAGTGCTGATGCTGGAGGACCTCATCGCCGACGACGGCGGCACAGACCCCGAGACCGAAGTGGATCGTCATGATATCGCCATGGCACTGCACCGGGCTATCGCAGATCTTGCTCCGGTCGAGCGCCGCGTCCTGTATCGGATGTACCTGGAAGACGCCACGATCGCGGAGACGGCGCACCTCCTGGGTCTCACTGAGGCGGAAGTGTTGAAGATTGCAGAGAACGCGGCGGAGACACTGCGCGGCACGCTGGTCGAAGCCGGGTTGATCGGCGAGGCATCGGGGCGCGCGCCCGTGGAAAGGGAAATTGCCCGGACGCAGTGTCTGCCTCAACCGGTCGAGGACCGCCGCCGCGTGGCGGCCGCCCTGGCCGGCGCGGAGACAATCGGCACTACTGAGTTGAAACCTGAACAGGAGATGGACCAATGACGACAACCTCTGCAAAGCAATCCGACACGATGCAGGACATGCTGGGCAGCCTGTCCGGGAACTGGTGGCTGTTCGTGCTGCGCGGTGTCCTGGCGCTGGTGATCGCGGTTCTCGCCTTCCTCATGCCTGCGGAGTCGCTGCTTGCTCTGACGCTGGTCTTCGGCGCTTTCGCCTTCGCCGATGGCGTGTTCGGCCTCGTCGCCGCCGTCCGCAACATCCGCGGGGGCGATCGCTGGGGCTGGCTGATGTTCAGCGGCATTCTGGGGATCGCCACGGGGGTCGTCGTGGTCTTCTCGCCGTTCGTGGCGACGCTTGTGCTTGCGACATTCCTCTGGGCCAGCATCGCATTCTGGTCCGTGTTCTCGGGTGCCCTCGAGATCGCGGCAGCGATCCGCCTGCGAAAGGAAATCAACGGCGAAATCTGGCTGATCCTGAGCGGCCTTCTCTCGGTCGTTCTCGGTGTCGTCGTGACCTGGATGCTGCTGACGCGCCCGGTCGAAAGCTTCCTCGCGCTCGGCTGGCTGATCGGCTTCTACGCCGCGGTCTTCGGGGTGATGATGATCCTCCTCGGGCTACGGCTTCGCAAGGCGGATCGTTCGGACGGTGCGGCCTTCGATGACGCTCCCCCATCGGCAAAGGCGTGAGGTGCCCTGTGGTGGATGACGGGCGACTTGCCGGCGAGGAGCACGATTTCACCCGATGGGACGAAACGATCTTCGACCGTTGCCTGAGCACCGGCTTCAATCCGTTCGGCAGCGGTCCGACGCCAATCTTCCTGCGGCACCGGGACGCAGAGGCGCCGGACGCCGATGCAAAGCCGTGCATGCCACCTGACACCGAAAATGCGAGGTGCTGATGTCGAACCGCCTGCCTGACTTGGCATTTGCTGCTGCGGCCGCTGCCTTGGGCATCGGCATCGTTTTCGTTTTTCGTTCGATGTATCTTGCCGAAGACATACTGCCTTTCGCGCAGGAGATGACGCTCATCTTCCTCGGCGCTGTCGTGACGATCATTCTGACCGCGGCGCTTCTCAATCGCCAGACCGATCTCGAGCTTCGCAAGGAAGGAAGGGTCATCATCCTCCAGCAGCAATGCGACATTTACATGGCCTGCATCGAGAAGGTCGCAGAGATCGTGGAAACCGCAAGGCACGATGCGAAGCTGATCGATGAACTGCGTGTTCTCAGCCACAAGCTGGCTGTGGTCGCGAGTGCAGGGGTCGTGTCCAGCTTCGAGCAGGTACTGGAGAGCTTGCAGTCCGGTTTTGCTGACGGCACGCTCTCGGACGGGGACGGAGAGGGCGTGATGAATGCCGTCGCCGATCTCACGATAGCGATGCGGTCGGACGTCCTGCACGCTGCTGCCTTTCCTTCGCAGAACACCGAACGCGCCGTTCGCCTGAATTCGAGGCGAATGGAAAAACTCGACGATCTCGAACGTCACCTTCTCGTATCCACCGACACCCGGGAGAACTGATATGCGCGGCCATAATCGCCCACCATTCCCGCCGAAAATTCCCGGAACCGATCTGCCATCCTGGGACGTGCCGACGGCAATCATCTACCGTCCTGCCCGTTCCGCGATGACATCGGCGCCTCGGCCCAACTACTGGGTCCTCGAGTTCGAGCCGTCCCGGCCGCCGCAGATCGAGCCGCTGATGGGATACACGTCCAGCGGCGATCCCTATCGTCCGATCCGGCTGAAGTTTCCGGATCGCGACAGCGCCGTGGACTTCGCAGAGCGGCAGGACTGGCATTATGTCGTGCGCGAGGACGCTGGGGGAGCCCGGATGGCGAACCCTTGGGCGGGTGAGACGCGCCACCGGCTGCACAGGGGCGTCGATGCCCCGGGAGCCTTCCGGGTCCCGTTCCGCCCCGATCGCCGCCTCTCAAGAGGCGTCCAGCATGAGAGCACGGCCGACCCGTCTACCAGCGACAGGGAGAGTTTCGATCCGGTCCTCGAAGCCTCGCTCGAATCCTTCCCCGCCTCTGATCCTCCGGCGTGGACGGGTGTGACAATTGCAAGAAAGACGACGTGATGACGGCCAGCTACATGCGCTCGGGGAAATGAGATGTTTCCATGGGCCGATACTGATCCACCCCCGTTGAGTTGGTCCACCGTGAAGTATGTCTTTTGGCAGACAGGAGGACCGAGATGCCGAAGAAGCGCCACAAGCCCGAAGAGATCGTCGCGAAGCTGCGTCAGGTCGATGTACTGGTCTCGCAGGGGCAATCCGTTGCCGACGCGATCCGCTCGATCGGCGTGACGGAGGTTAGCTATTACCGCTGGCGCCGTGAGTTCGGCGGCCTGAAGACGGATCAGGTCAGGCGGATGAAGGAACTCGAGGCCGAGAATGCCCGGCTCCGTCGCGCCGTCGCGGACCTGACGCTCGACAAGCTGATCCTGAAGGAAGCCGCGTCGGGAAACTGGTAAGCCCCGCGCGTCGCCGTGCCTGCATCGACCACGTTCGGCTCGCTCTCAAAGTGTCGGAGCGGCGGGTCTGCCGCGTGCTCGGGCAGCATCGCTCGACGCAACGCCGGATCCCGCGCGGCCGAGACGATGAGGAGCAACTCATCGCCGACCTCGTCGAACTGGCCCGCTGCTACGGCCGCTACGGCTATCGCAAGATTGCCGCGCTGCTGCGTTCGACGGCGGGCTGGGTCGTCAACGACAAGCGGGTCGAGCGGATCTGGCGACGCGAGGGGCTGAAGGTTCCGGCCCGACAACCCAAACGCGGCCGTCTCTGGCTCGCGGACGGATCCTGCATCCGCCTGCGCGCCGAGCGGCCCAACCATGTCTGGTCCTACGACTTTGTCGAGGACCGGACCCATGATGGGAGAAAGTACCGGATGCTGAACATCATCGACGAGTTCACCCATGAATGCCTGGCAATCCGCATCGATCGGCGGTTGAAGTCGATCGACGTCATCGACGTGCTCTCGGACCTGTTCGTCCTGCGCGGCGTGCCGGAGCATGTTCGTTCAGATAACGGCCCCGAATTCGTCGCCAAGGCTGTGCAGGCCTGGATCGGCGCAGTTGGCGCGAAGACCGCCTACATCGCGCCCGGCAGCCCATGGGAGAACGGCTTCATCGAGTCGTTCAACGCCAGGCTCCGCGACGAGCTTCTCGACGGCGAAATCTTCTATACCCTCGCTGAAGCGAAGATCGTCATCGAAAGCTGGCGGCGCCACTTCAACACGGTGCGCCCGCACGGCTCGCTCGGCTACAAGCCGCCGGCTCCAGAAGTCTTCGTGCCCGCCATGACCGCGCGGGCGGCTGCGCTATCCAGACCGGCTACGCCGCCCGCGCTGGCGCCGAGGCCAACCGCCCACTAACATTCAACCCGGACCTCTCGGCGGGGGCGGATCACGGAGACGGAGTTGCGCGGCAAGCTGCGTGACCTCGCAAACGAGCGCCGGCGTTTCGGCTACCGGCGCCTGTTCGTCCTGCTGCGGCGGGAGGGCGAGACGTCTGGCGTCAACCGCATCTACCAGCTCTACCGCGAGGAGGGCCTGACGGTGCGCAAGCGCCGGGCGCGGCGACGCGCGGTGGGCACGCGGGCGCCGATCCTGGTCGAGGCAAGGGCGAACGCGCGCTGGTCGCTGGACTTCGTGCACGATCAGTTCGCCTGCGGGCGGCGCTTCCGTGTGCTCAACATCGTCGATGACGTGACGCGCGAATGCCTGGCAGCGATCCCGGACACGTCGATCTCCGGTCGCCGCGTTGCTCGTGAGCTGACGGACCTGATCTCCCGACGCGGCAAGCCGGGCATGATCGTCTCCGACCACGGCACGGAGTTCACCTCGAACGCGATCCTCGCCTGGTCGAAGGATCATCGCGTCGAGTGGCACTACATCGCGCCCGGAAAGCCCATGCAGAATGGCTACGTCGAGAGCTTCAACGGCCGGATGCGCGATGAGCTCTTGAACGAGAGCCTGTTCTTCGGCCTCGACCACGCCCGCAGCGCCATCGCCGAATGGAGGCAGGACTTCAACACCGCGAGACCGCACTCCTCGCTCGGATACCAGACCCCGGCGGCCTTCGCCGGAACCCTTACCGCAACCGGCTCCGACGCTTCGCTCGATAAGGGCTTCGCGTCTCCGCCCGTTGCTCAACCCGCGCCCAACGGCGTAACAGAAACGGTCGAGACTCTAATCGCCGCTGGATGAAAGTTCAGTGGCAGGTCACTTTGTGCGCAACTTTGTCTTGCCTGACAACGTTGATCCGACCAAGGTGACGGCTTCGATGAAAGACGGCGCGCTGGAAGTGCGGCTTGTCAAGGCCGAGCAAGCCAAACCGAAACAGATTGAAATCTCAGTCAACTAACTTTAATTAGGAGCCCAAGATCATGAATATCAAACAGCCCCAATCAACCTTCTCCGCACTTGCCCTGGCGGTCGTCGTCGGACTTAGCGGACCGGCTCAGGCCCAATCGGCGGCAGGTTCTAGCCCAGGTGCTGCAGCACCCTCTGCCGCATCCAAGGCGGCGCAGCCACAGGTAGATGACAAGGCCGCCCGGGAAGCCGAAAAAAAGCGTGCTGAGCTCACTCAGGACGCCATCACGGCGCTCACCAAGACCCAGGAGGCTTTGACACTCCTTGAGGCAAAGAAGACCAAGGAGGCGCTCGCTGCGCTGGAACTGGCCAGCGGAAAGCTGGAACTGGTATTGGCACGCGACGCCAAACTTGCTTTGGCGCCGGTCGATGTACGCGTCATCACCCACGATATCCACGCCAACGTGGAAACGGTGAAGAAAGCGGTCGAGTTGTCTCGGGAGTTGTTGGGTGATGGCGAGGTGCAAAAGGCCCGGCCCATCGTCGCCAATCTGGCCAGCGAAATCGTGATCGAAACCGACAACCTGCCGATGGCAACGTACCCGGCAGCGATCAAGTCGGCCGCACGGCTCATCGACAGCGGCAAGATCGACGACGCCAAGGCGGAACTCGCCCGAGCACTGAACACGCTGGTGGTGACCTCGGTCGCCTTTCCTCTGCCCGTGCTACGGGCTGAAGCCGCGATGGCAAAAGCTGAAAAGCTGGCCGAGACCGACAAGCGCGATGCCAAGCAGAACGAGGAGCTCAGCACCTTGCTGTCGTCCGTGCGCACGGAGATCGAGATGGCGCAGATCCTGGGTTATGGCAAGAAGGCGGATTTCAAACCCATCTTCGATCAGGTGAAGTCCATTGAGCAAAAGTCGGCTGGTGGCGAAAGCGGCAAGGGATGGTTCGACGAGTTGAAGACGCGCCTCCAAAAGCTGTTTTGAGGTGATGAAGGGGCCGACTGTTCGGTCGGTCAGTCTCGCGATGTTCGCAGTCAGCCCCAATAGATTCGCCTATTTTCACTAACTCATACGAGGCATATCACCATGAATGAGCAAACATCGAATCCCAATGCGACGAACAAAGAAATAAACGAACAGGCCGCGGTAAGCAGCCTTCCTGTCAGTCCAGAGGCCAAGCCTGAAGTCGTCACGGAGGTACAGCCTGAGGTTCAGAAGGAAACGGGCTCGCAGGCGGCAGACAAACGTAGACAAGTCCTCGATGAGGCCGTCTCGGCCTTGGCGCTGACCAAATCAGCGCTGGCCGCACTTGACGGCAAGGACGCTGCACGCGCATTGGCAATGCTGGCCGAAGTGACTGGAAAGCTGGAGCTGATTGTTGCGCGCGAACCCACGCTTGCCCTGGCCCCCGTTGATGTGCGCACCATCGTGCACGACTTGTTCGCCAACACGGAAACCATTGAGGCGATGACCGACGAGGCGCTGGATGCCCTCAAACATGGCGAGGTGCAACAGGCACGTCACGTGCTGGCTTTGCTGGCCAGTGAAATCGTGATCGTGGTCACCAACATCCCTCTGGCGTCCTATCCCGCAGCCGTGAAGTCAGTCGTGCCGCTGATCGATCAGGGCAAGATTGAAGAAGCCAAAGCCGCGCTGCAGGCAGCGCTCAGCACGCTGGTCGAGACGCGCAGCGTGCATCCGCTGCCCGCCCTGCGCGCCAGGCTGCTCCTGAAGCGCGCCGAGACCTTGGTAGAAGATGGTCAGCGGAGCGAAGCGTCCAATGAGCGCCTGGAGACATTCTTGAACGAAGCGCGGCAGCAGTTGGAAATGGCAGAACTGCTGGGCTATGGAAAGAAGAAGGACTTTGAGCCCCTGTATGCTGAACTCAGGAAAGTCAAGCAAAAGACGGCTGGGGGAGGCGGCGGAAAAGGCTGGCTCGATGAAATCAAGGCAAAGCTGTCCAAGTTGTTCTGAAACCGCTGGATAGGGCGTAAGAGGGGCGCGTCGCGCCCCTCTCTTTGCTCAGGAGTGTATGCTTTTTCACCCCATTAGGCCGCGTGGACGAACCTGATCCATAAGCGGATGCAGCCGAGCAGGGCGAAGCCGAGAAAGCTGGAAGCGGTGTGGTCGTAGCGGGTGGCCACGCGGCGGCAGTTCTTGAGACGGTTGATGAAGCACTCGATGCGGGAACGCAGGGCGTAGAGGCGTCGGTTGACGCTGTGCTGCACCTTGCGGCTCCGCTTGGTCGGGATCTCCGGCTGGGCCCCCCGGTCGCGCGCATCCTGCCGCAGGCGGTCACTGTCGTAGCCCCTGTCACCGAGCAGCACGCCGGGATCGCTGTCGCGCTCGGCCATGAGGTCGTCATAGGCGATTAGGTCGTGGGCCTCGCCGGGCGTCAGCACGACGCTGATGGGCAGGCCATCGGCATTGGCACGCAGGTGGAGCTTGGTCGAGAAGCCGCCGCGCGAGCGGCCGAGAGCCTGACTTTGGGTCCCCCCCTTCCTCCGGCAGCGCAGTGGTGCGCCCGGATGATGGTGCTGTCGATCATCTGGAGCATGTCGGCCTCGCCGCCGCTGTCGGCGAGCGCCTGCAACAGCACGTCCCAGATGCCGGAGGTGGTCCAGCGCCGGAACTGGCGGTCGACCGAGTTCCACTTCCCGAGTTCCTCGGGCAGGTCACGCCACGGCGCGCCGGTTCGGGTGATCCAGAAGATGCCGTCCAGCGTGCGCCGGTGGTCCTTCGGTGGGCGGCCGCCGCGGGCCGACTGCTCCGTCAGGAACGGGGCGAAGATCGCCCACTCCGCATCCGTCAAACGATCCCGAACCAAGGCCGACCTCCTCTCCAGAGGTCAGCCTCGAATCACGTCATCCGCCTCGGGGGAATCCCCCCTGTGCCGGTTCGTCCACGCGGCCTAGTCCGATTCTACGCAGGCCTGCAGTCACCTATCGCAACTACTACCGCGACGAGGGAATATACGGCTTCCTGCCGGATGGGCGAAGGAAAGGAAAAGGAAATCCATGGATTTGATGCAACTGCTCTGGCTGTTCTTCATCGTCTCCGCACTGCAGCCGGCACTGCAGAGGAAGTATCTGGAGGCGATGCGCACTCGGAAGATCGCTCAAATCGAGAGGATGCGCGGAAGCCGGGTGATCCTGATGATCCATCGGCAGGAGACGATGAACCTCCTAGGTTTTCCCCTGGTTCGCTACATCGACGTTAACGACTCCGAGGAAGTCCTGCGCGATCCAGCTGACGGACGCCGAAATGCCGCTCGACATCGTGCTGCACACCCCCGGCGGACTGGTCCTCGCTGCCACGCAGATTGCTCGCGCCATCCAGGGACACAAGGGCAAGGTCACAGTTTTCGTGCCTCACTACGCCATGTCGGGGGAACGCTGATCGCTCTGGCCGCAGACGAGATCGTGATGTGCGACCACTCCGTGCTGGGCCCGATCGATCCGCAACTCGGCCAAATGCCCGCGGCTTCACTCATCAGGGTCGTCGAGCAAAAGCCGATCACGGAAATCGACGACCAGACGTTGGTCTTGGCCGATGTCGGTCGAAAGGCGATCGCCCAAGTCGAGACCGTAGCGCGACGGCTCCTGACCGACAAGATGGACGAGGAAAAGGCGGCGACATTGGCGGCGCAGCTGGCCACCGGCACCTGGACGCACGACTACCCTATCTCTGCGGAAGAGGCGCGCGAGATGGGGCTGCCGGTACGGACCGACATGCCCGAGGAAATACTCGAGCTGATGACCCTCTATCCGCAGCCCGTCCGCCGTCTGGGCGGCGGCGTCGAATACCTGCCCGAACCCCGCCACCGAGAGGCCCGGCGGGCCACGACCTCGCGCTGAACGGCGCCGCCCTGCCTGCCCCTCCGAAACGACACTCAAAGGGAGAACAGAATGCCCACCGTTGCTTGCCCGAAATGCAGTTCCGTCAATCGCGTTCCGCAGGAACGACTGACGGATAACCCCAGCTGCGGCCGCTGCGGCGCCGCCCTGTTCGAGGGCCGGCCAGTCACACTGACCGCCGCCAGTTTCGACCGACACGCCGATGCCGATCTGCCCCTGCTCGTCGATTTCTGGGCGGAATGGTGCGGGCCATGCAAGATGATGGCACCTCTGTTCGAGGCTGCGGCGCGTTCGCTCGAACCCCAGTTCCGTCTCGGCAAGCTCGATACCGAAGCCGAACAGCAGATCACCGACCGTTACGGGATCCGCGGCATTCCCACCATGATCTTGTTCAGGGGCGGCAAGGAAATCGCGAGGACGAGCGGTGTAATACCTGCCGCGCAGATAGCGCAGTGGGCGCGGTCGCACGTTTAGAGTATACAAGTATTGGCATTTCCTGCGACATGGTATCAGGAGAAGAACATGCATGGCGTGACTGGATTTGCCGAAAGTGCGGCCTTGTTGGTTTGCGCCGCGTTCGTACTCGTGACGATATGTTCACGGATTGGCGTGCCTAGCATCGTCGGTTACATTCTTGCCGGTATAGTCATTGGACCCGCTGGCCTCGGCCTGATTGCGGAGAGCGCTGCCCTGAGCAGTATTGGCGAAATCGGAGTCGTACTCCTGCTGTTCGCGCTTGGTCTGGAATTCTCCTTCGAGAAGCTCGTAACACTCAGGAAGCATGTCTTCGGTCTTGGGGCTGTACAGGTTTCAGTCACGACGATAACGGTTTCGTTGGTAGCGAGTTTGGTCTTCGATCTCGCATCAGTTTCCGCAATCCTCATCGGCGGGGCCGTTGCGATGTCATCCACAGCCATGTGCCTCAAGGTGCTCGCAGGCGCGAACGCTCTTGGATCGGCTCATGGGCGCTTGGCCATCGCAGTGCTTCTGTTTCAGGACTTGGCAGCCGTCGCGTTCCTGCTTCTGCACGATGCAATGAGTGGTGCCGCCGAAGGGTATGGCGTGATAACGGTCATCGCCAGTGCAACGGCAGTGGTTGCTGCTCTGTTCATTGCCCGAGGTCCGTTGCAGGTACTTGCCCGTTGGGTCGCGTTGCGTGGCGATCCGGAGCTTGCCCAACTCCTCGCACTTACCATTGCGCTTGGGTCCACGATCGTCGCGACATCTGCTGGCCTTTCTCCGGCGCTCGCCGCATTCGCGACCGGTATGATCATCGGCGAGGGCGACGCGCGCCATGCTGTCGAGAACGAGATCCGGCCCTTTCGCGACTTGTTTGTCGGGATTTTCTTTATCGGTATCGGGACTCAATTGCCACTTTGGATCCTTCCATCTCAATGGCCTGCCGTGCTGGTCTGGCTTGCAATAATACTCTGCGGAAAGACGCTGATTGTTTTCGTCGTCGCCCGACTATTCGGCGAAGCGCTTCAGACCTCATTGCGGACCGGAGTCATCCTGGCCAACGGGGGAGAATTCAGCCTGATGTTGCTATCGGTTTCCTCGACGTCGGGTACAGTGGCCGAGGAGTTCGCCGGCCCCCTCCTCCTCGCGATTGGAGTGAGCATGTTGGCTGGAAGTCTTATGATTAGATGGGCGGGGTCAGGCCTAGGACCAATCGACGTTAGGCCCTGTTGACAAAGTATGGCAGCCATATCTTTGCGGCGGCCAAGGCGAGAAATGCTGACACTCTAACTGTCTGCCGTCAGCGCTCTTGAGACAGTTTAGGGGTTTTCGGGAAGGGAGGATTTCTGGATCATCGCAGCCATCATGGAGCGCAGATGAGACAGAAATCGGGTCCGGAGAAAGCACCGGCAGAGCAGGTCGTGAAGGACATCCGGCGCGCGACCCGCCGCCAGTTTTCGGCGGAAGAGAAGATCCGCATCGTGCTGGAAGGCGTGCGCGGCGAGGAGAGCATTTCAGGGCGAGACTTGCCTGAATTCCGGAACTGGCCGGCTAGGAGAAGCCATCAAACTCGAACAGTGGAGCCAGTTTTCTGCGCTGACCAGCTATCAGACATGCTCGTGCTCAACCACATGCTCCGCGACTACGTCCGAAAGTGCGCCACGGCGAACCGTGATCTCCCGCTCGGCGAGATAAGCCAGCGCCCTCGAGTCATCGCCGTCCCACAGGATTCCACCGTAATTCTGGGAATAGGCTAATAATCCGTTATAGGTATTTGCACCTAGTCCACGAGCCAGCGCCTCGAGCGTGTGCCCGTGGCCTGCAGGGGCGAAAACCTCCCGCGCGTGCCACTTCATCGCATACAGCGAATTCTCATCCAATCGGACCAACATTCTTCCCTCTCTGACTGAAATTGACACGCCAACACGGTAGTACGGCTCTCCAGAAGCGCAATCCCCCGTAGGCATAGTGTCGCGCATTTTCAGGTCGTGTCCCTGATGGTGGTGTAGCTCCCGAGGGCCACCACGCTGCCGGCTTGGCCGGGCTGGTCAGGCGGCCACGGCTGGCAGGCTGACGATGGGATC
>NZ_JBHSLW010000054.1:0-46000 GCF_042657265.1 Allobosea eneae
TCATCAACGGCCACCCGCAAAGCGGCGTCGAAGATCTCATGCCGTGGCGCTTCCGGAAATCCTCAATCCCTAATCCATAGGGTGCTGGCGCGGCGCTTACCGACGGCGACCATCAGGATCTGTATCAGCACGAAGGGCACGGCACCCCAGTAGATCTGTTGCGTCCTGATCGATGTCGGGGTGACGCTCCTTAGATTGTAGAGCGCGATACCGAACGGCGGATGCATGAACGACGTCTGGAGATTGATCGCCAGCAGAACGGCGAGCCAAATCACATCGACGCCGACCTTGTGCGCGATCGGAGCGATCAGAGGAAGAACGATGAAGGCGATCTCGAAAAAATCAAGAAAGAAGGCGAGGCCGAACACGGCCGCGTTCACTGCGACCACGAAACCGGTTGGACCCGCCGGGATGTACTGAAACAGGGCCTCGATCATCTGCTGCCCATTAAGCCCGCGGAAGACAAGGGTGAAGAACGAGGCGCCGATCAGCAGGAAAATGACGCCAGAACACAGCACGCCCGCCGCCATCGTCGCCTGTTTCAATCGATCCAGCGCGAGCCTCTTCTTAGCCCAGGCGAGCAGAAGCGCCGCACTGACACCGATGGCACCGCCCTCGCTCGGCGTGGCCACGCCAAAAGCTATCGACGCCAGCACGCAGAGCACCAAGCCGATCGGCAACGCGCCGTCGAGGACCAGTTTTGCTCGGAAGCGCCAGTCGGCCTTGCTAGACGACTCTTCACCGAGGATCGGCGGCGCCAGTTGCGGTTTCCACAACGTCAAGACAAATACAAAGACCAGATAAAATGCGACGAGAATGCCGCTGGGCAGCAGCGCTCCCCGGTATATATCGACAAGAGAGACCTCTAACTGCTCTG
Organism: Allobosea eneae; assembly: GCF_042657265.1. NCBI lineage: Bacteria > Pseudomonadati > Pseudomonadota > Alphaproteobacteria > Hyphomicrobiales > Alloboseaceae > Allobosea > Allobosea eneae. Next base: position 878 of record NZ_JBHSLW010000054.1, read on the forward strand.
CGAGAACGATCAGCACCAAGCTTGGTGGGACGACCTGCGCCAATGTGCCGGAGGCGGCGACAACGCCTGTCGAAAGCCGAGCGTCGTAGCCGGCACGCATCATCACTGGCATCGAAATCAGGCCGAGCGCGATCACGGACGCAGACACGAAGCCGACGATCGGCGACAGCACGGCGCCGACAATAATGACTGCGTAGGCCAGACCGCCCGGCAGCCGGCGGAAGAGGCGGTTCAGCGCCATCAGCATATCCTCGGCGATTCCGGTCCTTTCGAGAATCAGTCCCATCAGGACGAGCAAGGGAATCGCCAACAGATTGTCATTGTTGAACATGCCCAGAATTCGGAAAAACATGGCCGTGAGGAAAACGGGCGGGAACGCGCCGGAGGCGATGGCCAGGCCGCCGAATGCTCCTGCTACGGCGGCCAGTGAGAACGCCACGGGAAATCCGACAAGAAGCACCACGACGAGCGAAACCAGCATGGCCGGCGCGAGCAAATCAGCGATCACTCCGTCCTCTCCATCAACTGGAAGCGCTGCAGCGGCCGTTTTTCGATCCCCATTAACGCCGCCATGCACCGGATGGATTCGGCGACGCCCTGTAGCGCCAGCAGGAAAAAACCGGCTGGGATAAAGCCCTTGATGATCCAGGCCGGCAGCGAGCTCAGGCTTTCCCGGCTGGCCCGGCTCTCGTTGGCGAGGAGCGAGGTGACGAACTGGGGCCAACTCACCCAAATCATCGCTGCGCAAATCGGCAGCAACACGAACGCGATGCCGAAAAGGTCGAGCCAGGCGAGGCCGCGCTCACCAAGGCGGTTGGCCAGTATGTCGATCCGCACATGCTGGTCGCGCTGGAAGGTGTAGGCTGCCATCAGCAGCACGACAGCCGCGAAGAAGTGCCACTGCATGTCGAAGGCGAGCGGCCAAGCGATCGAGAACAGCTTGCGAACGATTGCGTTGATCGCGATCAGTATAGCATTCGCAAGCAAACCCCAGCATACTATGCTTGCAACAACAGCGTTCAGGCGGTCAATGGTTGAAGATAGTGAGAGTAGTGCGCGCATCGCTATAATCCCGTCGTGCGGAGCGCTCGAATTCGTGCCTTTATTTTGCAAAAGCAGACAGCAATGGTGCCAAGATCTTATCGAAGTCGCTGATCGTCAGTGCCCCGACCTTCTTCTCGCCGTTGATGAAGAAGGTCGGCGTCGAGTTGACACCAAACTCCTTCGAACCGCGTTCCTGCACCTGCCTGACGCCCTGGAACAAATCCTCGCGCCTCAGGCAGGCCTCGACCGTCTCCTGCGTGAAGCCGGCCTGCTTCATCGTCTGCGTCAGGGCATCGAGCGGCTTGGGCGAATGCGCCCAGCCTTCCCGCGTCCGATAGAGCATATCGATGATCGGATACCATTTCGTATCGTCGGCGCAGCGCGCCAGCATGAAGCCGGCCGTGGAGAGCGGATCAAGCGGGAATTCGCGCGCGATGAAGCGGACCTTGGCCGTATCGACATACTTGGCCTTCAAGGCCGGCCAAGTGGCCATGTGGAAGTTCATGCAGTGATGGCAGGTGAGCGAGGCGTATTCGATCACCGTGACCGGCGCATCGGCTGCGCCGAAGACCTTCTCCGGCAGCGGACCAGGCTCCAGCAGCTTCGACGCCAAAGCGGTCTGAGGTAGCGCCGGGTGCGCCGAGAGACCGCTGCTGAGCAGACCGATCGACAGACACAGGAGCGAACGGCGGTTCAGCATGAAATTCTCCCTCGTTTCAAACACCGTCGCACCTGAAGCCACTTGAGGTTCAAGCAGCTTCTCTATGGAGGCCGCACTTTCTCACAGTTTCCCACTCGCGATTTACGGCGACGGCTACGCTTGGCACCAACGCTTCCGTCACGGCAGGTTCACGCGCGTTGCCTATCGCAGCCGGTCAACCGGAGGCTTCCCATGAACCATCATGCCCTGACCCGTTTCCTCGCCGTCGCCCTTCTGACCGCAGCTTCGTCCGCCGCGATGGCCCAGGCCCTACCTCAGATCAACGACCCTTATTTCGCGGTCGGCCGCACGACGCTGGCCGAGAAGCTGAAGCTGACGCCCAACACCAAGCGCGCCAAGAACGTCATCCTCTTCGTCGGCGACGGGATGGGCATTTCGACCGTCACCGCCGCGCGTATTCTCGATGGTCAGCTCAAGGGCGTCGACGGCGAATCGAACCGGCTCGCCATGGAGCAGCTCCCTTACGCCGCCCTCTCCAAGACCTACACGCACGACGCGCAGGTCGCCGATTCCGCGCCGACCGCCACCGCGCTGGTCGCCGGCGTCAAGACCATTAACGGCGTCATCGGCGTCAACAGCGAGACCAAGCTGCGCGACTGCGCCAGCGCGACCGGCAAGGACGTCATGTCGCTGGCCGGCATCGCCGAACGCGCTGGCCTGGCGACCGGCATCGTCTCGACCGCGCGCATCACCCATGCGACGCCGGCCGCCATGTATGCGCATACGCCGCATCGCGACTGGGAAGGCGACGCCAATATGCAGGCGCCCGACATCGCCGCCGGCTGTAAGGACATCGCGTCCCAACTCGTGGCTTGGCCGCACGGCGACGGGCTCGAAGTCGCGCTCGGAGGCGGTCGCGACCGCTTTCTGCCGACCACCATGGCCGATCCCGAGGACGCCGGCCGCACCGGCAGCCGCCGCGACGGCCGCGACCTGACCAAGGAATGGCTGTCGCGCTATTCCAACAGCGGCTCCTATGTCTGGAACAAGGCCCAGTTCGATGCCATCGACGCGAAGACCACACCGCGCCTGCTAGGCCTGTTCGAGCGCTCGCACATGAAGTACGAGGCCGATCGCGCCGGCGACAAGGGCGGCGAGCCGTCGATCGCCGAGATGACGACCAAGGCCATCGACATCCTGTCGCAGAACCCGAACGGCTTCTTCCTGATGGTCGAGGGCGGGCGCATCGATCACGGCCATCATGACGGCGAGGCGCAGCGCGCGCTGCTCGACGCGGTCGCGATGGACGCGGCGCTGAAAGTCGCGCTCGCCAAGGTCGATCTCGAGGAGACGCTGGTGATCGTCACCGCCGACCACAGCCACGTGTTCTCGATCGCCGGCTATCCCGAGCGCAACAACCCGATCCTCGGCATCGTCCAGGCCGACGGCAAGCCGACGCTGGGTTCGGACGGCAAGGCCTACACCACGCTGAGCTACGCCAATGGTCCTGGCGCGGTGAAGATGAACGCGGATCGACCGGACCCGCGCAACGAGAACACTGGCGCGCTCGGCTACAAGCAGCAGGCGCTGGTGCCGATGGAGAGCGAGACCCATGGCGGCGAGGATGTCGCCATCTTCGCGGCCGGCCCCTGGGCGCATCTGTTCCAGGGCGTGGTCGAGCAGCAGTTCGTCTTCCACGTCATGGCGCACGCCACCGGCTGGGTCGAGAAGGCGGGCCTGCGGGCCGAGGCGAAGTAAAAAGGGGCCGTCAACAACGACGGGCCGGATCGACCCCCGGCCCGTTGCTTTGCGATGCATGCTCGCCGGCGATCAGTGAATTGTTGAGATGGCGGGTCTCATTCTCTTCCGCCTGGTCCCCTTTAGGCGCCAGCATGTTCGGCGAGCAAGCGTGAGGACCGCCGGCAATTTTTTCCTTGAACCTCAAGTGGCATGAGGTTGTAGAGAGCGGTTAACCGTCCTTGTTGACGCTTTGTCAGCTCTGTTCACGCAAACATTCTCGCATGCTCAAACAGCTCCGTTTCTCGACCCTGCACGTCGCCTTCGCGCTCCTGCTCGGGACGTTCGCCCTCTCCGGCTGCGTCACCGGCGAGGGCGACGAACGCCATCTCCAGCCGCTCCCGGCGCGGCTGATTTCGGAGATGTCCGGCAAGGGCATGAGCCAGAGCGATCCGATCCTCGTACGCATCTTCAAGAAGGAAAGCGAACTCGAGGTCTGGAAGCGAGATCGGAGCGGCCAATACGCCCTGCTGAAGACCTATCCAATGTGCCGCTGGTCGGGTCAGCTCGGGCCTAAAAAGCGTGAGGGCGACCGCCAGGCTCCGGAAGGCTTCTACGCGGTCACCGCTGATTTGATGAACCCACGCTCGCAGTTCCACCTTTCGTTCAACCTCGGCTACCCTAATTCCTTGGAAAAGTCGCAGGGCGCTACCGGCTCGGCGCTAATGGTTCACGGCGCCTGCACCTCGTCTGGCTGCTTCGCGATGACCGACGAGGGCGTGACTGAAATCTACGGCTTGGCGCGTGAGGCATTCGCCGGAGGCCAGCGCAGCTTCCAGGTTCAGGCGCTGCCGTTCCGGATGACGCCCGAGAACATGGCGCGTCACCGCAACAATGCGCATTTTGCGTTCTGGCAGAACCTCAAGGAAGGCTCAGACCATTTCGAGGCGACGAAGCAGCCGCCAAAGCTCGCCGTCTGCGGCCGCCGCTACGTTTTCAACGCTAAGGATGGGTCTGCGTCGATGACGCCCGGCGCGCCCTGTCCGGTGATCGAGCTCGACCCGCAGGTTCAGCCGCTCGTCTCGCAGCGGCAGGATCGCGACCAGGCTCGTTTCGCCGAGCTGGTGAGCGCCGGCGCTCCTGCCATGAGCTACGCCTACCTCGACGGTGGGATGCACACGAGCTTCCGGGCGATGCTCAAGAATCTCGGGCCGGAACGGATGCAACCCATGGTCGCTGGCAAGGTCGAGATTAGCCGGCCCGATGCGGCGCTAGCTGACCCGTTCGCGGGCGACGACAGCGCTTGGGCGATGATCACAAGATCGCTTGCCAAGCAGTGAGCGTCAAACCGACGCATTTTTTTTCATGGGCACGGCCTCATCGGAGAAGATGGGTTATGATCCGCCGCTTGATTGAGCGTATCCGCCATGTCGCATTGGGAAGCCTATCGCCAGTACTTGGCGGAGGCTACCTGAGCATTGAGAACACTGGCCCGACGCAGGCCCGGCTGGTCGGAGGTTCGACAGAAGCCGTCGCCTGCATCAGAATTCATGAAAGCATTCGTGCCGACGGCATCGTGAGGATCTGCGGGAAGGCGAACGGTTTCATCGTTCCCCGGGCCAGAAGGTGGAGTTAAGCCGAGCGGACTGCACCTGATGCTCGTCGACCTCAAAGCTCCGCTCAAGCAAGGCGACAAGGTCAAGGCCCCTCTGGTCTTCGAGGGCGCAGGCGCGGTCGCGGTCGAGCTTCAGGTTCAAGGCGTCGGCGCGCCGTCGCCGGCGCCCGCTGACCACATTGGCCATTGAGGCGCGCCATGTCATTTCTCCAATGGATACGTTACGCGGCCTGGATCGGCGTCGGCCTGGTCGCCTTCCTCGGAGCCGCCGTCCTGCTGGGTTGGTGGAAGGTCGATGGTCCCGGCCGCTTGCAGGCAGGCCGCGCCTCCGTTCAGGGCATGCCTACGATCGGCGGACCGTTCACGCTGGTCGATCACACAGGCAAGCTCGTCACCGACGCCGACTTCCGCGGCAAACCGATGGCCGTATTCTTCGGCTTCACGCACTGTCCGGAGGTCTGCCCGACCACCCTGGTGCAGATGGCCAACTTGACCAGCAAGATCGGCGCTGCGGCGGACCGTCTGCAGATCCTGCTGGTCACGGTCGATCCCGAGCGCGATACGCCGGAGCAGCTCGCGCTCTACCTACAGTCCTTCGATCCTCGCGTGGTTGGCTTGACCGGCTCCCGCGAACAGATCGCCGCGGCGCTCGCCGCCTACAAGGCCTATGCCAAAAAGATCCCGACCGACAACGGTTACACCATGGACCACTCGGCCTCGGTCTACCTGATGAAGGCCGACGGCAGCTTCCGCACGATGATCGACTACCATGAGGAGGAGGCTTCCGCGCTCGCGAAGATCCGCATGGTGCTCTGATGGGTCGTCGGTTCGTCGTCGCCGCGACGCTGGCCGCGATTCTGATCGGAGCAGCATCCGGCCTTCTCGTCGCCACGCGACGAGGGCAGCTCGCGGCCCCGGTTCTGCCCGCGCTGTCGTTCCAGACCCTCGACGGGCGTCAGATTTCGGGAGAAGCGTTTCGCGGCCGCTTCGTGCTCTTGAACATCTGGGCGACTTGGTGTCCGCCCTGCATCAAGGAAATGCCGTCCCTGGACCGGCTTCAGGCGATGAAGGGCGGCAACACGTTCGAGGTTGTGGCCCTGTCGATCGATCGGCAGGGGTTGGAGGTTGTGAAGCCGTTCTTCGAGCGGACGGGTCTCGCCAACCTTGCGATCTATCTCGATCGCGAGGCCAGGAGCATGTCGGCCCTGAGAATCACCGGACTGCCGACGACGCTTCTGGTCGATCCCGACGGCCGCGAGGTTGCGCGCTGGCCGGGTGCGCGAGAATGGGACGAGCCGTCGGCGGTGGCTGAGATCGACGAGCACATATCGAAAGCCAGGCAGAAGCTCCGATGATCGCGGTCTCTCGCAGCCGGAACAGGTCAACAGAGCGCGAGGCGGCCGCTTCGCGGTTGCTGGGCGCCAATCGCTTCAGCTATCCTTCGGCTATGATGTTGGCAGGCATATCGGGCGCTCCGGGGCGCGGCCTCTTGGCCGTCGCCTGCAGTCTCGTGCTCCTGCTCCAGCTGATGGCGAGCGCGCTCGCGGGCAGCACCCATGTCGCCGTTAAATTCGACGCAGGTGAAGTCGGGCTCGTCGAGATCTGCGGCGCTACGCCGAGTTCGAAGCGTGATCGGACCACTCATGTCGAGGGGGTGAACGCCTGCTGCTTCTGGGCGAAATCGGTCGCTCTCGCGCCGCTGACGCCTCCTCCCTCGGCCTCGCCGATTCCCGAACGCGCCGAGCCGGCCGAGACGATCCTCGTGCAAGGCGAGGTTGCATCTTCTACGACCAGTCCGCAGGGGCCGCCACAGGCCACCGGTCCGCCGCGCCGCAGCTGAAGGGTGAGCCTTCGCGAGGCCCGCCGCGCCATTGCGCGCAGGCCTCCCTGCCGGGCTCGGTGACGCCTGCGTCGAGCATGCATGCTCGCCAAGCCGAACCCGAGCGACAAGACCACTTCGTTTTCGAGGCCCGAGGTTGATCGGACCAGTGCTCAAATCTAGACGGCTTGTGCTGTCGGCGGTCGCTTTAACGGCGCTGGCCATGGTCGCGGTCTATGTCGTGCTGACCGACAGGACGCAGCGACCGGGAAACGCCGCCGCGCTGGCGTTCCAGCGGCTCGACGGAGGCCCGGCCGATCTCGCCAGCTTCCGCGGGCAAGCCGTTCTTCTGACCATCTGGGCGACATGGTGTTGGTCCTGCCGCGAAGAATTGCCGGCTTTGGCACGATTTCATCGCGCGCTGGACGGACGGCCTCCTGCCGTCGTCGCGCTCTCGGTCGATCGCGACGGCGCCGAAATCGTCGAGCCGCTACTCGAGCAACTCAAAGTCAAGGACCTGCCGGTCTATCTCGATCCGACAGGCGCGTCGGTCGCCCGGCTGGCGATCTCGGGGCTGCCGACCACGATCCTGCTTGGCCCCGACGGGTCCGAGAGGGCGCGCTGGTACGGCGTCAAGGCCTGGGACCAGAAGCCTATGGCGGACGAGATCGCCGCCCTGCTCGCGGTCTACAAAAAAACGGACGCCCGCTGATGGAGATCGCCAACATCGGCGTCTGGGCAGCGCTTGCGGCCGGCGCGGTCTCCTTCCTGTCGCCGTGCGTCCTGCCGCTCGTCCCGGGCTACGTCTCCTACATCGCAGGCGGGTCGACAGCGGGAGCCGAAGGGCAGTCGCGAACGTCCTCGCGACTGAACGCGGTCGGGATGAGCTTCTGGTTCGTGCTCGGCTTCTCGACGGTCTTCGTGCTGCTCGGCGCGGGCGCGAGCGCGCTCAGCGGCCTGCTGCTCGCCTATCGCTATGAGGCCGGCATCGTCGGCGGCGCGATCATCCTCGTCTTCGGCGTCTTCACCACCGGGCTTGCGCGCTTGTCCTGGATGGAGCGCGAACTCCGGTTCCAGGCGCCGATCGCCAGCGGCCGGCCGTCAGGCGCCTATCTTCTAGGCCTTGCCTTCGCCTTTGGCTGGACGCCCTGCATCGGCCCGGTTCTCGGCGCAATCCTGACGGTCAGCGCGACGTCGCCGTCGGCGTCGAGCGGGGTCGCGCTGCTCAGCGTCTACTCGCTCGGGCTTGCGATCCCGTTCCTCCTGACGGCGCTGTTCGCCGATGGCATCACGGCGAGACTGCGCCGCCTGCGCGGCGTCGGGCGCGGCCTGCAGATCGTGGCCGGGATCACCATGATCGCCATGGGCTTCGCCATGATGGCGGGCCAACTCTCGACCATGGCCTTCTGGCTTCTCGAAACCTTCCCCTTCCTCGCAAAAATCGGGTAATAGTCCGTCGCACAGATGATCGGCGACGTGTCGCCCCTGGCGAAAATGACTGCGGCTCTGTTTCCTTATCGCTTGGACGATCGCGTTTTGGACGAGCCTTGGGGCGCTCTTCTTCCGCGAGGTCATCGGCCCAGGTTGCTGCAACCTGTGCTGGCATCAATGCAGGGGTCCTCCTGCGCCACCATCAATCAGCCGGGTCTGTGCAGATCGTAGTTTTGGCCGATGGCAGGCCGGACTGGCCGCCTTCGGCAGCCCCCAGCCCTTGACCAGCCCGTAGATCGCCGGGATCATCAGCAGGGTCAGCACGGTCGAGGATACCATGCCGCCGATCATCGGCGTGGCGATGCGCTGCATCACTTCCGAGCCCGTGCCGGTGTTCCACAGGATCGGCAGCAGGCCGGCCATGATCGCGATCACGGTCATGATCTTGGGTCGCACGCGCTCGATGGCGCCCAGCATGATCGCCTCGCGCAGGTCGGCGCGGGTGAAGGCTCGCCCTTCCGCCGCGCAGCGCGCCTGCACCTCCTTCAAGGCGTGGTCGAGATAGATCAGCATGATCACGCCGGTCTCGGCCGCGACTCCCGCCAGCGCGATGAAGCCGACCGCGACCGCCACCGACATGTTGAACCCCTGCCACCAAAGCAGCCAGACGCCGCCGACCAGCGCGAAGGGCAGCGACAGCATGACGATGAACGTTTCGGTCAGCCGGCGGAAATTGAGGTAAAGCAGCAGGAATATGATCGCCAGCGTCAGCGGCACGACGACCTTCAGCCGCGCTTCGGCCCGTTCGAGATACTCGAACTGGCCGCTCCAGGCGACGCGGTAGCCGGTTGGGAGCTGCACCGCCTGGGCGATCGCGCCTTGCGCCTCGCGGACATAGCCGCCGAGATCGCGCCCGGCGATGTCGACGAAGATGTAGATCGCGAGCTGGCCGTTCTCGGTTCGGATCGTCGTCGCGCCGCGTTTGCGCTCGATAGCGGCGACCTCGCCGAGCGGCACGGAACCGCCCGAGGGCATCGACACCTGGGCCAGGCAGCGTGGCGCAAGCTCCGTCTGTCGTCAGATAGCGCAGGCAGCGGCCAACGCCGATGCCGCCGTTCCGGACTATGGCAGAATCCAAAACTCCGCGCTATTCACCACGCTAAGCGTTTGTTTCAACCTCATGATCTATCGGCTGCATTTTGCGACTTAGTAGAACGCTTCCGTAAATCCGTTCCGCTAAACTGCAAACACGTGCGATTCGGAGCGACGCCTCATGGCCATAGTTGCCCAGGAATTTTTGACGTTCTCCAAGGCCAAGAGTGACGCACTAAATGCCGGTCCCGCGGATGCGCTGGCCAAGTTGGTCGGCTGGATCGAGACCTATTTGATGACATCCAACGACGACCTGGGCCGGGCTGGGGCAGTTTGTCCTTTTACGCGGCAGGCGGCCCGCATCGATACGGCAAGGATTGCTGTTTGCAGGGCCGAGGCGAGCGACGAAGCCGCTGTCTACAAGCTGATACGCGCGAGTTTCAAAATGCTGGACAACATCCCTGCGAAAGCCGGCATGGAACACTTTCGGACAGTTGTTATCGGATTTCCGCATTGCGCCGAGGAAGAGGGCATAAAGATGCTCAGGCGAGTGCAGGACGGCCATAAATTCTATTCGCTCGCTAGGAACCGGATGATAGGGTTGATGTACCCAGCTTCTGAGGCACCAGGACTTTGGAACCCGGCATTTAGGCCGCTGCGCGCGCCGCTTCCCGTATTGGCGATCCGCCATATGGTAGAACAGGACGCGCCCTTCGCCGCGCGCCACTTGCTGCTGTTGGCTCCCTATCTACTACGCTTTCCGCTAGCTGGAACAAAGCGGCTTTTCGCCCATGCGCACGGTGGGCTCAAGCCATGACGCTGCTAGAGCGCAACGTATCTGCGCCGGCCGACGCTCCGCCGATGCGCTTGACGCCCGCAGTATCGGACCTCAAGGGTGTGAGCCTCGCAATCGTTGAAGGCCGGAAGGCTTTTCTCGAGCTGCGCGCCGAATGGGACGCACTGTTCGCACGAGCAGCAACACCGCAACAGGTGTTTCAAAGTCATGTCGTGCTTCAGCACTGGATGGACCACTATCTAGACAAGCAGCACTGTCCGCTCATCGTCACCGCGCGCCGCGACGAACGACTGAGTATGGTATGGCCGTTAGTTGCCCGGCGCCGGTTCGGCATCGGCATCGTAGAGCTCATGGGATGCCCGGTAGCCCAATTCGGTGATATTGTAGCCGAACCGGGGCCGGAGCTCCCGGCTATGGTCGCCGCGGGCCGAGCGGCGCTGCGAGAACATGGCGTCGATCTGTTCGAGATGCGCAAAGTCAGAGCTGATTCGACACTGGCGCGATCCGAGATACTTACCCGCGCATGGAAAACCGACGAGCAGGAGGCAGTTTTCGCCGATCTCTTGAGGCGTGTCGGACCAGATAACGGGCCCAGCACTGCATATCCCGCCCGCGAGCGCTCCAACCACCGCCGCAGGCTTCGGCGGCTCTCTGAACGAGGGAGGGTAGTACTCGGCATGGTCGCGCCCGGCCCCGAGGCTAGAGATCTTGCTCTGGCGGCAGTCGCGATGAAGCGAGCGACGCTACGCCGCCATGATGTGATCGCACCCACGATCTCTGATCCACGGTTTGCAGCGTTCTTCGGCGAACTCGCCGCAGATGCTGCGGGTGCATCCCCGTTGCGGGTTGCGACGATCCACTGCGCCGGCGAAACGGTTGGCATCGACCTCGCCCTCGACTGCAAGGGCGTGACGTTCGGCCATGTTATTGCGATCCACCCCGATTACGAGCGCGGAGGCGTTGGCGGATTACTAATTCATCACAGCTTCGCCAGCGCGTATGCCCGCGGCAGCGCGAAGTTCGATCTTCTTGCCCCAGCCGACCCATATAAGCGCGATCATGCAGACGGAAGCGTGATCATCGATGACTATCTGTTGCCGCTGACGGCAAGAGGGCGCATCGCATCTCTATTCAGCCCGGGTTTCTGGCGCCCGTGGCTGAAAGCTGCGGTGCGAAGGTTACCGCCGCCCGTGACGCGTAAGCTGGCAAATTGGGCGAACAGCGACAAGAGCTAGGGCGCGCCTGCTGACACGCTGGGCCTTGCGCCAGATCAGCTCCACTACCAGTCAATGGCTCGGCAAGCGTCGATCACTGCCGAAACTGAATGTTACAAATTGTTACGGTCGGGAACGTCCGTCAGAGCAGTGCGTCTCCGTTGCATGGTCGGAGCACCTCCGTCCCTATCAGGAGGCTGTTCATGCATCACATCGACCCTGAAATGCAGCGCTGCATCGATGCTTGCCTACGGTGCTACCAAACCTGCCTCGGCATGATCACTGGCCATTGCCTCGAAGCCGGCGGCGAACACGCTCAACCTAGTCACATCAAGCTGATGCTCGCCTGTTCCGAGACATGCCGCGCCACTGCGCATGTCATCATCGTCGGCTCTCCCCATCACAAGCATCTTTGCGCCGAATGCGCCGATATCTGTGCGGACTGCGGCAGCGAATGCGAGCGCCTCGGCGATATGGACGCTTGCGTCCAGGCTTGCCGCGAATGTGCCGAAAGCTGCCGGAAGATGGCGGCGTAGCAAATTCACCGGCGCCGATGCGTGCGCCCGGCAAGCTCACATGAACGAAGGAACCAGAACCATGACACGTCTCAGCCTCATTGCGCTCTCATCCGCTCTCGCCATCTCTGCAGCCTCAGCCCAGCAGTCCGCGTCGAAGCGGGCGATGGACCCCGGCATGCACATGAAGATGATGATGCCGATGAACTCCGATTCGACGGCCACCAAGGGCTACAAGCAGTCGATGATGACGATGATGAGCGGAATGCCGGCCTACACGGGCGACGCCGATGTCGATTTTATGAAGCAGATGAAGGGGCATCATCAGGCGGCGATTGACATGGCCAAGGTCGAGCTGGCGAACGGCAAGGACGCCGAAGCCAAGAAGCTGGCGCAGGAGATCGTCACCGCTCAGGAGAAGGAAATCGCCACGATCGACGCGTGGCTGAAGACCAAGGGTAAGTAGCGTCGCGCTCATTGGACAGCCGACCAAAGCCGCGATGAGGGAGTTGGGAATATGGAGCAGCACGGTGACATGAAGCAAGGCCACTACCGCGGCCTCGCAGTCGAGATCGTCCTCGATTTCATCGTGATGTACTTCGTCATGTACACGATGATCGCGACGGTGGCCCATTTCCGTTTTAACCTGAACAACGTCTACATGACCCTCATGATGGTGGCGCCGATGACGGTGATCATGCTGGTCTCGATGCGCTCGATGTTCCCGTCGCGGCGCATCAACCTGGCGGTCGGCGCGGCCGCCATCTTGGTGTTCGCAGTCAGCTTTGTCGGCATGCGCACGCAGGCCGGCATCGGAAACGCCGAGTTCCTTCGGGCCATGATCCCGCATCATTCGGGTGCCATCCTGATGTGCGAGCAGGCGACGCTCACGGATCCGGAGATCAAGGCGCTGTGCGGCGACATCGTCGCCAGCCAGCGCAAGGAGATCGCCCAGATGGAAGCCCTTCTGGCCCGGCAGTGACCGACTTGCTCGAAAGCACTGGAGACGTAGCGGTGACGACCAGTGAAGCGCGTCAGGCCACCATCTACCGGATGGTGACGCCGGAACATGAATGCCCGTTCGGACTGAAAGCGCGGGACCTGCTGAGCCGCCGCGGCTACACCGTCGAAGATCGCTGGCTTACCTCGAGGGCTGAGACCGACGCCTTCAAGTCCGAGCATGACGTCAAGACCACGCCGCAGACCTTCATCGACGGACAACGCGTCGGCGGCTACGACGATCTGCGTCGCTTCTTTGGGCTGAGCGTCGCCGATCCTGGGGCGACCAGCTATACGCCCGTTATCTGGGTCTTTGCCGTCGCGGCACTGATGGCGCTCGCGGCCAACTGGGCTAGCTCGGGTCGTCTTCTCGATTTGCACTCGCTGGAGTGGTTTATCGCTTTCAGCATGTGCATCCTGGCGCTGCTCAAGCTTCAGGACGTCGAGAGCTTCTCGACCATGTTCCTCGGCTACGACCTTCTGGCGCGGCGCTGGGTGCCTTACTCCTATGTTTATCCGTATGCCGAGCTGATGGCTGGTGTGCTGATGATCGCCGGAGCCCTGACCTGGCTCTCCGTTCCGGTCGCGGCCTTCATCGGCACCATCGGCGCTGCGTCGGTGGTCAAGGCCGTCTACATCGACCGTCGCCAGATCAAGTGCGCGTGCGTCGGGGGCAGCAGCAGAGTTCCACTCGGCTTCGTGTCGTTGACCGAGAATCTCATGATGGTCGCCATGGCAGCCTGGATGAGCTTCGGCATGCGCTAGATTTTCATCTATTTGTTAAGACAATAAATACCAGTATTGCTAACGACATAAACAAGATAAGTTTCTTGAAACTTGCTAGAGACCCCCTCAGAATCGTCTTGTTGACCTTCCGCTTTCGCGGACTTTTTTGCGCGCCGACCGGCATTGAAAGTCGATGAAGTTTCTTGCTCATCTGTTTCTAATCCCGATCAGATCACGAAGATGACGCTAGGCCTGACCGACCGGTGGTGGTGCTAACAAAACTCCGTGCCCGATCGCAGCAGTCGCCGGCAAAGAACGCAGCGGGATCAGCGGTCTCGACGATCTTCCCTTGGTCCATGAACACGATCCGGTCCGCAACGGCCTTGGCGAAGCCCATCTCGTGGGTCACGCAGATCATCGTCGTCCCGGCTTCCGCCAAGGCCGTCATGACATCGAGAACCTCCTTGACCATTTCGGGGTCCAAGGCCGAGGTCGGCTCGTCGAACAGCATCAGTTTGGGGTTCATGGCCAATGCGCGCGCGATCGCGGCCCGCTGCTGCTGGCCGCCCGAGAGCTGCGACGGCATCTTGCGCGCCTGATCCTCCATCCGGACCTGGGAGAGCAGCATCATCGCCGCGCTCTCGGCATCGGGCCGCGGCAACCGGAGCAGCTTGCGCGGGCCGAGCGTGATGTTGTCGAGGACGCTAAGATGCGGAAAGAGGTTGAACGACTGGAACACCATCCCGATCGCGCGCCTCGCCCCGAAGACGCTGTCGCAATCGGCGTTGATGGCCTCCCCCTCCAATCGGATCAGGCCATTCTGGTAGCGTTCAAGGGCATTGATGCATCGGACCATCGTCGACTTGCCCGAACCGGACGGACCGCAGACCACGATGCGCTCTCCGACCCCGACGGTCAGATCGACGTCGCGCAGAGCGTGCATAGCGCCGAACCATTTGTTCAGCCCGGAGACCTCGAGAAGCGGGCGGCTGGACGATGACATCATTGCCGTTCCGCCGCCTTGAGCTCGCGTTCGAGGCTCTGACTGTAGCGCGACATGGCGAAACAGAGCCCCCAGAAGACCAGCCCGACGAAGACGTAGCCCTCCGCGTGGAGCCCCAGCCAGTCGGGATCGGCGGCGCCGGCAGCGACGATGTTCAGGACCTCGAAGAGCCCCAGAATCACGACCAACGTCGTGTTCTTCACCAGCGCGATAGCGTTGTTGACGACGCCGGGAACCACGACGCGCAACATCTGCGGCAGCGTGACGTAGATCGCGGTCCGCCAGTAGCCGAACCCGATCGCGGCGGCCGCTTCGGCCTGACCCTTCGGGATCGCTTGGAAGCCTCCTCGGAACACTTCCGCGAGATAGGCGCTTTCGAACAGGATGATGCCGGTGACCGCGAGCGCGAGGGGATCGAACTCGGAGCCAACCGGAAAGGCGTAAGGTAGGAGGATCCGCGCCATGAACAGCACGGCGATGAGCGGCAGTCCGCGGCAGATCTCGATGTAGGCGATGCTCGCCCAGCGAAACAGCGGCATTTCGCTCTGCCGACCCAGCGCCAGCACGATCGCGATTGGGAACGACACGACGATTCCGGCGACGCCGAGAAGAAGCGTTAGCGAAAGCCCGCCCCATTTATCGGTCGTCACGCGCGACAGCCCCGCCACGCCGCCGTGGAGCAGGACATAGCCCAGGATGGGGAACACAAGGAGGAGAAAGAAGGCAACGACCCGCTTGCCTGGGGTGTCGCGCCGCAGCAGCAAGAAGACTGATACTGCGAAGATCAAAAATACGGCGTTCACGCGCCAGCGTTCCGGCTGAGGGTAGAAGCCATAGAGGAACTGGCCGCCACGGTTGACGATGAAGGCCCAGCAGGCGGCATCCGGCCGGCAGGCGGCGCGGTTCTCGCCGATCCAGACCGCGTCGATGAACGCCCATGGGACGATCGCCCAGATCAGCGCGACAGCGGCTGCGGCGATCGTCGATGTCAGCAGCACGTCGATCGGCCGAGCGAACAGATTGGCGCGCGCCCAGGCGAGTTGGCTTCTCAGCGCAGAAGCCGGGCTCTGCTCGACGCGGCTTGAGTTCACCAGCGCAGTCATCGCTCCACGAGCCTCAGGCGGCGGGACTGCAAGTTGCTAAGTCCCGTGATGGCCAGACTGAGCACGAGGTATACGGCCATTGTCATCGCCATGATCTCGATCGCCCGCCCGGTCTGGTTCAGGCTCGTGCCAACGAAGACGTTGACGAGGTCCGGATAGCCGATGACGGTCGCCAGCGACGACGCCTTAACGAGATGCAGATACTGGTTCGTCAGCGGTGGGACGAGCACGCGCATCGCCTGTGGGATGATCACCAGCTTCAAAATCCTGCCGCGGTCGAGCCCCAGCGCCGCGGCCGCTTCGCGCTGGCCCTTGCCGATGGCCTCGATCGAGCCGCGCACCAGTTCCGCAATGAAGGAGGCGTTGTAGACGGCCAGCGCCACGACCAGCGCCGCTAGCTCTGGCGACAACGCCATGCCGCCGGAAAAGTTGAACCCCTGCAGCGCCGGCCAGCTCACGCGGAGTTGGCCCCATCCAGCGACAAGGAGCAGTGCGCCGGCGAAGATAAAGACGATCGGGATCACCACACGCGTCGGCTGTCCGGTCTCCTCGCGCCAGCGTCGGGCGCGGCGAACGATGCCTGCGATCGCGGCAACCGCTCCGCCTACCAACAGCGCGAACGTCTCCCAACCCAGGCTCGTTTCCAGCGACGGGACAAAGATGCCGCGGTTGCTCAAGAAGACGGCGTCGAGCAGGTTGACGGCTTGCCGGGAGGGCGGCAGCGACCTGATCACGACGTTGTACCAGATCAGGACATGCAGAAGGAGGGGCAGGTTGCGGACCGTCTCGACATAGACAAGCGCAGCCTTCGCCACCGCCCAGTTCGGCGAGAGGCGCGCGATGCCGATCGCGAAGCCAAGAAGCGTCGCCGCGATGATACCGAGCAAGGCAACGAGGAGCGTGTTCGACAGGCCGACGAGGAAAACCCGCAAATAGGTATCGGTTTCCGCATAGGGGATGATGCTGAAGGAAATGCCGAAGCCGGCCTCCTGCCGCAGGAAGGAGAAGCCCAGCGCGAGCTTGCGCACGGCGAGGTTGGCCTCCACGTTGCGCCAGGCAAGCCACAGCAAGGCGCAAAGCACGAGCAGGAACGCGGCTTGGTAGAGGATATGGCGGCGCTGCCGACCCGTAAGATTTCGACCGAGCGTCACCTGCCGTGTCGCGATCTTCGGCGCACTCAAGCCGGTCGATGTCATGACCGATGCTCCATGAGGAGGTGCGGCGGGCTGAGCCGCCGCACTTCGTTCACCGGAAAGGCGGGCTGTAGAGCAGCCCGCCCTTGCTCCAGAGCGAGTTCAGGCCGCGATCGAGCTTGATCGGGCTGCCCGACCCGAGGTTGCGCTCGTAGAGCTCGCCATAATTGCCCGTTGCCGCGATGACCTTGACGGCCCAGTCCTGCTCCATCCCGAGCATCTTGCCGAATTCGCCCGTTTTTCCGAGCATGCGCTGGACTTCCGGGTTGGTCGAACTCGCCGCCTGCTCGGCGACATTCGCCTTCGTCACGCCGAATTCCTCGGCGGCGATGATGATGTTGAGGGTCCAGGCCACGATGTCGCGGAAGCGCGCGTCATCCTGCCGGAGCGTCGGCCCGAGCGGCTCCTTCGAGAAGACGTCCGGCAGGATCACCCAGTCATCGGGGTTCTTCATCGCCGTTCGGCTCGCCGCAAGGCCGCCGCGCTCGTTGGAATAGGCGTCGCACCGGCCCGACTCCAGACTCTGCTGGTTCTGTTCACGCGTCGAACCGGTGATGACGGTGTACTTCATGCCGTTGGAGCGGAAGTAGTCGGCGAGGTTCAGCTCCGACGTCGTGCCGGCCGAGACGCAGATCGACGCGCCGTTCAGGTCCTTGCCGCTCTTGGCGCCGAGCTTCTTCGCGACCATGAAACCCTGGCCGTCATACATGTAGACGCCGCCCCAATCGAGGTTGAGCGAGGCGTCGCGCGAGTAGCTCCATGTCGCCGTGCGCGTCAGGATGTCGGCGGCGCCGGACTGCAGCGTCGTGAAGGCGACCCGGAATTCGAGTGGGACGAACTTCACCTTGCTGGCGTCACCGAGGATCGCAGCAGCCAGGCCCCGGCAGAATTCGACCTCCATTCCCTTCCAGTTGCCTTGGTTGTCCAGTGTCGACATGCCCGTCGAGACGCCGGTCGAGACGCCGCAGAGCAGCTCGCCTCGGGCCCTGATGGCCTTGACGGTGTCGCCCTCCGCGGCTTCCGCCGGGAGGGCGGCCGCGCTGGCAAGAGCAAGCGCGGCCAGAATGATGCTCTTCATGACAATCCCCTCTGTTACGGGGCGAGCGGCTTGCGTAGGTCAGACGGTCGATGCTGCCTTCTGCCGCTTTCTGCCCCCTCGATTTCGTTCAGGCTGCGACGGGAGAGGCGCTTGGCGTGTAGCCGGCGCCGGTCACGATCGCCTTGATCGCCGCGTAGTCGCCGAAGCCCACGACATTCACGAGCCTGGAGGCGGGATCGGCATCGACGGTCGTGCCGGGCAGGGTCGTCTCGATCGCCTTCTTGATCGTGCCGGCGCAATGGCCACAGGTCATGTCGTCTACGCGGAAATTGAGCCCGCCCGCCGATGGGGTAGCGACGGTTTCGGATGTGGAATTGGAATGTTGCTGGCACGAGCACATGGCTAAAGCCTCCTGTTGATGTGCGGGTGAGAAGGAGGCTGCGGCTTTCCACAGTGGTAAGGTCAAGAGGCTTTTTTCGCCGCCTCGGCGCGTCCGAAGAATTTTTCTTCGAACGCTCCGATAGCGCTTGACCTTACCATTATGGGAAGCACCATATCCCTTGCCATCACAGTTCGGAGACACGTCATGTCGACTGCAACGATGGCCAGAAACCCGGCCTCACACGGCATTCAGTTGGATTTTCCTGTCGAAGGAATGAGCTGCGCCTCATGCGTCGGCCGCGTGGAGCGGGCGATCGCAGGGGTCGAGGGCGTCGGTGGCGTCTCGGTGAACCTGGCGACGCAGCGGGCGCACGTCGCCCTCTCGTCCGGCAGGGTCGAGACGGCGGCCATTGACGCGGCCATCCGCAAGGTGGGCTACGAGCCGAGGGAGAGCGTCGTCGAGTTGAGTGTCTCCGGCATGACCTGCGCCTCCTGCGTCGGGCGAGTCGAGCGTGCGCTCAAGGCGGTGCCAGGCGTCCTCGACGCAGCCGTCAATCTGGCGACCTCGCGTGCATCCGTGCGCGTGCTGGGCGGGCCGGAGATGGCGCCCTCGCTCGTCGAGGCAGTCTCCGCCGCCGGCTACGAGGCCGAACCGATCCGGAATGCGGTCGATACCGCCGACCGCGAACGTCAGGCCCGGGAAACCGAACTCTCGGGGTTGCGCCGTGACGTCGTCCTGGCGGCGATCGCCACCCTGCCGCTGCTCGTCTTCGAGATGGGCATGCACATGTCCGAGACGCTGCACCATTTTCTTGCCGGCCGGATCGGCGAGTTCAACATCAAGGTGCTGTCGTTCCTGCTCGCCGGCTTCGTGATGGCGGTGCCCGGCCAGCGCTTCATCCGCAAGGGGTGGCCGGCGCTGCTGCGTGGCGCTCCGGACATGAACTCGCTGGTGGCGCTCGGCACGACCGCGGCCTTCCTCTATTCGAGCGTAGCGACCTTCATGCCCGGCCTGTTGCCGGACGGGACCGAATACACCTATTTCGAGGCGAGCGCGGTGATCGTGACCCTGATCCTGATCGGGCGCTGGATCGAGGCGCGCGCCAAGGGTTCGACGAGCGAGGCGATCCGCCGGCTGATGTCGCTCCAGGCCAAGACGGCGCGCGTGCTGCGCGACGGCAGCGAGGCCGACGTGGCTATCGAGACGGTGATCGTCGGCGACGTCGTCATCGTGCGGCCGGGCGAACGCATCCCCGTCGATGGCGAGGTCGTCTCCGGATCGTCTTATGTCGACGAGGCGATGATCACCGGCGAGCCGATCCCGGCCCGCAAGCAGGCTGGCTCTGCCGTCACCGGCGGGACGGTCAACGGCACGGGCTCGTTCCGCTTCAGCGCTCGCAAGGTCGGGGCCGACACTTTGCTCGCGCAGATCGTCGCGACCGTCGAGGCGGCGCAGGGCGCAAAGCTGCCGATCCAGGCGGTCGTTGACAGGGTGACGATGTGGTTCGTGCCCGCCGTGATCGGGCTTTCTCTGCTCACCTTCGCGATCTGGCTGATCTTCGGCCCGAGCCCGGCGCTGTCCTACGCGCTCGTTAACGCTGTCGCCGTGCTGATCATCGCCTGCCCATGCGCGATGGGCCTGGCGACGCCGACCTCGATCATGGTCGGCACCGGCAAGGGCGCCGAGCTCGGCATCCTGTTTCGGCAGGGGCAAGCGCTGCAGAGCCTCAAGGACTCAAAGGTCATCGCGCTCGACAAGACGGGCACGCTGACGAAGGGCCGGCCGGAACTGACCGACATCGCGGTGACGGACGGGTTCGCGGAGGACGAGGTGCTGCGCCTCGTGGCCACGGTTGAAACCCTCTCGGAGCATCCCGTGGCCGAGGCGATCGTCGCCGGTGCGAGGCAGCGCGGACTGATGCTGGCCGAGCCGACGGACTTCTCCAGCGAGCCCGGATTCGGGGCGGCGGCGCGTGTCGATGGCCGTCGCGTCGAGGTCGGCGCCGATCGGCTGATGCGTCGTCTTGGTCTCGATCTTTCGCCCTTCGCCAAGCAGGCCGCGCAACTTGGCGACGCCGGCAAGACGCCGCTCTTTGCTGCGATCGACGGCCGGCTCGCGGCCATCATCGCGGTCGCTGATCCCGTGAAGGAGACGACGCCCGCCGCCATCGCCGCGCTGCATGGCCTCGGCCTGCGCGTCGTCATGATCACCGGCGACAACGAGCGCACGGCCAAGGCGATCGCGGCCCGGCTTGGAATCGACGAGGTCGTGGCCGAGGTGCTGCCCACCGGCAAGGCCGAGGTAGTCAAGTTGCTGCAGGTCGGCGGTGTCCGCGTCGCCTTCGTCGGTGACGGGATCAACGATGCGCCGGCGCTGGCGCAGGCCGATGTCGGCATCGCGATCGGCACCGGCACTGACATCGCGATCGAGAGCGCCGACGTCGTGCTCATGTCCGGCGATCTCTCCGGCGTCGCCACGGCCATCGCGCTGTCGCAGGCCACGATCGCCAACATCCGCCAGAACCTCGTCTGGGCCTTCGGATACAACGTCGTGCTCATCCCCGTTGCAGCCGGTGCGCTGTATCCGGCCTTCGGCGTGCTGATGTCGCCGATGTTCGCCGGCCTCGCCATGGCGCTCTCCAGCGTGAGCGTGCTGGCGAATGCGCTGCGGCTGAAGCGCTTCGGCCGGCGGGCCCGGGTCGAACCGGAGCCCTCCCGCCCGGCGCAGCTCGCGCCCGCCGAATGAATCTGTTGCAGAACCAGGAGCTATCGACATGAACATCGGCCAGGCGGCGACGGCATCGGGCGTCACCGCGAAGATGATCCGCTACTACGAGAGCATCGGCCTGATCGAGCCGCCAATCCGCACCCAGGCTGGGTACCGGGTCTACACGGCCGAGGAGATCCACGAGCTTCGCTTCATCAAGCGGGCCCGCACGCTGGGCTTCTCGATCGAGGAGGCCCGCGAACTTCTGGCGCTGTGGCGCGACAAGAGCCGGGCCAGCGCCGACGTGAAGACGTTCGCGATGAAGCATGTCCGCGATCTAGAGACCAAGATCGACGAGCTTCAGGCCATGTCACGGACGCTCCGGCATCTGGCCCAGACCTGCCACGGCGACGACCGGCCCGAATGCCCGATCCTGGCCGATCTCGCACTTCCCGACGCCCGCCAACCGCCTGCTGAGAAAAAGCGCGGCAAGGCGAAAACACACGCCGACTGCACATGCGACGAGGGCGACACGTTCAGCAGCCGGCATTGACCGGCAAGGCGATCGACACGTGAATCAGATCAACCGACTGGATATCGCCAGCTTGCGCGCGGACACACCCGGCACCGCTCATCGCATCCATCTCAACAACGCCGGCGCCAGCCTCATGCCAGCGCCGGTCATCGCGGCCATGAAGGATCACCTCGATCTTGAAGCGATGCGTGGCGGCTACGAGGCCGCCGACATGAGGGCAGAGGCCGTCTCGGCCGTCTATGCCTCCGTCGCCAGGCTGATCAATGCCGGCGATGACGAGATCGCGCTGACGGAAAACGCGACCGTCGCATGGCAGATGGCATTCTATGCGCAGCGCTTCCAGGCGGGCGATCGGATCCTGACCGCTCGCGCCGAGTACGCTGCAAATTATGTTGCTTTCCTCCAGATGGCGCGCCGAACCGGCGTCACGATCGAGGTCGTGCCCGACGACGAGACGGGTGCTCTCGATCCGGATGCTCTCGCAGCGATGATGGACGAGCGGGTCAAGCTCATCGCCATCACTTGGATCCCTACAAATGGCGGGCTGATCAATCCTGCTGCTGCGGTCGGGAAGATCGCGCGCCGTCATGGCGTGACCTACCTCCTTGACGCCTGCCAGGCGGTCGGTCAGCTCCCGATCGATGTCGAAGAGATCGGTTGCGATCTGCTCGCCGCAACGGGACGCAAGTTCCTGCGCGGTCCGCGCGGCACGGGGTTCCTCTACGTCCGACGGGCGATGCTCGAGACACTCGAACCGGCGATGATCGACCACTTCGGCGCGCCCTGGGTTGGCGCCGACCGCTATGCGCTGAGGCCGGATGCGCGCCGGTTCGAGACATGGGAGAAGAACTACGCCGCAAGGCTTGGACTGGGCGCCGCGGTCGATTACGCGCTCGGTCTCGGCCTCGACGCCATCAGGGCTCGCTGCCTGCACCTCACCGACCATGTAAAAGCGGAACTCGAACGCTTGCCACGGGTGACACTGCACGATCTCGGACGTGATCGCGCTGCGATCGTAAGCTTCGCGGTCCGCGGTCTTGCCTCGGAAGCGATCCGGTCGGAGCTGACTCAACGGGCGATTAACGTCAGCGTCTCGAAGCCGAACAGCACGCTTCTCGACGCCAGCGCCCGGAATCTCCCGACCGTTCTGCGCGTGTCGCCGCACTATTACAATTCCGAGGATGAGATCGACCTGTTCGTGGACGCCTTGAACGACATCGTTGCAAGCGGTTGACGCGGAGCTTGGTCGATCGACGGTCAGTGCTTGGGCGCACCGTGGCCGCCATGCCCTGACTCCGGCATCGGCGCGATTCGATTGCCGCCATAGCCGCGCAGGTGATCGTATCGCGCGATCTGCTCCGCCGACATCACCGCCGCAGTCTCGATATGGGCGACGAGATGGACCGCCCTCAGGGCTCCCTGCCTGACGCCGATCCGTTCCGTCAGCGCCTTGAGGCGCTGCGCGTCGATCTTGCGGGCGGCGAAGCCTGCGTCCAGTTCGCGTTCGAGGCCCAGAAGCTCTCCGCCAACCGCCTTCGCCTCGACGTTCATCCGCGCCTTGATCGACTCCAACGCTTGTCGCTGACGGCTTGACAGGCTGAGCAGGTCCGCAAGCTCGAGCGCGTGCATCGGCCCGGGATAGCGGTTGAGTTCGGCTGCCTTGGCGAGGCCCATGCCGCGGCCTTGCGCGAGATCGTCGAACTCCTTGGGCGACAGCGCCTTGATCGCCCGGCTCTGCTCGCCGGCATAGGAGCTGTGCGTCTGCCCCCATGCCGGCGCGGCCGACGCGAGGCCTGCCGAGATCAAAACGAGTATGGTGGTCAAGGCGAGGCGGCTCATCGGGGTTCTCCTTCGCGCCCAACCTGCCGGAGATCGTGACATCGCGACATGATCGAGATCATGTCAGGACGATGTGGCCGGTCTTCCGTGAAATCGTCCCCTGCGCCTCAAGTCGGGCCAGCGTCCGGTAGAACGCCCCGGGCGTCAGGCCAATCGCGACGGCGATGTCCCGCAGCGAGCCGTCAAAGGCGATCGTGCGTCCGTCTTCGCTGGCTTCCGCGACGAGGAAGGCGATCACCCGCTCGCGCGCCGAGCGGATGTCGCGCACCGTCAACCGCGCGCGGAGCGTCATCACCTGCCGGGCGAGATCGGCCGTCAGGTCGAGCCGTGCGGTCGCATCATCGCCCAGTAGCGCGAGGCTGGCGGCCTTGGGAAAGCACGCGACGACGGCTTCACTCAGGGCGATGGCGTCGCAATGGTAGCGCTCGGCGAAAAGTGAGGCCTCGGCGAAGCGCTCTTCCGGCCCAGCGGTGAACAGCGCCGTCTCACGGCCATCGCCGCCGAAGCGCACGAGCCTGACGCGTCCCGTGCGCACCATAAAGAAGCCGCGCGTTTCGTCCCCGGCCGCAAACAGCGTCTCGCCTGCGGCGAGATGTCGGATAATAGGAACGATTTCCGATAGCGGGCCCATGCTCAAGCCGCTCAGCCGCGCGTCGGCCAGGCAAGATGATTTCGGTCGATCACGAAGGCATGCCGATGCCGCCTGCCCGCACCCGCCAGATGCGGATGGTCGGCTTCGAGGCCGGGATGCTCGTGTTCGATCTCGTCGGGATCCCCCGCCGGCCAGACACGCAAGGCGATCGCCAGCGCCAGCCCGGCGATGATCGCCATCGCCACGAATGTCGCGGGCAAGCCGATCGTCGCGCCCAGCCAGCCCGCCGCCGGGTAGGTTATCAGCCAGCAGGCATGCGAGAGGGCGAATTGGGCGGCGAACAGCGCCGGCCGATCCTCCGGATGGGCAGAGCGCCGCAAAAGGCGACCCGACGGCGTCTGGGTCAGGCTGTAGGAGAAGCCGAGCGCGAACCAGAGCGGCAGCAGGACGGAAAAGCCGGGAACCAGCGTGCCCAGCATCAATAGGACCGGAAGTGCAGCGCCGGCAATCAACATCAGCCTGCGGTCGTCGAGGCGGTCGAGCAGGCGCGGCAGCGCGAAGGCGGCCGTCATCGAGCCCGCGCCGAACATCGCCAGCGCGAGCGCGGTCGCCTGCTGCGTCAGGCCATAGGTCGCCTGAACCAGAACCACCGTATTGACGATGACCATGGAGCCTGCCGCCGAGACGGCGAGGCTCAGCGCCAGCAGCCCGCGCAGCCGTGGCGTCGCGAGGTAAATCCGCAGGCCCCGCGTGGTGCGGTCGTAGACGCCACGCGGCTCGCCGGGCTTCGGGTTCGGCAGAATGACAGACACGACCAGCGCGGCCGAGGCGATGAAGCCGATGACCGTGCCGGCGAAGAGGTTGTGGAAGCTGATCACGGTCAGCAGCAGCGCCGCTAGCGCCGGGCTCAGCAGGCTCTCCAGATCGTAGGCCAGCCGCGAAAGCGAGAGTGCCCGGGTGTAGTCCTTCTCATCGGGCAGGATGTCGGGAATCGTCGCCTGGAAGGTCGGCGTGAAGGCGGCCGAGGCCGACTGCAGCACGAAGATCAGCATATAGACCTGCCAGATCTCCGTGACGAAAGGCAGCAGCAGCGCCGCGGCCGCGCGAACGAGATCGAGCCCCACCAGCATGCTCCGGCGCGGCAGGCACTCAGCGAAGGCGGACGCGATCGGCGCGACGCCGACATAGGCGATCATCTTGATGGCCAGCGCTGTGCCGAGCACGATGCCCGCATTCGCACCCGCGAGATCATACGCGAGAAGACCTAGCGCGACCGTCGCAAGGCCGGTGCCGACCAGCGCGATGACCTGCGCGAGAAAGAGGTGGCGATAGGTCCGGTTGGCGAGGATAGCCAGCATGGGGTGGGCCCTAAAGGTATTTCGCGATGGCCTTGAAGGCGTCGACCACCTCGCGCTGCTTATGCGGCAAGGGCCCGACGACTTCGTCGAGGCAGTGGTCGAGATGGTCCTGGATCAGGGTCTTCTTGGCCTGCCCGATCGCGCTCTCCACAGCCTGCAATTGCTGGGCGATGTCGAGGCAGGAACGACCGGCCTCGATCATCTCGATAACCTTGCGCAGGTGCCCGTCGGCCCGCTTCAGCCGCTTGACGATGGCGGGATGGGTCGCGTGGAGATGGCTCTCGGACATGGCTTTCCGTATCCTCCTGGGTAGGATACGTCAATGCGGTCACGTGACTCGTCGTTCGTCGTCTCCGGTCAAATTGTCGTCAAGAAGAAGGGCTCTACGCTCTGCCCATGTCGCGCCGCCGCCTTCGAGCCGGGTTCAGCCTCGTCATCGCCCTCGCGATGGCGCTCTGCATGACGCTCTCGGCTGCGCACGTCTCTGCCGGGCACAACGCCTACGCCATCGCGCAGGCCGAGGTCTTACGGCATGCGGAACTCGCCGCTTCGATCGCCGAGCACGGCCATGCCCATGAAGAGGGCGAGCCCGACGAGCGCTTGCCAGGCCATGTCCATGGGCACAATACCGCCGACCATGTCCACGAGACGGCGGATGTCGTCGGCCTGATCCAGCTCGGCACGCCGCGCTTCGTGCGGACCCCGATCCGGCACGAGCATCGGCGATCCGCCTCGGAGCGACCCGGCGGTCTGGAACGCCCGCCTCGATCCGCCGTCGCCTGAACTCAGCGCCGCGCTCGCGGCAGCCTTCAACGACGAACCATCGGATCAGTCATGCAACCACCTTCCACCGGAGGGCGGCGCCTGCTGCGACAAGCAGCCTTGCGCCTGCTCCTTTCCCTCGTACTGGCGATCGTCCTGGTTATGCCGGGCATCGATGCGGCGCTGGCCCACGCCGTAGCCGAGGGCGACAAGGGCTACATCAAGGAGATCACGGGGGTGAACCTGCTCCCGTTCGTCTATCTCGGCGCCAAGCACATGGTGACGGGCTACGACCACATCCTGTTCCTGTTCGGGGTGATCTTCTTCCTCTACCGCCTCAAGCACATCGCGCTCTATGTCAGCCTGTTCGCGATCGGCCACTCCACGACCATGCTGCTCGGCGTCTATTTCAACGTCGGGATCAACAGCTACCTCATCGACGCCATCATCGGGCTGTCGGTCGTCTACAAGGCGCTCGACAACATGGGCGCCTACCAGCGCTGGCTTGGCTTCCAACCGAACACCAAGGCGGCGACGCTGATCTTCGGCCTGTTCCATGGTTTTGGTCTCTCGACCAAAATACTGGAATACCAGATCTCCCCGGACGGGCTCATCCCGAACCTGCTCGCCTTCAATGTCGGCGTCGAACTCGGCCAGCTCACGGCGCTCGGCATGATCCTGATCGTCATGGGCTACTGGCGGCGCACGGCCAGCTTCTGGCGTCATGCCTACACCGCAAACGTCTGGATGCTCACCGCCGGCTTCGTGCTCGTCGGCTACCAGCTCACCGGCTATTTCGTTTCCTGAACCCCAAGGACACACGTCTCATGTACAACACCGACATCCCGACCCGCGCCGAACTGCCGACTAACGCCCAGCTTCTGCGCTCGACCGCCATCGCCATCGTCGCGGCGGCCGGCATCCTCGTGACCATCGTGCTGCCCGCCGAATACGCGATCGACCCCACCGGCGTCGGCCGCATGCTCAGGCTGACCGAGATGGGCGAGATCAAGACCCAGCTCGCAGCCGAAGCCGAGGCCGACCGCCTGAAGGACCTCTCCACGACGCCGATTCAACCGGCCCCCGCGACGCCGGCCCCGGACCAGCGCTCCGGCCTGCTGACCACGCTGGCCGGGCTCCTCGTCTCGCCTGCGCAGGCCGGCGAACGGCTCGATCTCGCCCAGGCCGAGAAGACCGACGAGACCGTGATCACGCTCGATCCGACCAAGGGGACCGAATACAAGCTCACCATGGTCAAGGGCGCAAAGGTCACCTTCGAGTGGAGCGTCAAGGACGGCGTCGTCAACTACGACATGCACGGCACGCCCGGCCCCGGCGCCAAGGAGAAGAGCTACAAGACCGGCCGCGCGGTAGCGGGCGATACCGGCGTGCTGACCGCCGAATTCGACGGCGGCCATGGCTGGTTCTGGCGCAACCGCGGCACGAAGCCGGTGACCATCATCCTGCGCACCAAAGGCGCCTATGCCGAGATCAAGCGCATGAGCTGACGAGGTTCCAGCCGGCCTGCGAGAACGCGGGTCGGCCGGCAGGCGCGAACCGAAAACAGCTCGCTTGGGCGCAGACCTAAAATCCGTCCCCGGAGCCGGTTCGCGCCGCGATCCGAGGCGCACAGCAGCCCGCCGCTGACGGCTGTCCATCGCTGGCGGCCTGAATCGGCGGACAGGGCACGTCGCCATAAGAGCAGAACACGCAGCAATCGCCTTCAAGCGGTCGCAGCAGTACTCCGCAGCTCTTGCATTCGTAGAAAAACCAGCAGGCGTCCGTCGGCATCGTCTCAGTCGCCTGATGGGCGCAGCGAGGACAAGTCAGAGTCGATTCAAGCTGCATGAGGATCACCGCGTCAGCTTGAGCAGGGCCGGCTCGATATAGGGCGACCAGACGAGCGCCAGCCCGACGACCAGAGAGCCGAAGCCGAGCAGTCCGATCGTGCGGCGGGATGTTCCTGGCTTGGCGCATGTGTCGCCATCACAGCTCGGCCTGCGCCTTCGCCAGAAGAAAAAAGCCCAGCCGAGAGCCAGCATACCCGCAGCGCCGGCAATAAGCAGCGGCCGGATATCGGCCAGGAAGGCAAGGCCGCTGAAGACCGCCCCCGTCGCTCCAAGTCCCGCGAGCGCGATCGGCAGCACGCAGCATGAGGATGCGACCAGCGCGCCGATCCCAACGACCGCGCCCGTCCCGGCCAGGAGGCGCGTGGATGGCGCCGGGAGAGGCTCCGTCGTGCTCGACTTTCCGAGTTCCGCGCTGAACATGAATGGTGCTCCGTTTCGATCCATGGCACTCTGCCTCCCGTAGCCACTACGGGATCAAGCCACATATGCTCACAAAGGCGCGAGGCATCGCCGCGGGACAGCTTGCACAAGCCGCAGGCGTCAATCTCGAGACGGTCCGCTACTATGAGACTATCGGGCTGATGCCCGCGCCGCCGCGCACGTCGGGCGGCCATCGCGTCTACGACGACGCCCATGTCAGGCGGCTGGCCTTCATTCGCCGAGGCCGCGAGCTGGGGTTCAGCATCGACGAGATTCGCGCCCTCCTGATCCTGAACGACCCCCGCCATGGCTCCTGCGCGGAGGTCAAGGACATCGCGTCGACGCACCTCACCGAGGTGCGTCGCAAGCTCGCAGACCTGACGAGGCTGGAGAGTATCCTCGCCGCATCCGTCGCGCGCTGCACCAGTGAGCCGCTCGCGCCATGTCCCGTGCTCGATATGCTCGGACCCGAAGCGTCGTCGCCTGACGCCGCCTTGAAGACGCTTGATCGCTCACTGGACGGGCTCAGACACGATCGGCAAACTGGCGACCGTGCCTGAATTGGCGCCGCCATCCGTCGGATGACGGCCGGACAGCCCAGCCGCCGGCGGCAGCCCCCAGCCCTTGACCAGCCCGTAGATCGCCGGGATCACCAACAGCGTCAGCACGGTCGAGGAGACCATGCCGCCGATCATCGGGGTGGCAATGCGCTGCATCACCTCCGAGCCCGTGCCGGTGTTCCAGAGGATCGGCAGCAGGCCCGCCATGATCGCGATCACGGTCATGATTTTTGGCCGAAGCCGCTCGACCGCGCCGAGCATGATCGCGTCGCGAAGATCGGCGCGGGTGAAGGCTCGTCCTTCCGCCGCGCAGCGCGCCCGCACCTCCTTCAGGGCCTGGTCGAGATAGATCAGCATGATCACGCCGGTCTCGGCCGCGACGCCCGCGAGCGCGATGAAGCCGACCGCGACCGCCACCGACATGTTGAAGCCCTGCCACCAGAGCAGCCAGATTCCGCCGACCAGCGCGAAGGGCAGCGACAGCATGACGATGAGCGTCTCGGTCAGCCGGCGGAAGTTGAGGTAGAGCAGCAGGAAGATGATCGCGAGCGTCACCGGAACGACGATCTTCAGCCGCGCCTCGGCCCGCTCGAGATATTCGAACTGGCCGCTCCAGGCGACGCGGTAGCCGGCCGGAAGCTGGACGGCCTGCGCGATCGCACCTTGCGCCTCGCGGACATAGCCGCCGAGATCGCGCCCGGCGATGTCGACGAAGATGTAGATCGCGAGCTGGCCGTTCTCGGTGCGGATCGTGGTCGCGCCGCGCTTGCGCTCGATCGTCGCGACCTCGCCCAGCGGCACCGAACCGCCCGACGGCATCGTCACCTGGACCTCGCGCGCGATCGCCTGCGGATCCGAGCGCAGGTCGCGCGGATAGCGGATGGTGACGCCGTAGCGCTCGCGGCCCTCGACCGTCGTGGTGACGGTCTCGCCACCCAGCGCCATCGTGACCGCGCCCTGCACGTCGCCGACCGAGAGCCCGTAGCGTCCGAGCGCGATCCGGTCCGGCACGATGTCGAGGAAGTAGCCGCCGATGACGCGCTCGGCATAGGCGCTGGTGGTGCCGGGCACGTTCTTGAGCACGGTCTCGATCTGGCGCGAGACGCCTTCCATTTTGGTCAGGTCGTCGCCAAAAACCTTGACGCCGATCGGGGTGCGGATGCCGGTCGCGAGCATGTCGATGCGCGCGCGGATGGGCTGCGTCCAGGCGTTGGAGACGCCGGGGAACTGGAGCGCCTTGTCCATCTCCGCCTTGAGGCTGTCGAGCGTGACGCCTTCGCGCCATTCCGCCTTCGGTTTCAGGTTGATGATGGTCTCGAACATCTCGGTCGGGGCCGGATCGGTCGCGGTCTGGGCGCGGCCGGCCTTGCCGTAGACCGAGGCGACCTCCGGGAAGGAGCGGATGATCTGGTTCTGCGTCTGGAGCAGCTCGGCCGCCTTGGTGACGGAGATGCCCGGCAGGGTCGTGGGCATGTACATCAGCGTGCCCTCGTTCAGCGTCGGCATGAATTCCGAGCCGAGTTGCCGCGCGGGCCAGAGGCTGAGCGCCAGCACCGCCATGGCCAGCAGGATCGTCAGGGTCTTGGCCCCGAGAACGCCGCGGATCATCGGACGGTAGAGCGCGATCAGGCCGCGATTGATCGGGTTCCGGCTCTCCGGGATGATCCTGCCCCGGATGAAGACCACCATCAGCGCCGGCACCAAAGTCACCGACAGGAAGGCGGCCGCCGCCATCGCGAAGGTCTTGGTGTAGGCGAGCGGCCCGAACAGGCGACCTTCCTCGGCCTCCAGGGTGAAGATCGGCAGGAAGGAGACGGTGATGACGAGCAGGCTGAAGAACAGCGCCGGGCCGACCTCGCTCGCCGCCTCGATCAGGATCTCGACGCGGGGCTTGTCCGGCTGAGCCCGTTCCAGGTGCTTGTGGGCGTTCTCGATCATGACGATGGCGGCGTCGATCATCGCGCCGACGGCGATGGCGATGCCGCCGAGGCTCATGATGTTGGAGCCAAGCCCCAGAGCCTTCATCGCCGCGAAGGCCATCAGGATGCCGACGGGCAGCATGATGATCGCGACCAGGGCGCTGCGCAGATGCAGTAGGAAG
This sequence comes from Allobosea eneae, assembly GCF_042657265.1. NCBI lineage: Bacteria > Pseudomonadati > Pseudomonadota > Alphaproteobacteria > Hyphomicrobiales > Alloboseaceae > Allobosea > Allobosea eneae. The sequence goes on from NZ_JBHSLW010000054.1 coordinate 31,970, forward strand.
ACGATGCAGACCAGCGCGACGATGATGCTCTCCTCGATCAGCGTGCCCTTCAGCGTCTCGATCGCCCGCTCGATCAACCCGGAGCGGTCGTAGACCGGCACGATCTCAGCCCCGCCCGGCAGGCTCGCCGCGACCTCGGCAAGACGTGCCTTGGCGTGTTCGATCACAGAGAGCGCGTTGGCGCCGAAGCGTTGCAGGATGATACCGCTGGCGACCTCCCCCTCGCCGTTGAGTTCGGTGATGCCGCGCCGCTCATCCGGACCGAGTTCGACACGGGCGACGTCGGAGAGGCGCAGCGGCACGCCCCGATCGCTCTTCAGGACGATGTTCTCGATATCGGCGATCGACTTCAGGTAGCCGCGGCCGCGAACCATGAACTCGAACTCGCTAAGCTCGACCGTGCGTCCGCCGACGTCCATATTGCTGCTGCGGACCGCCTCGCGCAGCGTCGCGAGCGAGACGCCCTGGGCGCGCAGCCGCACGGGATCGACGATGATCGCGTATTGCTTGACGAAGCCGCCGACGCTGGCGACCTCGGCCACCCCCTCGGCACGAGAAGCCGCGAAGCGCACGACCCAGTCCTGGAGCGAGCGTAGTTCCGCCAGGGTCATGTTCTTGGCGAGGACCGCGTACTGGTAGACCCAGCCCACGCCGGTCGCATCGGGCCCGAGCGTGGGCGAGACGCCCGTCGGGAGACGCCGCGCGGCGGCATTGAGATATTCGAGCACGCGCGAGCGCGCCCAATAGGGATCGGTGCCGTCCTCGAAGATGACGTAGACGAAGGAGACGCCGAAGAAGGAGAAGCCGCGCACGACGCGCGCCTTCGGCACGGTCAGCATCGAGGTGGTCAGCGGATAGGTGACCTGGTCCTCGATCACCTGAGGTGCCTGGCCGGGGTACTCGGTGTAGACGATGACCTGGACATCGGAGAGGTCGGGGATCGCGTCGAGCGGCAGGGTCTTCAACGCATAAACACCCGCCGCCACAGCGAAGGCGGCGGCAACGAAGACGAGGATCAGGTTGCGCGCCGACCAGGCGATCAGGCGGGCGATCATGGCTTGGCCTCCGGCTGGGCGAAGCCGCCCAGGGCGGCCTTAAGGTTGCTCTCGGCATCGATCAGGAAGTTGGCCGAGACGACGACGCGATCGCCCTCGGCGACCCCCTCGGTGATCGCGACCCTGCCATCGCCGCGGCGGCCGAGCTTGACCTCGCGCGGCTCGAACCGACCCTCGCCCAGATCAAGAATGACGACCCGGCGCGAGCCGCTGTCGATCACGGCGCTGTCGGTAACCGCGAGCTGCGGAGCTGGGTCATCGGAGCCGATATCGACGTCGGCATACATGTTCGGCAGCAGCATGCCGTCGCGGTTGCCGATCTCGATGCGGACCTTTGCCGTGCGCGTCGCCTCGGCAATCTCCGGGTAGATCACGCTGACGCGTCCCTCGAAGGAACTCCCCGGACGGCCGCGCAATCGCACCGTGGCTGGCGCGCCGATGCCGACGGCCGCCAGTTGGCGTTCCGGAACATCGGCCAGAACCCAGATCGTCGAGATGTCGGCGAGCCGGAACAGACTGCCGCCGGCCGTCATCTTCATGCCGTCACTGACCGAACGTTCCAGCACGATGCCGTCGCGCGGCGCCGACCAGTTGATCGTCAGCGGCACCTTTCGGCTGCGCTCGATCTCGGCGATGACCTCCGGCGGGACGCCGAGGTTTTCGAGACGCTGCCTTGCGCCGCCTTCGGGCACGCCGCGCGCGGCGGCATTGAGCTCGGTGATGAACTGCGCGCCGGCGGTGCTGATCTCCGGCGAATAGATCCGCGCCAGTTTGGTCCCCTTCGTGACGCGGTCACCGGTCGTGATCGGAGCGACCTCCTGGACGAAGGCATCCGCCCGGATCGTCACGACCGAAACCCGTCGCTCGTCGAGTTGCACCACGCCGGGCACGTGAATCGTCTGGACGATGTTCTGACGCCGGACGGGTTCGGAGCGCACGCCGCTGCGCTGGATGCGCCCGGGCGAGAGCTTGATGACGCCGTCCTCGTTTCCCTCGCCTTCGTAGACGGGGAGATAGTCCATCCCCATCGAGTCCTTCTTCGGAACCGGCGACGTATCCGGGAGCCCCATGGGATTGCGGTAGTAGAGAACGCGCTTCGGGTCGGCCTGCGCCATCCGCTCCTCGCTCGGAGGCTTCACCTCGAAGCTGACGTCCTGGCTGGCGCGGACGGCCGTGAAGGGCCTGCCGTCATCGGTCTGGCGCGGCTGCGCCGAATAGACCGGCTTCCGGTCCGGATCCTGATAGTAGATGATCGGTCCGGTTCCGGCAGGCTCGTTTGCCGCGAGCGAACCTTCGATGCCGAGCCAATCACGCCAGCCGACCGCAAGGCCGCGATGTCCGGCCCAATAGCCCGCACCTCCCGCCGCCAGCATGGCGGCGAGAGCGAGGCCCGTGAGGGCGTTGGGTTTCATGGCAGGGCCTTGAGGATCAGCTTGTTTTCGAGCGTGCCGGTTTCGCCCTGGACCTTGGCGCCGAGCGAGAGCCGCCAACCGCCGGCCATCGTCAGGTTCGTCTTGAAGCGGTAGGTGCCCGACTCGGTCGACGGCATCGTCTCGATCGGCGAGGCCATCATCTCCATCCCGTCGGGTGCCATGTCGATGCGCTGGGCGAAGATCACCGCGTCCGGGACGGGCTTGCCCGAACGCTTGTCGATGAGCGTCACGGCGACGACGACGCCGTTGCCCTGCTTGATCTCGTTCTGCACGAGCCGGAACTCGTAATCCTTGATGTCCGCGAGCGCCGGGAGCGAAACGGCGGCGAGCGGAAGCGCTGCGGCAAGCACGCGCAACGTGTTGATGAGGGTCATGTTCGTAGTCCTGAGTGCATCAGGCTGCCGCACAGGCGCACAGCCTCGGACGTGGCGTTGGCCACGGCTCACCGTCCGCCCGGAAGTCCCGTGCGGACGAAGCCAGCGCGGTTCGCGCCGGCGATGCCTCAGCTTCGTGGAGGTCGCGCGGGTGGCTCGAACGGACGAGACTGACGCGTGGCCTCGTCTCCGGTCAGGCCGAGCTCGGCGACGAACGCCCTGGCGAGCGTGACGAACGACGTCGGCTCGCTGGCGAAGCACTTGGTCAGGCAGAAGCTCAGCGCCGGACAGTTGGTCGTGCAGTCCTTGGCCTTGTCGTGATCCGTCGGACAGCACGGCATGGCACCGTCCATCAGCATCGCCATTTCAACGGTATCGGCCCGCTCGAATCCGGCCCTCGCCGGGCTGACGAAGGCAGCCAACGTGGTGGCCGCGACGAACAGGGCCAGAATCAGACAATGCGCAACGAGCCGAAGCTTCATGACACCGAAAATGGCACAGCGCCCAAAACAGAGGAAGGAGGGAACTTTCAACAGTTCGTCATCGCAGGGCCTTCGACCGTCGTCGTTGCGGCTCGTCAATAACCGTCGAGGGCGTCCCGCGCCGCATTGTTACAGATTGTTTCAGACAGGAACTCCTCACAGTCGCACGCGTCTTCCCCGAGTAGCCCTTCAATGGAACCGCAACAGCTTCAGGGAGAACGATCGTGCACCAAACGTCCCCCGAGATGCAGGCATGCATTGACGAATGTTTGCGCTGCTACCAGGCCTGCCTGGGCATGAGCACCAACCATTGCCTCAAGCTCGGTGGCGACCATGCCAGCCTGGATCACATCCAATTGATGCTCGCCTGTGCCGAGACTTGTCGCGCCAGCGCCCAGGTCATGATCATCGGCTCGCGGCATCACAAGCATCTCTGCGCCGAGTGCGCCGATATCTGCGAGGACTGCGCCAACGAATGCGAACGGATCGGAGATATGGACGACTGCGTCCGGGCCTGTCGGCGGTGTGCCGAAAGTTGCCGGAAGATGGCGGCATAGCCGCTCGCCTCCTTATCCTAGGGAGAACTCACATGAGAAACCTCACAGTGATTGCCTGCCTTGCGGCATCGATCGTGACCGTGGCATTCGCCCAGCCAGCTCCCAAGCCCGATACGGGCCACGACATGCCCATGAAGATGATCATGCCGGATGCCTCGGACTCCGCGTCGACCAAGGAATACAAGGCGGCGATGATGCACATGATGCAGTCCATGCCGACGACCTTCACGGGCGATGCCGACGTCGATTTCATGACGCAGATGAAGGCTCACCACCAGGGCGCGATCGAGATGGCCAAGGTCGTACTCGCGAACGGCAAGGATCCATCGGTCAAAAAGCTGGCGGGTGAGATCGTCAGCAGTCAACAGCGCGAGGTCGAAACGATCGAGCAATGGCTGAAAGCCAAGGGCCAGTAGCCCCTGCTTCCTGCGGGCGCTGGCCACCTTCGTTCTCATCGCGACGGGTGTGGCGTCCGCTTTCACGCCCAGTGGAGACGGATATGCAAAACCACCACCGGGCCCACGGCAGCCCTTCCCAAGGCGGTCACGGCTCGCATGGCAGATCTTATCTGATGTTCTGGCTGAACATGATCCTCGGCCTGATCGTCATGTACGTCGTGATGTTCTCGATGATCGACGGCTGGCGCGACTTCCGGAACAATCTGAACATGTTCTACATGGCGGTCACGATGTGGGCGCCGATGGGCATCCTCATGCTGGCGACGATGCCGGGCATGTTCCCGAACAAGAGTGCCAACACCATTCACTACGTCGCCCTTGCGTTTCTCACCGTCGCATCGTTTTACGGAACGCGAAGCCAGACCCTGATCGACGATCGCCAGTTCGTCGACTCGATGATCCCGCATCACTCCGGCGCGATCCTCATGTGTCGTGAGGCGAAGCTCGCCAATCCGGATCTGAGGAGGTTGTGCGAGGCGATCACGAAGGCACAACGCGAGGAGATCCAGCAGATGGAGGCGATAAGAGGTCGGCTGTAGGACGCCCCAACGGCGAACTCGACCACGAGCTGGTGCTGGCCACGCTGGAGGAGAACCTCAAGCATGCCATCGAGATGCAGAAGAATCCCGACATGGAACACGACGATCCGAACGCCAAGCGGCTCGCGCCGAAGAAGACGGGCGAGATCGTCTGGGCCTTCACCAAGGCGGGCGAGTTCGACTTCTCCTGCCTGATCCCCGGCCATCGCGAAGCGGGCATGACCGGCAAGATCATCGTCAAGTAAGCGTCAGAGGAAAGGATCATCCCATGCTGAAGACCACCGCCACCCTCGCATTCCTGATGGTCGCGCTGCCGGCTGCCGCCCAGTCGGTCAATGGCACCGTCACCAAGGTCGACGAGGCCCAGGGCAAGCTCACCATCAACCACGGCGCCATCAAGAACCTCGACATGGATGCCATGACCATGGTGTTCCGCGCGGGCGATCCCGCCATGCTCAAAGGGCTGAAGGCCGGAGACAAGATCAAGTTCGACGCAGACCGCGTCAACGGCCAGATCACGGTCACCAAGCTTCAAAAGGCGAAGTGACCTAAACGGCCGATCCGGGTCACAGGCATTCACCGGTTTGCTTGCGCTGGATCGGCCCTTCGGGACACCTTGATGCGGCAAGTCTTGAGGTGGTTCACGGAGGTCGAGACCCGCCTCGATCGCGTCGATGGCTGGAGCCCCGGAGGCACGCGCTTGACCTTCCCATCATGGGAAGCCCCAACCTTGCCGCAGCTTATCGATGCCTGCCCGGAGAACCGTCATGACCGACACCCCAACCAGCAAGGACCATGGCCATCATCATGACCATGGCCTCCATGGGGGACATCATCATGAGCATGAGGGAGCAGCCGGGCAGGTGAAGGACCCGGTCTGCGGGATGACGGTCGACCCGCACGCGACCACGCACCGGGCGCAGTACGAGGGCAAGCCCTATTACTTCTGCTCCTCCGGCTGCCAGTCGAAATTCATGGCTGAGCCCGCCAAATACGTCGAGCCGGCGGCGGCCCGGAAGGCTGAACCCGTGCCGGAAGGCACGATCTACACCTGCCCGATGCATCCCCAGATCAGACAGGTGGGACCGGGTTCCTGCCCGATCTGCGGCATGGCGCTCGAACCCGTGCTCGCGACGGCGGAGACCGGTCCCAGCCACGAACTGATCGACATGACGCGCCGGTTCTGGATCGGACTCGCGCTTTCCCTGCCCGTGGTCGTGTTGGAAATGGGCGGGCACCTGACGGGTCTGGGCCACTATGTCGGCCAGCAGACCTCGAACTGGATCCAGATGCTGCTCGCGACTCCTGTCGTGCTGTGGGCAGGCTGGCCGTTCTTCGAGCGTGGCTGGCAGTCGCTGGTTTCGCGCAACCTCAACATGTTCACGCTCATCGCCATGGGCACGGGCGTGGCCTGGATCTACAGCATGGTGGCGACGCTGGCGCCCGGGATCTTCCCGGCCGCGTTCCGAGGCCATGACGGTTCGGTGGCCGTGTACTTCGAAGCGGCTTCCGTCATCACGGTTCTCGTCCTGCTCGGGCAGGTGCTCGAACTGCGGGCCCGGGAGAGCACCAGCGGGGCCATTCGCGCCCTGCTCGACCTCGCGCCCAAGACGGCCCGCAGGATCATGCCCGACGGCACCGAGCAGGAGGTCCAGCTCGACACCGTGCAGGTCGGCGACCGCCTGCGGGTGAGGCCGGGCGAGAAGGTTCCCGTCGATGGTGTCGTCGTCGAGGGGCGCAGCGCGGTCGACGAGTCGATGGTCACTGGCGAGTCGATGCCAGTCACCAAGGAAGTCGGCGCCGCGGCCATCGGGGGCACGATGAACCAGTCCGGCGGCCTCGTGATCGAGGCGCAGAAGGTTGGGCACGACACGATGCTGTCGCGGATCGTCCAACTGGTGGCGGAGGCCCAGCGCAGCCGCGCCCCGATCCAGCGATTGGCCGATCACGTCTCGGGCTACTTCGTGCCCGCGGTCATCGGCATTGCGGCACTCGCCTTCATCGCATGGGCGTTCTGGGGTCCCGAGCCGCGGTTTTCCTACGGCCTCGTTGCGGCCGTGGCGGTGCTCATCATCGCCTGTCCATGCGCGCTTGGTCTCGCCACGCCGATGTCGATCATGGTGGGGGTCGGCCGCGGCGCCCAGGCGGGCGTTCTGATCAAGAATGCCGAGGCCTTGGAACACATGGAGAAGGTCGACACCCTCGTGGTCGACAAGACCGGAACCCTCACGGAGGGCAAGCCATCCGTGACTGCCGTGGTTCCGGCTCCGGGCTTTGACGAAGCCGAAATCCTGCGCCTGGCAGCCAGCGTGGAGCGAGCGAGCGAACATCCGTTGGCGCTGGCCATCGTCGCGGCCGCCGACAAGCAAGGCATCGCCACTGCGCCGGTCGCCGATTTCGATTCGCCCACCGGCAAGGGAGCGCTGGGTACCGTCGAGGGACGGCGCGTCGTGCTCGGCAACGCGGCCTTCCTGACCGAGCATGGCATCGATCCCGCTCGCCTGGCGGACCAGGCGGACAAGTTGCGCGAGGACGGCGCCACGGTGATCTTCGCCGGAATCGGCGGGAAGGCGGCGGGTGCCATCGCCATTGCGGATCCGGTCAAGACTTCGACGCCGGAGGCGCTCGCCGGGCTCAGGGCGGAAGGCATCTGGGTCGTGATGCTCACCGGCGACAACTGGACGACCGCGAAGGCGGTCGCCAGGCGGCTCGGAATCGACGAGGTCGAGGCCGAGGTCCTGCCCGACCAGAAGAGTGCCGTGGTCCAGCGTTACAAGGCGGACGGCAGGGTGGTCGCCATGGCGGGCGACGGCGTCAACGACGCGCCGGCGCTGGCGGCGGCGGATGTCGGCATCGCCATGGGCACGGGCACCGACGTGGCGATGGAAAGTGCGGGCGTGACCCTGCTGAAAGGTGACCTGACCGGAATCGTGCGGGCGCGACGGCTGTCGCAGGCCGTGATGCGCAACATCCGTCAGAACCTGTTCTTCGCCTTCATCTACAACGCGCTCGGCGTGCCGGTGGCGGCGGGAGTGCTCTTCCCGTTCTTCGGCATCCTGCTGTCGCCGATCATCGCGGCGGCCGCGATGGCCCTGTCGTCGGTCAGCGTGATCGGCAACGCGATCCGCCTGCGCACGGTACGACTGTAGTTGCCGGGCCGGGCAGTTCCATCGGGAGCCGCCCGGTCCGTCCGGCTGTTTGATGCAGCGCAAGGTTTCGGTCCGCCAACCGGGTAGACTTCCTGCAATGAAGAGGCGTCGCAAAAAAGCTCTGTCTCCGCTGATGGCCATGCTCCTCGCGGTCGCCGCGATGGTTCTCGTGGTCGGTCGCATGGCGACGCCTGCCTTTTCGGCGCCCGGTCCTGCCACGCACCTGTCCTTGGTCATTGAGCATGGGCACGTCGACCCGGCGGCGGCCTCCATCCATCACGGCCGAAACGCGGATCAAGACAGCGCCGAGGGAACGGCGGGCGGCCCTTCCTGTGACCAGGACTGTCTCGGCGCTTCCTCGAGCTGCCTCGTCGTGCCCCCGGCGATGATCCGTGCCGGTGCCCCTTTCCCGGGATGGCCCGAACCCATCTGCCTCCAGCCCGGGAATGACCTGATGCTGGCCGGGGCAATCCCGGAGGTGCGATTCAAACCGCCAAAATCCATCGCGTAACCCAACCGAATCCCGACCCCGCCGCTTCCGTGATGTCGCGGCCTGCGTGGGCACCGGGACCCAGTTCAATTCGAATTTCGGAAGGACAATGCGATGTTCGCACGCAGAACCCAGATTGCACTCGCCCTCGTCACATCCCTTGGTGCCGCCGGCGCCCGGGCCGACACGATCGTCGTCGCCAACGAGAACGGGCAGAGCCTCTCCATCATCGACTCCCAGACCTCGAAAACCACCACGGCGGCGATTCCGATCTCGCCGCACAACGTCGACGTCACCGCCGATGGCCGCCTCATCCTGGCGACCGGCATGCCTGCGGCACAGTCCGGCAGCCATGCGGCTCACGGCTCCGCGGGCGGGCAGCTCATTCTCATGGACGTCGCTGGCGACGCGCCCGGCGCGCCGCAGGTCGTGACCGTGGGAGGGCATCCGGCGCATGTCGTCCCCGACGCACAAGGGCATTTCGCCTACCTGACCGACGCCGAAACCAACTCGGTGGTGGTGGTCGATATCCCGGGGCGTAGGGTAACCGGTCGCATCCCCGTGCAGAACTACCCGCATGGACTGCGCCTATCGCCGGACGGCAACCTGCTCGCGGTCGCCAACATGAAGAGCGACACGGTCTCGTTGGTGGATACGCGCAATCCGGAGAAGGCCATGCATATCTCCGTCGGAAAGCGGCCGGTCCAGGTCGCGTTCGACCGGAGCGGCCGCATCCTCGTGGTCTCGCTCAACGGCGAGGACAAGGTCGCCATCATCGACGTCGACGCTCGCAAGGTGCTGCGGAAGGCCTCCGTCGGAAACGGACCCGTGCAGGTCTACGTTACGCCGGACGGCAAGGCCGCCCTGGTCGCGAACCAGGGCTCGGCGGCGAAGCCGGACAACCGGGTGTCGGTCGTCGCGCTCGAGGACGGCAAGCTGATCCGGAACGTGACGGTCGGCAAGGGAGCGCACGGCATCGTCATCGCTCGCGACGGTCGCACGGCCTACGTCACGAACACCTACGCCAACACCATCTCCGCGATCGATCTCGGCAGCCTCTCGGCCGGGAAGGCCTATCCGGTGGGCAAGGGGCCGAACGGCATCGCCGCCCGCTAGGTGTCAGGAAGCGGGAGCAGACCGGGTGGGCGGAACGAGCCTTTCCGGTACCTCGCTTGATTTCGCTCAAGGCGCCATTCGCAAGCAAGGTCCAAGATCGGCACGCTCCGCACCGGGAGAGATCGACATGCCCACCACACCGACTCCTGCCCCCGAGTCGCCACGAACCTGGCGGACCCTGCTGATCAACACGCCCCTGGGTTGGGTCTGCTCGCTCGCGTTGGCCGCTCTCGGCATCTACCTCCTCGCGAACCACGGCGGCCACATCGTGACCGCACTGCCCTACCTCCTGCTGCTGGCCTGCCCCCTGATGCATCTGTTCATGCACGGCGGCCACGGCCACCACGACAAGCGGGAGTGACCGCCCAAGGCCGGGCCGTCTGCGGCCCGGCCGGGAACATTGGGGCCCTTGCGGCCCCGGGACCAATGGCTGCGCCCGACGAAAACCTGATCGGCGCTGCCTGCGGCCATTCCGCGAAAGCTGCGCCGACGCCGTTCTTGCCCTTTTTGACCGCTCAAAGGAGACACCGCCATGAAGATGTCCGTTCTCGCGACCGTCCTGGTTACCCTTGCCGGGCCCGCGCTGGCCCAGGCGCCGACTTCCAGTGACCCGCACCATCCAGGTAAAGCCCCCAAGGCGCAGGCCCAATCCACGGCGCCGGGAAAACCTCAGGCGATGCCCGGCCAATCCAGAATGCCGATGCCCATGGGCCAGATGATGCAGGGTCAAGGCATGCTCGGCGGCAGCCAAGGGATGATGGGCCAATTCTCGGCGGAGGATATGAGTGCCTTCGCCGAAGCCCATATCGCGTCCATCCATGCCGGGCTGAGGCTGACCGCCGACCAGGAAAAGCTATGGCCCCCTGTCGAAACCGCGCTCCGGAACCTGGCGACCCTCCACCTCAGCCATATGCAGGCCATGCGCCAGACAGGAGGGATGACGGCAAACGATCCGGTGAACATGCTGCGCACCATGGCCGACCATATGAGCCAGGGATCCGACGCCATGCGCAAGCTCGCGGACGCTGCCGCGCCGCTCCACGCGACCCTCGACGAGGCCCAAAAGCGGCGGCTGCCGGCACTCGTCCGGATGGGCAGCCGAGGCATGATGGGGCAAGGCATGATGGGTCGGGGAATGATGGGACCCGGCGGCGCCATGATGCCCGGATCCGACGGCTCTGACGACGACACCGCGAACAAGCATTGATACGCCACCCCGGATGGAGCCTGGCTCGCAACGAGGTCCTGCTCCGAACCGATGAAAGCGGGCGGACACGGGGTTGGCGCCTCGCAAGGGCATCCTCGAAAGGTACGTGCCGTCGCGACATCGGCGCGTCGTGATGAAACGCCGCTTGACCTTGCCATAATGGGAAGGTGCAGGCTGCTCTCAACGTCGATGAGAAACGGAGATCATTCCATGTGCGGATGCAACAACCACTCCTCCCGGCCGGATCAGGCGGCCGAACGTGATCCGAATGCCCTGACCTTGCGGGTCGAGGACATGACCTGCGGTCACTGCGCTGGCACGATCAAGAACGCGATCGAGACGGGCCTGCCCGGCACGCAGGTCGAAGCCGATCCGGCTTCCAAGTTGGTGTCCGTCCGCGGGAGCAGCGACCTGGCATCCATCAAGGCTCTCGTCGCCAAGGCCGGCTATACCCCGGTCGCAGCCTGAAGGAGATGCTCATGCTCAACCGCCGCAGCTTCCTCGCCGTTCTCGGAACCTCTGGGGCCGCGATGATGGCCGGACGAGCCTTTGCGCAGGCCAACCTGCCGAAGGTGATCGTGACCAAGGATCCGAACTGCGGCTGCTGCGGTGGCTGGGTGGAGCACATGAAGGCCGCCGGCTTCCCCGTCGAGGTCGTCACATCCTCCGACGTCGACCAAGTGAAGCTCCGCCTCGGCGTGCCGGGCGACCTTGCCTCCTGTCACACGGCGGAGGTGTCCGGTTACGTCGTCGAGGGTCATGTGCCGGCTGACGCCGTCAAGCGCCTCCTGGCCGAGAAGCCGCAGGCTCGCGGCCTCGCCGTTCGGGGAATGCCGATGGGTTCTCCCGGCATGGAGGTCGTCGGCAAGGCGCCGGACAGCTACGAGGTCGTCCTGTTCGGATCGTCGGGCCGGACAAGCTTCGCGCGCTACCGCGGCGTGAACCGCGTCTGATCCGGGTCGCATCGGCGCTTTGCCGAGGCAGTGCCTGATTTCGGGTTGGCCAATGGAGCGGTTTTCCGACCACGAGACTGCCAGCGCGGTTCCAGCAGCGGTCAGACCCGTGGTCTGATGCCGAACCGGATGGCATGATGGCGCGGAAAATAGCGCGAAAGCGAAGCATGCCTCTCCAGACGACCCCGCCCGAATACCTCGAATGGCTACGCAACCTGAAGGGCGAGATCCAGCAGGCCCGGCATCGTGCTGCCCTCGCCGTCAACAGCGAACTGATCCTGCTTTACTGGCGGATTGGGCGAGAGATTCTCGAGCGCCAGGCCACCCATGGCTGGGGTGCCCGCGTCATCGATCAACTCGCCGATCTTCATTCGGAGTTCCCGGACGTCAAAGGGTTCTCCCCTAGAAATCTGAAATATATGAGGAAATTCGCCCAGGAATGGGGAGATTCCGCAATTGTGCAACAGGTTGTTGCACAATTGCCTTGGGGCCAGAACGTTCTGCTTCTCGACAGCGTCCCCGACGAAGCGCAGCGGCTCTGGTACGCACGAGCGGCGGTCGAGCACGGCTGGAGCCGCAATATCCTTAAGCACCAAATTGAAACGAAGCTCTATGATCGCCAAGGTCGCGCGATCACGAACTTCACATCGACCATGACGTCTCCCGGCCGATGCCGATCAATCTGTTCAAGGATCCCTACGTTCTCGACTTCGTCGAGATTGCAGGCGATGCGCACGAACGACATCTCGAGAAGACACTGATCGATCGCATCAAGGATCTTCTGCTCGAACTCGGGAAGGGCTTCTCCTTCATGGGAAGCCAGTATCATCTCGATATTGGAGGCCAGGACTACTACCTCGATCTCCTTTTCTACCACACCAAGCTTCACAGCCACGTTGTCATCGACCTGAAGATGGGCGAGTTCGAACCGGAGTTCGCCGGGAAGATGAACTTTTACCTGGCGGGGGTCGACGACAAGCTGCGGACCGAAGGCGATAGCCCCAGCATCGGGCTGATCCTTTGCCGGGGGAAGAACGGCCTCGTCGTGGAATATGCACTGCGGGGCGTGAACAAGCCGATGGCCGTATCGGAGTACACGGTGCTGCCGCCGGAAATTGCGAGAGCACTCCCAAGCCCGGATGTGCTCGTGGCGGGGTTGGAAGATCACCTCAATATCCACGATGAACCGGATGATGGTGATGGCTCCGGCGGGGGAATGTCAGGCGGACCTCGATAGGTGCCTATGAGGCGCTGGCCAGTTCCCGCCTCTCCTCTTCCGGGAAAGATCAACATCTCGCCCTGCCTCGCTTCCCCAGATCGAGCGATTGCCGTGGCCCGCTATACGGAATGCGATCGGTCGCTTTGGATCCAGAGGATGCCGCCGAGCAGGACGTTCATGAGTTCAACCCCGAGAAGCAGGTCAACTGCCCGGCCCGGGCGTTCGCGGAATTCAAGAGCCTCAATGCAAGGTCGGAGCTTGAGAAAGCCGCAGCCGACTTCGATTACTTCGCATCCAGGCTGCCGCCGATTTAGGTGGCTGCTTTTTCTTGATGCGTCTCCACGATGAAGGCCGCCAGGGCTCCGGCCATGTTGACTGCAAGGCTGGCATGGCGCTGCGAGGGTTTCACTGGAATCTTGCCGCCGCGGCCGTGCGAATCCGACAGCCTGTTCCGCAGAGTGCCGAGGCCGTTGACCAAATTCATGGCGCTGCCAAGGATCGCCTTGATTCGTGCCTCAGTGTGCTGGTCAGGCGCTAGATTTAGTGAGGTGGCCACCGCCTTGTACAGATCCGGCAGATCCGCCCGATCGTCATAGGTCTCATTCCGCTCGTCGAGCACGCGCTTGCAGACCGTCTCCAGCAGAGTTCGGGCCATGGTGATCGCGCCCTCGGGATCCGTTGTTCGCCGCGCCAAGGCTTTGGTCCAGACCGTATGCACGCCATCGCTGTCGAAAGTCGACAACGCATCACCAGCGACGACATCGAGGGGCGCACGGTTCGCTCCTTCGAGGTGATCGATGATCGGGGTGAAGGCGTCGTTGAGGTGCTTTCGCCGCCCCTTATAACCCGCGATCTCGCCGAGCTCTCCCCAGAGGGACGGTGTCAAACGGCGCGCAATATTGGGTCTGACGCAATCCCGCTGACATTTGAGATCATTGCGCGCCGATCAGACGCGCCTGGAGAAGATCGATCTTTCCGCGGCCGTACATCTGGCGTTTG
>NZ_JBHSLW010000055.1:0-34361 GCF_042657265.1 Allobosea eneae
ATCGCCTTAATGGACACTGACCACCCTCACGCGCCAATCATCGGCACATCATCGGCCATCGACATCTGCGGAAAAAGGCGGCTCACGCCGGAGGGCTACGACTGATCGGCGTGCCTGTATAGACGTCCATACAGACACATTCTCACCCCCAAGCATCAATCCTCAAGACGGCCGCCCTCGTAGGGGTACGCAGCGCCAAGGATCGCGCCCGGTCCTGCATCCGTAAGCAATTGAACAAGCACCACCAATGCGTCCGCGTCGCGTGCATTAGCGGGGCGGTCTATGAGCAATGGCTCGTTGCCTGCGAGCTTGAGATCGCCGATCTTTAACGCAAGGCGCGTGGCATTACGGTAGGTCACCGTCTTACCCGAATTTTCACCACTCTCCATCAAGACCGTGACCCGCCGGCGCACCCAGAATGCCCAAATCTCCGCGCGCGGCTTGGTTTGCGTCATCGCAAGCGAAGGCTTCACGTCAATTGCGATCCGGCTCCCAACATGCCGCAGTATGACCCCTAGGTCGGGCGCGGCAGAATCAGTTTGTGCCTTCGCGATTGCCGCCAGGATCTTATTTTTGTCGCTTCCGATAACATGGACTTGACCGTTGATGACGGCCTGTGGGGTATAAACTTGGCGATCGCCCCGGCTCATTCCATAGGCCTTCTGGCGCTTTGTGAAGACCGGCTCGGCTAAAGTGTCCTTCCAGCCGAGATAGTTCCAGTAGTCGACATTCAGCGAGAGCACGATAAGATTCTGATCGTCCGCAAGCGTGTCCAGCAAGCTGTTGGCAGGCGGTGATACCGAGCAGCCTTGGCTGCTGAAAAGCTCGATGACGGCAATCGGCTTCACACCTTCCCCTGCGACTACGGGAGCTTGAGCAACGGAAATCAGTGCCGCAGTCATGACGAAAGCTACTAGCGCCTTGCGCAGTCTTAAGGCGGGTCTGGAAGGCGATTTCAAGTACTCAGTCGCAAACACAAGTGCCGCGCCTCCGAAGCGTACGGCTCCGGCTCGAAAACGTCCCGCCACCTGCGGCACATTTTTGTCGTTTTGGTTCAAGCCAGAAATCGCGTCCTGTATGGGTGGCAAACTGCAGAACTAGGCTGCCGCCCCGCGCACTATAACTCTTGAGCCGGCGAGATTAAGCCAAAATTAGCATCTCTCGGCAGGAGACCTGGGATTGAGGGTAGATCGGTTTCGTTCTCAACCGAGCCAAGCTTAGCTCTAGTTTTTGGAGGTATCCTCGCGTTTTCGTGCCAACTTCGAGCGGCGCTTTCGCAGTGGGACGGCATTAAACCCCGTACAGCGCGCACGTCGCGAAATTTCGCTGTTCTGGCACGGCCATTGCCATGCGAATTCCTGGAAGCCTGAAGAGCCGTTTCATCAGGCTATGCTCACATACGGGTTTGGAGCACGGTCTGAAGCACATTCGGCAAGATCGATCCGGCCCCGGGCCTCTCAAGCTCTTCGGCGCCACGGAGTGCCCGCTGTTTCAATGTCACCGGCCACGCGCGCCGTATTGCGCCGCACAGAGAAGGAGCCGGCATGCAAACCGCCCGCAATCGGATCTTGATGATCTACCCCGCCTTCAACGCCAACTCCTTCTGGAACTACAAGGCGACATGCGCGCTCGCCGGAGCTCGCCATCCTGCCGCTCCGCTGGGATTGATCACCGTCGCGGCCCTGCTCCCGACGACATGGGAGGTCCGGCTCGTCGACCTCAACACCGAGGAGCTTGGTGCAGGCGATCTCGACTGGGCCGATCTCGTCATGACCGGAGGCATGCTGCCGCAGCAGGACGGTGCCCTGGCGGTCATCGAGATGTGCCGATCGCGCGGCAAGCCCGTCGTGGTCGGCGGGCCTGACGCGACCTCGACGCCGGATATCTACGCCGCCGCCGATTTTCAGGTACTTGGGGAGGCGGAGGAGATCATGGCCGATTTCGTCGCCGCCTGGACGGGTGGTGCGACGAGCGGCGTCTTTCGCGCCGAAATGGGCAAGACCGACGTCACCAAGAGCCCGACGCCGCGTTTCGACCTTCTGACCTTCAAAAACTATCTGCATGTCGGCGTGCAGTTCTCGCGCGGCTGCCCGTTCAATTGCGAGTTCTGCGACATCATCGAGCTTTACGGACGCGTGCCGCGCACCAAGACCAACGCGCAGGTCATGGCGGAGCTGGATGCCCTGCACGCGCTCGGCTATCGCGGCCATGTCGATTTCGTCGACGACAACCTGATCGGCAACAAGAAGGCGCTGAGGCAGTTTCTACCGGCTCTCACGGACTGGATGAGGGAGAAGAACTCCCCATTCGAGTTCTCGACCGAGGCCTCGATCAATCTTGCCGACGACCCCGCCTTGATGCAGGCGATGAGCGAAGCCAACTTCTTCACGATCTTCGTCGGAATCGAAAGCCCCGACGCCGATACGCTGGTCTCGGCGCAAAAGAAGCAGAACACCCGCCGCAGCCTGGCGGAGAGCGTTCACAAGATCTACCAGGCGGGGCTCTTCGTGAACGCCGGTTTCATCCTCGGCTTCGACAGCGAAAAGGGCAGCGTCGCGCGCGGCATGATCGACTGCATCGAGGATACCGCGATCCCGATCTGCATGGTCGGCCTTCTCTATGCCCTGCCAAATACCCAGCTGACGCGGCGCCTGGACCGTGAAGGCCGCCTCACACTTCCCGATGATGCAGACCATTCGCAAGGGCTGGGCGACCAATGTACCGCCGGCCTCAACTTCGTGACCAGCCGCCCGCGCCGCGACATTCTGTCGGACTATAAAGCGGTCTTGGAGGCCGTTTATGCGCCCAGCGCCTTCTTCGGCCGCGTTCGGCGGGTCGGGCGGATGCTCGACTGCACCCATCGCCGGCTGGAACTGCCCCAGTCAATGGAATGGCAGGAGCTGAAATCATCCTGGCGCCTGTTCTGGCGGATGACGGTCGCGAAGGGGGACGTACGGCGTGAGTTCTGGAAGACCGTGCTCGATTGCCTCGCCAATAATCGTCAAGCATTGCCCTATGTGCTGATGATGGTGGCGCTCTACCTGCATCTCGGCCCGTTCTCCCGGCATGTTATCGCCCAGGTGCAACGGCAGATCGACAATCTGGCCGACGCTCCATCCGCAGCCCTTCCCGGCCGGCTGGAGAGATCGGAGGCCGTTGTGGCTCTGGCGTGAAAGCAGCTCAAGGGTGAGCCGTCTGTTTGTGAATGATCTGAGCCCTTAAAACTGGATCGCTTTGAGCATTGCCTGCAAGGGAAGGACGCAACCAGGGCTACGGTCCACACAAGACGTTGTACAATCGCTTCGTCCGCTGGAGCCGGTTGGGCGTGTTCGACCGCATCTTCGCCGGGTTGGCGGGCGAAGGGCCGAAACCTGAGCGGATCATCAGCAACGCGACGCATCTGAAAGCGCATCGAACCGCGGCAAGCCTGTCAAAAAGGGGCTCTTTACCACTGCATCGGGAGCACGAAATACCGCAGCAAACCTGATGGTGTCGCGGGGCTTCAAAGCCGCTACGGGCTTCGCTACCAGATGCCGGTGTAGGAGGCATGCGCGCAATACCGTCCGCGCGACGACTCCCGCTATGGCCGCGGCGGGTGTGAGCAGCCGGCGCCGCCGACGAATTAAGAGCGGCGACGATAACAAAGATGCGGATGTACATGATGGTGGTGGCGACGGCGATAGCGCCGCCTAGAGGCACCTCAGGGACAAGGCTCGCTGGAGCCGCCCTGGATGACCGATGTTTATTTGGCAACGACAGCCCGGCCGAGGGAACGGCAAACCGCATAAGGGCTGTCGGTTGCATGATTGCGCCGCCTTTCATATCATCAATAGGAAATATAATGATAACATAGGAAAGGATCGGCGCTGGTGAATGCGGCTGTGATGATTCGCGCTGTGCTTTTCAGCGTGCTTGCCTTTGGGCCGACAGTTGGCCACAGCCAGCCCGCCGTGGTCGACGCTCCTGCGGGCGACGTCGCTCTCGTCGAGCTCTTCGACTACAATTGCCCCTACTGCCGGAAAGCAAAGGGCGACATCGATGCCCTGATCAAGGGCGACACGAGGCTGCGCGGTGTACTCAAGGAGTTTCCGGTCCTTGGGCCGGACTCGGTGGAAGCTAGCCGAGTAGCAGTAGCTGCCAAGCTCCAGCTTCCCCCAGATAAAATGCGAATGTTTCATGACAAGCTGATGGAGACGCGCGGGCGCGCCAGTGGGGATCAGGCCTTTGCCCTCGCCAAGGAACTCGGGGCCGACGTCGCGAAGCTCCAGAAGGACATACAGGCTGGAGCCATCAGCACGGTCCTCCACGAGAATGCGGCCCTTGCTGACAAGCTCGGCATCACGGGCACTTCAACCTTCATCTTGAACGAAGACATTATCGCGGGCGCCGGCGGCCTAGAGCCTGCGCCGAGCCGTCGAGAACACGCGACGCTGCGGCAGAGCAGCGTGCGAGTGATCGAACAAGCTGCCAACGCCCACAGCATCGGAGAACCATCGTGAGAACGCGACGTCATTTGGTTGGGCTCATGGCGGCCTGCGTGCTGGCCCCGCTGCCGCACGGCCCCGTTTTCGCACAGAACGCGTCGGTTCAGGAGCTCGGCGAAGTCGGCCCGCTCGGTGACGTTACACTTGGGCCCGCCGACGCCAAGGTGACGATCATCGAGTACGCTTCCTTGACTTGCTCGCACTGCGCAGCATTCCACAAGGATACGTACCCGGAGCTGAAGAAGCGCTACATCGATACGGGTAAAGTGCGCTTCATCCTGCGCGAATTCCCGCTCGACCCGCTCGCGACCGCGGGCTTTATGCTGGCGCGATGCGGGGGAGCGGACAAATACTATCCGATCACCGACCTTTTGTTCGACCAGCAAAGGGCTTGGGCATTCTCGGACAAGCCGCTCGAGGCGCTGCAGGGCATGGTGCGGCAAGCCGGCTTCTCGCAGGAGAAGTTCGAGAGCTGCCTTAAGGACCAAAGGCTCTATGACGCGGTGAACGCGGTTAAACAACGCGCGGCCGAGAAGTTCAAGGTCAACTCGACGCCGACGTTTTTCATCAACGGGCAGCGTCATCCAGGCAATCTGACGATCCAGCAGATCGAGAAGGTCATCACCCCAATGCTGGGATCGTAGGTCAGGAATCCCGCATCCGGACAGCTACCGAGCATGACAGTGATCGTATCAGACACCGCGCGAGTTGGCGAAAGCTCACTTGGCCAGAGGGGCCCCTTGGCTCTGCGCCGGAAGGCCGAGCACATGGCCAAGCTGTGCCGGGGGTTGTCCGACCCGTCGCGGCTCTCGATCCTGGAGGCGCTGCGCTCCGGCGCGCTCACCGTGTCCGAGATTGTGCAGGCAACAGGCCTCGCTCAGTCTAACGTCTCCAACCATCTGGGATGCCTTTACGATTGCGGCTTGGTTCGGCGTGGCCAAGAGGGTCGCTTCGTGCGCTATCGACTCAGCGATGCACGTGTCGAGATGCTGCTTCGTCTCTCGGAGGAACTCTTGGCCGACACCGCACGTGGTGTCCTGGCCTGCACCAAGCTCGGCAGCCGCGACGCATAACGTCTATGTTTAGGGAGAGTCTCGGATGCAAGCCGGCCCTTGAGCTCGTGCCCCTTTTCGGGTGCCACGGCGCTCGCACCGGGCTGCGAGGGGCGCGGTTGCGCTCTCAAGGCCCTCGTTGGCTCGTCAACCGGCCCTTATCAGCGTCCGGGATCATTGTTGCGGCGGTGGTCGGCTCTGCTCGAGCGCTTGACGGATTTCGTGGCCTGGCCGGCTTGGCTTGCTGCGGTTGTCCTCGGTGGTCAGCTATGGCCGGGGCAGCTGCCCGACGAAGCGGGCAAGGTGCAATCGACTGAGTCCACGATCGGCCCCTGCGCGCTGCAGGACTTCAATCTACTACGCCGCCCGCTACGGCTTCCGGCCGTCGAAGGTCGCCTACCTGGCTTTGAACGCTTGGAAGGATGTGGAAGAGGGGACCGAGCCGCTGAACACCCTGAGAGCGCGCGGAGGGCTTACGATTTCGCCACCATCAACCGCTGGCTTCAGGTGTTCGTGGTCCGGTTTTTCGCCACGAGCCAGTTCACGCGGCCGGCCATGCCGAATGGCCCCCAGGATTCTTCAGGCGGTTCGCTGTCACCCCGAGGTGACTGCCGCGCACCATCTGATTCCGTCTGCTCGAGTGTGGCTCGAGGAGTTCGAACGCGAGGTGCCGGCCGGCGTAGAATCTGTACCCCCTGACCGGATTGTCGCGCATATCGGGGGGAAACCATGGCTACTCGATCTCCTGTCGGCACCACCGCCTGGACGCTCCGCAGCCCATTTGCGAAATGGTAACCCAGACCCGGGAGTATGATGTCATGAGATGGTCTCAGCGTTTCGTTGGATCTGGTGACCCGCGCCGAGAGGCGTGTAGCGGTCTTTCGCGACGCCAACTCGCCCTTGGTGTCTTCGCTTGCGCACTCGTGCCTCGCACAGTAGCTGGGAGGTCGGTCTCGCCTGGTGCACCGCCGGTACTCGACCTGGAGAATCTCTATGCCGGCGCGATCGGCCGCACCCGGTTTGCACCCGAGGTCGAGGCACTTGCCGGGCAGGTCGTCGC
This sequence comes from Allobosea eneae, assembly GCF_042657265.1. Classification (NCBI taxonomy): domain Bacteria; kingdom Pseudomonadati; phylum Pseudomonadota; class Alphaproteobacteria; order Hyphomicrobiales; family Alloboseaceae; genus Allobosea; species Allobosea eneae. The sequence goes on from NZ_JBHSLW010000055.1 coordinate 6,597, forward strand.
GGTCGATGGCTATTTTCTTCCCCACCTGCGCCCCGGCGCTGGGTTTACGTGCATCGCGGGGACACCCGCCATCACGTGCCCACACTGCCGCGAGAACATGTTCACAATCCCTTGGGACATGGTCGTGTGGTATCCCTCGGAGGATGACAGACCGATCGTAACCGAGGAACCGGGCCGTGCTGTCGGGGAATTGGAGCTCGGCGCCCGCCGGGATCCGCGGACCGGCTTCGTGTCTGTCATACGGCTGAGAGGTCGTCCAGCACCTACGTCCTAGCGGCGCGGCCGAACGGGGCGCCACGCCTTCACGCGCGCGACCGCGTCTTCGACATCCCCCGGCGACATGCGTTGTTCGAGCGGGCCAATGGCCTCATCAGCCATCAGCATGATCGAGTCGTCGCCAAGCGCACGGGCAATCGTCAGCCATTTGTAGGCTTCCGCATCGTCCTGAAGCACGCCATCGCCGGCGGCGAAAAGCCCACCGAGATGGAACGCGGCGGACGCATTGCCCTGTCCCGCTGCGGAGAACAGAAAGCGTATGGCGCGGTCCCGGTCCTTCGGTCGTCCTGCGCCATACAAATAGGCTGTAGCGACAACATTCTGGGCCTGTGCATGCCCGAGCACAGCGGCTCGCTCGTACCAGTCCAGCGCCATACCTTGGTCGCGCGCCACTCCGTCGCCGCTCTCATGCAGCAGCGCGAGATTGTACATTGCCTTGGGCTCACCAAGCTCCGCCGCCTGGCGAAGTAACGAAAGAGCCCTGGCCGTGTCCTTTGGGAAGTCATCAGTGCCTGAGGCAAGGAGGCGCCCGAGGTTATTCATTGCCTCGGCGCTGCCCGCAGCAGCGGCCTGCTCGTACCAGAACGCGGCCCTTCTCGTGTCCCGGCGAGCGGCGCCATCCTCACGTTCGGCCAGGAGACCACAATGTAGCGCCTGTGCCGGCGGCAGGTGTGCCGCGGCGCAAGGCTCGGTCGCCGGTTCGGCGCAGGCCGTCGTGACGCTTACCAGGAAGAAGATCCCCATTGAGATGGAGGCTCGATCCCTGGGCGCTCGCAGCTGCCATTGTGCTAGTCGCATGGCTGTCCCTTAGGCGTCAAGGCGGCAAAGGTGGAACTGTTCGATTTCGTCGGGATCGGCAGCCAGGTCAAAGGAACCAGCCGAGCCGCCCGTCTCGAACTTCAGCCGCCTGGCCATGAGTGCGACGCATGACAACCTGCGGACCTTCCGCCAAACGCTTTTAGTCGATGAAGAGGTATCTTAGCACGCGGTACGGATTAACATCCGCCCAGTACCGCTACAAATGGAACTTGCCGGCTCATTATCCGATGGTCGCCCCGAGCTATGCCAAGGCCCGTTCCCAGCTCGCCAGGAGCCAGGGGCCTGCTGCGGCGAAATCGCCCGCGCAAGCCCACGGCTGAAATCAAGCCAGCGCCTTTTAAACCTCGAAGTCGATCCAAAGCGAAATCCGGTTGAGCGACTTTGCAGCCCTTGCGGGCGCGCTTTCCTGCGCGACGAGTTCGCGCGCAGGCGCATCCTGACCTGCATGGAGGCGGTCGCTTACCGGGACCGGCGTCAGGTCGACGCGCCGGCCTCGTGCTGGTGCAGCAACGGCCGGGTCGGCGAAGGGCGTGATGTTCATGACCATCGAGGACGAGACCAGCGTCGCCAAAATCCGCGGCTACGTCCAGGCCGAGGGGGAGGTCGTGCATGTGATCGCGCGCCATCTCTTCGACCTTTCGGCGAAGTTCGCGAGCGTTGGATCGCGGGGCTCGGCTTTCCCGCAGCCGCACGGCCGCGGCGACGAGTCCCATCATGGCTCGCCGACGGCTGATCCGCGCGGCATGCCGAAGGCGCGGAATGTGGTCGATCCCTATGGTCATATCCATGAGATCAGGGTGAGAACACGGGATTTCCGGTAACGGGGCCATTTCGAAACACCCCTTCCCACTAGACATCGCTGACCGGGTGTAAGGCGTTACTCGTTTATCCGCATCGTCCTTAGTCCGGATTGAACGATGCATCTTTCTTTTTTCTTTAGGAGACGCTCTTGTCGTAACCCCTACGGTCACCTATGTCCACTTGGAGGCGTCAAGTATGTCCGTTTGCTGGATGTTGCGGATTGCCGTAACTGCCTGCATCTGTTGGTTCAACAGCCAACCGGAGATTTAGCATGACTACCGAAACCGAACAACCGCCGGCCGAAGAGAGCTCCGCGCCGGCTGCGAAAGCATCAAAGAAAGCTTCGGCTGAAAAATGGGGCCAGGCGGTGATGGACCTAGGCTTCTGCGTTGTGCCGTCTCTGCTGTTGCGCGCCCAGCGTCGGCTGAACCTGAATCCGACCCAACTCGCGGTGCTGCTGCAGCTCTGCGACTTCTGGTGGGACAAGGAGCGCAAGCCGTTTCCCAGCAAGGAGACCCTGTCACAGCGCCTGAGCCTGAGCGAGCGCCAGATCCAGCGCTACATCGCCGAGCTGGAGCGTGAGGGGCTCGTTCAGCGGATCGAGCGGCGCGCCAGCAACGGTGGCAAGCTCAGCAACACCTACGATCTGACCGGTCTCGTGAAGAAGCTGCAGGCGCTCGAGCCGGATTTTCGCGAGGCGGAGGAGACCGCCCGTGCGGCGCGCAAGGCCGTTGCCAAGCGCGGCTACAGGTCGCCGAAATCCCCCGTTGCCTCGAAGGAGGCTGCGGCGTGACACAGAGTTTACGGGAGAAAAGCGCCGTAGAAACAGCTGAGCCCCGGGCGCATGCCAATGGCAGAGGCGGATCCAGGGCTTACGGAGAACAATATGGTTGACCGGGGGGCAGTGGTCAAGAACGCCTTCTCGTACAGCGATGCCGTCATCGATGCCCTGGAGACATCGCTATCTCCGGAGCGCATGGCGACCTATGTCACTCATGCTGCTGGTGATCGCCAGAAGGCGGTCCGCGTCTATACCTGGAACACGGCCGTCAGCGCAGCCTTCTATGGCCCGCTGCAGGGGCTGGAGGTCGCGCTCCGCAATGCCATGCATCGCGAGCTTTCGGCGCGCTACGGCACGGACTGGTATGACAATCCGGCTGCCGGCCTTGATCTGGGGACGACCACGAGGGTTTCGGCAGCGCGCGCCGATCTCCGCCGTGACGGCTATCCCGATGATCCACCTCACATAGTCGCGGCGTTGTCGTTCGGCTTCTGGGTCGCGCTGCTCGGGCCGGGCGGTCGTCTTCAAGGCTACGGCAAGGCCAACTACGACATGACCATTTGGCGCGCCGGGGTCTTTCGAGCGTTCCCGCGCGCGCGGCTGAGCCGCAAGGCCGCGCATGCGCCGCTCGACTACCTGCGCACCTTCCGCAACCGGATTGCGCATCATGAGCCGATCTTCGATCGCCACCTCGCCGCGGACTATGCCTCCCTCTTGCAGGTCGCCGGCTGGATCAGCGTAGAGACGCAAGATTGGATCGTGCACCACAGCCGCGTGCCGAGGGTGTTGGCACAACCGCTCGACGACCCCGGACTCCTGTTCTGACGCCTACGAATGTCGCTCCTCGCCGCAACTCAAATCTCCAAACCCGCCGACGAACAGGCCTTCGAGCGCGCATCTGTCGCGCTGTGGCGCGGTCTACTCGATGATCCGTCGGTGCAACGCAATGGCCGCAGGGGCCAGCGTCAGAACGGCGTCGATCTCTTCGGGATCCGCAACGACGATGCCGAGTGGCATGTCGGTATTCAGTGCAAGCTGAAGAGCGAGGGGCATTTCCTAACCGAGCAAGAGGTGCGCGACGAGGTTCGGAAGGCCCTGACCTTCAAGCCGCCGCTCAGGGAATATTACATGACCACCACAGCGCCCGATGATGTCGCGATGCAGGAGCTTGCGCGCGAGATCACGCAGGCGCTGGCGAAGGAGGGCAAAAAGCTCCGCGTGTTCGTCTGGGGCTGGAACACGCTGGAAGAAAAAATCAGCGAGGATGCCGCAGCCCGCAAGGCCTTCGATCCCACCTACGGGTTGTTCAGCGAGGAGCTTCTCGACGAAACTCGGAAAATTTCCAGCGTGCAGGTCGACACCCGCTCTGAGCTGCACGCGGGATTTTCGCGAATTGAGGCGTTGATCGTCGAGCGGGGGCTTGCTGTTCCACCAGGTGATGCGACTGTCGCCTTGAGTGCGATGGAGGCTCAGGTCGATGCCGAAATCGACGGCTACCGTGACCTCAACAACGACGGGAAGACGCTGACTGCGTTGCCCTTGCTCGAAAAGCTGCTCGAGCGCGTGAAGGCTTCGGCCTCTGGACGGATCCTTTTTCGCATCAAAGCAAATATCGGCCATTGCCTGCTTTCTCTGGGCAAGGAGGAAGAGGCTGCGGCCATGCTGCTGGCTTCCTATGAGCATGCGCCTGACGAACCGAAGGCGATTGCGAACAAGGCTTTCGGGCTCCTGTTACAGGGGAAATGGCGTGAGCTCCTCGCATTCGGAACGCCGCTGCTCGGGGCAGATCCTCGTAACGAGTGGCTTGCCGGCTATCTGGTGCAGGCGGCGCGTTTCGACCCCACCATCAGCGATCCGCTCAGCATCATCCCCCAACCGCTTCATAACTTCGTTGCCGTCCAGATCGGCTACGTCGACTTCGTCCGGCGGCGCAGGCCAGCCGGCGAATGGTGGTCGATTGCGCGGAAGACCGTGCACGCACACCCCCTCGACCCGCATGCCATCCGTTTCGCCGCGGAGGCCGATATCGACGAGATCTCCTCGAGCGAACGCTTTCGGAGGACCCAGCTTCTGTCCCCAGCGGACCGGACACGTCTCGAAGCGGCGGCGGCGGCGCTGACGGCCCAGTGGGAGCGCGCGCGGCTCAAGGACGCCGGCATCCAACCAGATGATGCAGCCCTTTGCGGCAACTTGCTCGTCGCGTTGCGGGCGCTCGGCGATCTGCGCACCGGTCTCGAAATCGCCCGTCAGGGCGTTTCCCTCGCCTCTGACGATGTCGAGCTCATCACCCGCGCGGTCGTCCTCGCATTCGACGCCGGCGATCAAGCGATGACGGCCGAGCTCATCGCAAGAATGCCGCGGAATCACGACTCCGTTTTGCTGCGCTTCCAGTTCCACGCAGCACGGGCGGAATGGAATGATATCGTGCGTCTCTGCGCGGAAGATGCCGAGCTATTTCCGCCGACCGAGGCGGCGATCATGGCGGCGACCGGCAGGCTTGCCGCGATCAAGGTCGGCGTGGCTGACCGCAACGAACGTGCCGAGCAGATTGCCGCTGTCGCCCGCGATGTTGCCGGCGACGCGCGCGCGAGCATCATCGTCGCGGATTTCGCCCGCCGGGAGGGTTTGGAGTCGGTTGCTGGCGCGGCCTTCAACGCCGCTTTGGCACATATCGATGCCGATAGTCATGCCGCGGATCGGCAGATGGTTGCGCATCACGCCGCTCGGCGTGGCGACTGGTCGATCGTTGCCGATCTCCTGGATGGGCATGTCGAAGAGCATCACGATAATGACGAACTGCGAATGCTTGCGCAGGCTCTCGTCAACGACAGCCCGATCCGGAAGCGGGCTCTGTCATTCTTCGAGCGGCTTTCTGATGCTGTGCGGGCACTCCCGTTCTATCTCCATGCGGAAGGATTGCTGCACTTCAATCGCGGGGCTTTGCCTGAAGCAGAAGCCGTTCTGAGGAAGGCTGTCGCGAAGCGGCCCGATCTCGACGATTACATCGCCTTGTTTTCGGTCTTGTATCGTCTCGACCGGGGAGACGAAATCAAGCCGATCATCGACGGGATCGACCTCGACAATGTCGCCGGCTCGCCGGGGCAGAAGATGTTTCTGGCGCAGGTGATGCGTAAGGCCGGGAACGGGGATGAGGCGCTTCGCTACGCCTATAGCGTGCTTCAATCCGCAAAAAACGATCCTGATGCCTGCTTGCGCTATTTCGGCCTGATCATGATGGATCCGGAAGATGGATACATTCCTGGCGCCGAGATCGTAGGCATCGATACCTGGGTTCGGCTGGAGAACGATCGCCACGAGGTTCATGCCTTCCTTATCGAGGCGGGCAAGGACCGGCCGGCCGAAGATGTCCTCGGACCTTCACACCCGACCGCGGCCGCAGCTTTGGACCGAAAGGTCGGCGACGAATTCGAGATGCCGACGGGTTTTGGCGAAATCCGCCGCTGGCGCGTCACAGCGATCAAACACAAGTACCTGCACGCCCTTCACGATGTGATGGAGAACTTTGAGAAGCGGTTCCCCAACGCCGCAGGCTTCTACACAGTCACGATGGAAGATGGCGACATTCAGCCCGCCTTGGAGCAGGTGCGGCGTGTTTCTGAAAGCAACCGCAAGGTTGCCGATCTGTATCTCGTCCACAACTGCCCGATCAACTTCGTCGTTTCAAAGCGGAGCCGTGGTACGGTCGGGTTCGTCGAATACATACGCTCGCTCGATTTCGATATTCGGACTTGCGATGGGACAGAGGTCGAGCGCGTCGCCGCACGTCAGCTTATCGAGCAGTATCGAGATACCGGCGCCGTCCTCGATACCTACACCGCCTGGACGGCCGCTACGATGGACGCCTTCGACGTCCTCAGATCCGTCTTCGGAACGATCATCGTGCCGCAATCCGTCATCGACGAATTGCGAACGGTGCGAGACGAGCAGGAGGTGCGTGCCGAGCCGTCTATGACCGTCGCCTGGCACAATGGCGAGTTCATCCGGCAGGAGCATACTGCCGAAGAGACTGTGGCGCGGCGAAGCTACATCGAAGAGCAGATGTCCCGCATCGAGGCGGCTTGCGAAATTCGTCCGGTCAGCATCCCTGACGAACCTTCCGAGCTTGCCGCGGTGATCTACCAATCCTTCGGACCCCATGCTCTCGACGCCGCCAATCTCGCGGACGCGAAGCATGTGCTTGTTTCGGAAGACATGTATTTCCGACAGTATGGCGAGGCCGCTTGCTCGACCAAAGGGGCCTGGCTGCAAGTGGTGTTCTCATTTGCCCTTGACCTGGGAATCGTGAATCATCGCCGTTATGTCGACTTGGTTGTCGGTCTAGCTTGGCGTCGTCACGGCCATCTTGCTTTAAATGCGGACGTGATGCTTACGGCGATCCGCGAGGATCAAGCGCGAGATCTCGGAAATTTTGCAGCGCTTGCCAATTTCATGGGCACGCGCAACGCCGAGTTGAGATCGCATATCAATGTCTGCGTCGAGTTCCTCAACCAGCTCTGGCTTGAACATGGTGAGTTCGACCTAGCCTGCAAGCGCGCGACGAGCATCCTGATCGAGCGAATGGTTCGGTTCCGGTCCAAAGACTGGGCGTTGGTGCTTGCCTTCATCAAGCGCGGCTGCGCCCCCTCCATAAGGCAATTTCTCGATGGCTGGATTGCTGGGCACTGCCTCTCCGATGACGCCGTAACAGCTGCTGGCGCGGAGATTGAAGTCGTGGCGACGCAATTGCGCGAGCGTCGTTCAGCGCGGACTGTCGCGGGCGAGCCAAAGACACCACGCGAGCGAGTGCGCAGGCGCCGCAAAAGACGTAGATGAGTCCGGCGTCTCCCGTCGGGCCGGGCTGTAGGCAAAGCCGAAGCCCCTGCGGGTCACCGCCCGCGCCGGCTTCCATCCCTGACGCGACGTTGAGCGTGGATGCGCATCATAGAAGTGGCGCCGCAGTGTATGCCGCGTGGTCGCTGGCTGGAACGGAGGCGTGCTAGACACGACCGAGCCATCGAGCGGGAATAGGCGCGCTCCCGGATGGAACCTTCATGAGGTCGCGCAATCGGGCTCTTGCCTAGAACCATGCGTTCCAGCTCGCCTGGGTTCTCGGCGTTCCGGTCACGCTCTTCCGGACGGACGGGCCATTCTCCGTCCCGCCTTCCGCTGAATTCGACCCCCTTGAAATCCGGCCGGCTCGTTGAGCCGGCCTTTCTCCTTCCGGGAGTGCCGCTTGCGAGCTGCGGCGGCAAGGGAAGCTCACGCCGCTAGCGCGCCCTTGCCGCCTTTGCTCTTCGCGGCGTCCGGAAGCCGCTCCGCGAGGTGTGGAGATAGGAAACAGGCAAGGAAAGGCGGACGCGAGCGCGTGCCGGCAGGATCATGGAACGGAATGAGCTGGAGGAGTTGCGGGTCCGCGTGCCGTGTGCCGCGGTGCTCGAGCAGGCGGGCTTCACGATCGACCTGCCGGAAAGCAGCCGCAAGGCGATCAAGTATCGCCGCGGAGAGGCGATCGTCATCGTGATCCATGCTGGGCGGGGCTGGTTCGATCCTCGGTCCGATGCGAAAGGCGATGTGTTCGGCCTGGTCGAACATCTCAACGGCGTATCCTTCGTCGAAGGCCTCGACCGTGTCGCTGCACTGGTTGGCTTCGTTCCGAGAGATCCAGCTTGGCTCCGGCCGCCGCGCGACTCCAGACCGGTACGGTCTATCTTCGAGCGATGGTCGAGCCGTCGCAGACCGTGGCCCGGCTCGATGATGTGGTGCTATCTGCGCGACGATCGCTTCCTGCCGGAGGCCGTCATCCGGGCTGCGATCCGCCAGGATGTCCTGCGTGAAGGCCCGTATGGCAGCATGTGGGCAGCGCACGGCGACGAGGCCGGCGCGGTCATCGGTTGGGAGGAGCGCGGTCGGGAGTGGCGCGGTTTCTCGACCGGTGGCGCGAAGTTGCTGTTCCGGTTTGGCTCGCCTGAGGCGGCGCGCCTCTGTGTGACCGAGGCCGCGATCGACGCCATGAGCCTCGCCGCACGTGAGGGCACAAGACCCGACAGTCTCTATCTCAGCACCGGCGGAGGATGGTCGCCGGCGACCGCCGCCGCGATCCGTATGCTGGCGGGGCGCACCGGGGCCTTGTTGATTGCCGCGACCGACAACAACCACCAGGGCGAGACCTACGCCCAGCGGCTGATGGTGATAGCCCGCGAGATCGGCTGCGGATTTGAGCGCCTGCGACCGGTGCAGGTCGACTGGAACGCCGGCTTGCAAGCGGCGACGGCGAGCGACCAGGAGGAGAAAGGAAGGAGAGAAGGGGACCGGGCTGCCGCATTCCCGCCGACCGCCTCAAGGGTGACGCTTCGCCCGGCTGCGCCGGCCCTTGACCCGCCCGGACGGAGAGGCGGCTGCAGGGGAGGGGTCATGAAGGGCTGAAGAGAGGATGGTGATCCCGTGACGGGGAGCCGCGCTCCGGCCCGACGAGGCTGAAGGAGCCCGCCATGAACCTCTCTCCCGCCCGCAAGGTATTCCAGGGCGTCGCCGATCGGCGCCAGATGTTCCGGATGTTCGACCGCCACACGCAGCGCCCGAACCGTTTCGAGGGCAATGACAGCGCGCTCTATCGCGGTGAGTGGTTCGAGATCGGCCAGGCCGAGCACGACTACATGCTCGCGGTACTGCCCCCGCTCTGGATGCGCGGGGGCATGTTCTCGATGCGCGAATTCCTGACCGGGTCGATCACCAGCATCTTCTTCACGCTCTCGATCGACGGCCGGGTCCGCTACTTCCACGGCTACTGCGATCTCGCCGCGAAGGCCTCGCCGGCGTTGATGCGCGACGCGATCATCGAGCGTGAATCCCGCCCGGTCCGGGCCATGACGCGGGAAGAGCGGCTGGAGCATATCTGGTCGAGCACCCATGACGCCTATCGCGGCTACGCCGATGGGCGCTTTCCGAGCGCCCAGCACGGACAGCGCATCGTCATGATGTGCGCCTCCTGGCAGGCCCGAGACTTCAAGCTGCTCGACGAGCTCTCCGATGCGGAAATATCGGCCAAGCTGCCGGTCGATCTGCGCTACCTTCCCGAGCGACAAGCAGCATGACGGGTGGCGGCGATGTTCACCTTCACCGTCACGGAGATCCGCGCCATCATCATGCGCGGACGGATCGACGCCTTCAATAATGGCGGCTTCCGCAATCCCTATTACGGCCTCCGCCCAGGCGAGGGCGAGAAGCCCGGTCTCTGGCTCGTCGGTGACGAGGGCGTGTACGCGCTCTCCAACGGCAAGCTCGCTGAAGGCCAGCGTGCGCTCGTCGTCTACGCGCAAGAGTGCGATCCCAAGACCAATCCCGACTGCTGGCACTACAAGCGCCAGCATTTCGGCGGGGATGACGGCATCGAGTTCCTCGATGCCGAGATGCTCATGAAAATGATCACGGGCTCGCCCACGGCGACCCATCTAACGATCACGATGACCGACGCCAGCCTCTCGGTCTCCCTGATCCGCCGCTGACCGCCGGCCGCTCAGGCCCACTCCTCGAACTCACTCGCGATCATCGCTCCGGCCGGGCAGCGCCCGGCTGGCCGATGACGCGCGCCTTCAACCCAGGAGAATCTCTCATGGCGCAGGACGATCCTTTCACCATCGACCTCTTCGGCAACACGGCTCTGTCGTCGGGGCTTGGTCTCGGCGTTACGGCGTTCGCCGGCGACTTCACGGTGGAGTCCAATGACGACGACGATCCCGAGCCGCCGAAACCCGCGCCGGCTGGGGCGAGGCAGGCGCTTGCTCCTTCGGTTTCGACCGAGGAGCGCTTGCGCGGCAGCAATTTCTATCTCGCCGGCGACCGCGCCCTGGCTGAGGGCTGGAAGGCGCGTGCCCGCGACAACATCGCGGCGATCCGATTGGCTGTCGAGATCGCGGCGGAGGATCGGCATGCGACGGCAGAGGAACAGGCGAGCCTGATCCGCTTCACCGGCTTCGCCGCGTCCGATCTCGCCAACGGCGTCTTTCGCCGGCCCGGCGAGACCACCTTCCGCAAGAGTTGGGAGGAACTCGGCGCCGAGCTGCAAGATGCGGTTAGTGAGATCGACTACGCCTCGCTCGCCCGCTGTACGCAATACGCCCATTTCACCCCCGAATTCATCATCCGGGCGATCTGGGCGGGGCTGCAGCGTCTCGGCTGGCGCGGCGGTCGCGTGCTCGAGCCCGGCATCGGCACGGGACTTTTCCCGGCGCTGATGCCGGAAGCCTTGCGCGACCTGTCCCATATCACCGGCGTCGAGCTCGATCCGGTGACCGTGAGGATCGCGCGCCTGCTCCAGCCGCGGGCCCGGATCATTGATGGCGACTTCGCCCGCACTGAACTGCCGGCCGCCTTCGATCTCGCGATCGGCAATCCGCCCTTCTCCGATCGCACGGTGCGCTCGGACCGCGCTTATCGTTCGCTGGGTTTGCGGCTGCACGACTATTTTCTGGCGCGCTCGGTCGACCTGCTGAAGCCAGGCGCCCTCGCCGTCTTCGTCACGAGCTCTGGCACGATGGACAAAGCCGACGCGACGGCGCGGAAGCATATCGCGAAATCCGCGGACCTGATCGCCGCGATCCGCCTGCCGGAAGGCAGCTTTCGAGCTGACGCCGGCACGGACGTCGTCGTCGACATCCTCTTCTTCCGCAAGCGCAAGCCCGCGGAAGCGGATGGCGATCTCGCCTGGCTCGATCTCGACGAGGTGCAGCCGGCGAGCGAGGACGGGGGCGCCATTCGCGTCAATCGCTGGTTCGCCCAGCATCCGGAATTCGTGCTCGGCACGCATGCGCTGACTTCGGGGCCTTTTGGCGAGACCTATACCTGCCTTCCGCGCCCCGGCGAGGATCTCGCCGCAGTGCTGGGTGCAGCCATCCTGTTCCTTCCGGAAGCCCTCTATGACGGCGAGCCGAGCGAGATCGATTTCGATCTGGCGGATGCCGACGATCGCGATGATGCCAGCTCGGCCGCCGGACGACATATCCGCGAAGGCAGCTTCTTCGTCGACAACGCCCGCGGCCTCATGCAGCTCATCGATGGCACGCCCGTCGCGGTGCAGATCCGCAAGGGCCGTAGTGCCGAGGGTATCCCCGAAAAGCACGTCAGGATCATTCGCAAGCTGATCCCGATCCGGGATGCCGTCCGCGAGGTGCTCAAATGCCAGGAGCTGGATCGGCCCTGCAAGGATGCGCAGGTTCGCCTGCGGATCGCCTGGTCGAGCTTCGTGCGCGATTTCGGCCCGATCAATCACACGACCGTCTCGGTCACGGAGGACGATGAGAGCGGCGAGGTCCGCGAGACGCATCGCCGGCCCAACCTCCAGCCGTTCCTCGACGATCCCGATTGCTGGCTCGTCGCCTCGATCGAGAGCTACGATCTCGATACCGACACGGCCAAGCCCGGGCCGATCTTTTCCGAGCGCGTGATCGCGCCGCCGGCGGCGCCCGTCATCACCTCGGCCGCGGACGCGCTCGCTGTCGTGCTCAATGAGCGCGGGCGCGTCGATCTCGAGCATATCGCCGAGCTGCTGCATCAGGACGTCGCCGACGTGATCGCGGAGCTCGGCGATGCGATCTTCCAGGATCCCGGCGATGGCTCATGGCAGACGGCGGATGCCTATCTCTCCGGGCCGGTTCGCGACAAGCTGAAAGCGGCCGAAGCCGCCGGGGTGCTCGATCCGATATTCGAGCGCAATGTGCGGGCGCTCGCTAACGTCCAGCCGGCCGATCTCGGACCATCGGAAATCACCGCGCGGCTCGGCGCGCCGTGGATACCGGCCGCCGATGTCGTCGCCTTCGTCAAGGAAACCATGGGCGCCGAAATCCGCATCCATCATATGCCGGAACTCGCATCATGGACCGTCGAGGCGCGCCAGCTTGGCTGGATCGCTGCTGGCACCTCGGAATGGGGCACGGACCGGCGCCATGCCGGCGAATTGCTCGCCGACGCGTTGAACAGCCGCGTGCCGCAGATCTTCGATACCGTGAAGGACGGCGACAGCGAGCGGCGCGTTCTCAACGTCGTCGACACGGAGGCGGCGAAGGAGAAGCTCACCAGGATCAAGACCGTCTTTCAGGCCTGGGTCTGGTCCGACCCCGATCGCACCGATCGCCTGGCCCGGATCTACAACGATCGCTTCAACAACATCGCGCCGCGCAAATTCGACGGCTCGCATCTGAAGCTCCCAGGCGCCTCCGGGGCCTTTGTTCTCTATGGGCACCAGAAGCGGGGTGTCTGGCGGATCATCGCGGCGGGCTCGACCTATCTCGCCCACGCTGTCGGCGCCGGCAAGACCATGACGGTGGCGGCCGCCATCATGGAACAGCGCCGGCTCGGCCTGATCGCCAAGGCGATGCTGGTTGTTCCCGGTCACTGCCTGGCGCAGGCGGCACGCGAGTTCCTGGCGCTCTATCCGGCGGCCCGGATTCTGGTCGCGGATGAGACGAACTTTACCAAGGACAAGCGCGCCCGGTTTTTGTCGCGCGCCGCGACCGCGACCTGGGACGCGATCATCATCACGCATTCGGCGTTCCGCTTCATCGGTGTGCCCTGGGCCTTTGAGCAGCAGATGATCCAGGATGAGCTCGAACTGTTCGAGACACTGCTCACCAAGGTGGAAAGCGATGACCGCGTCTCGCGCAAGCGGCTTGAGCGCCTCAAAGAAGGGCTGAAGGAGCGGCTGGAAGCGCTGGTGACGCGGAAGGACGATCTCCTGACCATTGCGGAGATTGGCGTCGATCAGATCATCGTCGACGAAGCCCAGGAGTTCAGGAAGCTCTCCTTCGCGACCAATATGTCGACGCTGAAGGGTGTCGATCCCAACGGCTCGCAGCGCGCCTGGGATCTCTATGTGAAGTCGCGCTTCATCGAGACGAAGAATCCGGGCCGTGCGCTGGTGCTCGCCTCGGGCACTCCGATCACGAACACGCTCGGCGAGATGTTCTCGGTGCAGCGGCTGATGGACCATGCGGCGCTGCAGCAGCGTGGCCTGCATGAGTTCGATGCCTGGGCCTCGACCTTCGGCGACACCACGACCGAGCTCGAATTGCAGCCCTCCGGCAAATACAAGCCGGTCTCGCGCTTCGCCAGCTTCGTCAACGTGCCCGAGCTGATCGCGATGTTCCGCTCCTTCGCCGACGTCGTGATGCCAGAGGATCTTCGTCAGTACGTGAAGGTGCCGGCGATATCGACCGGTCGGCGCCAGATTGTCACCGCCAAGCCGACCGGCGCATTCAAGCGCTATCAGCTCCAGCTCGACGCCCGCATCAAGGCGATCGAGGAACGCGACCGGCCGCCGGAGCCCGGCGACGACATTCTGCTCTCGGTCATCACCGATGGTCGCCATGCCGCGATCGATCTGCGCCTGGTCGATGCCGACAATGACAACGAGCCCGACAACAAGCTCAACCGGATGATCGATACCGTCTTCCGGATCTGGCGGCAGACGCGAGAGCAGACCTATGTGCAACCGGACGGCAAGCCCTATGAGCTACCGGGCGCCGCGCAGATGATCTTCTCGGATCTCGGCACGATCAGCGTCGAGAAGACCAGGGGCTTTTCCGCCTATCGCTGGGTCCGGGATGAGCTCGTTCGCCGCGGCGTGCCGACGGCCGAAATCGCCTTCATGCAGGACTACCGGAAATCCGAGACGAAGCAGCGGCTCTTCGGCGACATCCGCTCCGGCCGCGTTCGCATTGTCATCGGTTCATCCGAGACGATGGGCACCGGCGTCAACGCGCAGCTCAGGCTGAAGGCGCTGCACCATCTCGACGTGCCCTGGCTCCCCTCGCAAATCGAGCAGCGAGAAGGCCGGATCGTCCGCCAGGGCAACCAGCACGATGAGGTCGAGGTCTATGCCTACGCGACCGAAGGCTCCCTCGACGCGACGATGTGGCAGAACAACGAACGCAAGGCCCGCTTCATCGCGGCCGCGCTCAGCGGCGACACCTCGATCCGCCGGCTCGAAGACCTCGGTGAAGGTCAGGCCAACCAGTTCGCCATGGCCAAGGCCATTGCGTCCGGCGACCAGCGGCTGATGCAGAAGGCGGGGCTGGAAGCCGATATAGCCCGGCTGGAGCGACTGCGGGCTGCTCATATCGACGACCAGCATGCCGTGCGCCGGCAGGTCCGCGACGCCGAGCGCGACATCGACATCTCGACGCGTCGGATTGCGGAGATCGGTCAGGACATCGAGCGCCTCGTCCCGACCGCCGGCGAGGCCTTCGCCATGAGCGTCACGGGCAAGCTCTTCACCGAGCGCAAGGCAGCAGGCAGGGCGCTGATGAAGGAGATCCTGACGCTCGTGCAGCTTCAGGACGCGGGCGACGCGATCATCGCGTCGATCAGCGGCTTCGATCTCGCGTATGCCGGCGAGCGCTTCGGCCGCGATGGCTATCACTTCAGGACGATGCTGCTACGGACCAATTCCGAGCAGGAGATCAACCTGCCCGTCACGGTGACGCCGCTCGGCGCCATCGCCCGCCTCGAACATGCGCTCGATGAGTTCGAGGTCGAGCGAGAGCGCTTTGGTCAGCGCCTTGCCGATGCGCGCCGCCGGCTTGTCTCCTATCAGTCGCGCGGCGAGGGCGAGTTCGCCTTTGCCGACGAACTCGCTGCCAAGCGTCGGCAGCTCGGGGAGATCGAGCGGGCTTTGGCCCTCGATGTCGAGAGGAGCGGAGAGGGCAATGCGATTGCGGCTTAGGCGGCCGTCCCGCGCAGCTCTTCGACCAGTTCGGGGTGATGGTCGAGGAGACGAAGCAGCTGGCTGGTCGGGCCGCTCGGCTCGACCAGGCCACGCTCATATTTGTCGAAGGCGTTCTCCCCGACCTTCAGCAGGCCCCCTGCCTCGCGCTGCGACAGTCGCAGTTTCTCACGCACCCGCCTGATGGTGGTCGGTGACGGGATGCCTTCGACCTCTTCCTTCAGGTTGCGCAGGGCCATGTCGGTGACGGCCATGTCGTCGCCGACATGCACGCCCTCGTCGCCATTCTCCGGGTAATAGCCCGGCAGCTCCACGGTGATGCTCTTGCCCTTGTAGCTGACGATGAAGGGGCGCACGTCGCGGCGCAGCATCTCCCCGGTCTCCGGAGAGACCATCGTCTCGGGCAGCTTCTGCTTCGATAGCGCCATGGTCATTTCTCCTTGAACGACATCACCGTGAACTCGGTGACGATGTCCGCCTGGAACTTGACGTAGAGCGTGAGGCCCCGCGCCGGCACATGATAGACGTCCTGCCAGATGCGATGATCGGCGAAGGTCGTCATCGACTTGTAGAACATGCGCCGTTCGATCCCGCCGATCGTCTCGACCACGCCCGCCCGATCGAAGCCCAGCGCCGTCGCATCGCGCAGGGCGGACGACGTCATCGCGAGCTGGTCGACCGATCCGAACGCCGCCTTGATCGCTTCGAGATCATAGGTCGGGCGACGCTTCTCCATGGCTCCATATGCCACCATTAAGGTGGCAATTCAAGAAGGGAGAAGAAGGAGAAAGGAAGGGCTCCCTCGCGGAGCGACAGGACCGGCAACGCTGACGCTCAAGCGCCGCGGTCGCGATCCCTGCCCCTCGTCCTCGCAGGGCGTTCAGCCCCGCTCGGCCATCCGGCCAGGAATGCTCCGCCGCAGTTGTGCCGGTCCCGCCGCTCCGCGGGCCGGGGGGTGTCTTCGGGAAGAAGACGGAAAAGGACCGGGGAAGACCTGCGTCCGCTACCCTTGAAGGAGCAATTCCATGCATCTCATGAAGGTCGATCCGCGCGCGCTGAAGGACAATCCCGACCGCGCACGCCGGACCAAGGCCACGCCCCAGGCCGACGCGCTGCTGCTTGCGACCATCAAGGCGGTCGGCATCATCCAGCCGCCAGTCATCTTTCCGGAAACGGGCGGCGGCAACGGCTACATCATCGATGCGGGCCATCGCCGGGTTCAGCAGGCCATCGTCGCCGGTCTCGAAGAGATCGAGGTCCTCGTGGCGGAGCCCTCGAACGACAATGGCGCGATGCGATCCCTGGTGGACAACATCGCCAGGGAACCGCTCAACGCCGTCGACCAATGGCGTGGAATCGAGCGGCTTGTCGCGCTCGGCTGGACCGAGGAGGCGATCGCCGTCGCACTCGCGTTGCCCGTCCGGCAGGTCCGCAAGCTGCGCCTGCTCGCGAACATCCTGCCCGCCATGCTCGACTGCATCGCGAAGGGCAATATGCCCAACGAGCAGCAGCTGCGCGTTATCGCGGCCGCATCGCTCGATGAGCAGTCGGCGGTCTGGAAGGCCAACAAGCCGAAGAAGGGCGATCCGGACGTGTCCTGGTACAAGATCGCGAATGGGCTCACTAAGAAGCGCATGTATGCGCGCGACGCCAGCTTCGGCGATGATCTCGCCCAGGCCTACGGCATCGAATGGGCTGAGGACCTGTTCGCGCCTGGCGACCAGGACAATCGCTATACCGTCAATGTCGAAGCCTTCCTCGGCGCCCAGCAGGAATGGATGACGCAGCACCTGCCGAAGCGCGGCGTCATCGCGGAAACGAATAGCTGGGGCGAGGTCACCCTGCCGCCGAAGGCCGAGCGCGTTCATGGCAAACCTGGTAAGTCCGATCGGGCCGCCATGTATCTCGATCGCGAGGGCAAGGTGCAGACGGTGCATTTCCGGATGCCCGAGCCGCAGAAGCCGAACAAGAAGGGGCAGACGGACGATACCGGCAACGACGACGTCGTCATGGCGAAACCTCGTCCGGATGTGACGCGGAGCGGCATCGCGATGATCGGCGATTTTCGGACGGATGCGCTGCATGAGGCACTGGAGCGCGGGCCGATCGAGGACGACACGCTGATGGCGTTGCTGGTGCTGGCGCTTGCCGGGCGCAACATCACGGTCGCGTCGGGCGCCGGTGACGATGTCTATGGTTTTGCGCGCATGGAACGGCACGCCGTCAGGCTCGTCGCAGACGATGGCACGCTCGCGCATGACATGGTCACGCTGCGATCGGCGGCACGCGCGGCCTTGATCGATGCTCTGTCCGCCCGTGTGAACCGCAGCGACAGCGGCATTGTCGCCCGCATCGCCGGCGCTGCCATCGGAGCGGATGGCTTCTTGCCCAATATGGGCACGGAGGACTTCCTCGACTGCCTGTCGCGAGTGGCGCTCGAACGCTCCTGCAAGGAGACTCCGGTCCTGCCGCGGGCGCGAGTCAGGGAAACGCGTGCAGCGCTCGTTGAGCACTTTGCGACAGGCCGCTTCGTCCATCCGGCCGCGTTGTTCGCGCCGGATGCTGCCGAGATCGCGAAATGGCTCTCGTCCAATACCATCGCCGCCAATGACGACGAGGACGTCGACGCCGCCGCTGCAACGGTCGCCGAGGATACTGTCGACGAGAAGCCCGGCGAATTCCTTGACGCTGCCGAGTAGCAGCGCCTCGCCATCCTCTTCCGAACCGCTCCCCGCCGCCGGCCATGCCGGCGGTGGTTTCGTTTTCACGCCACGCTCACGAGGTCATCCATGTCAGCGCATACGATCTTCGACAACGCACCGATTGGCTCGATCGTCGCCTGGTCCGACGGCACGCCGCGGCCGCCGGACCGCCATCGCAAGAAGCTCTCCGCCTGGCAGAACAACAACAGCCAGGGCCACCTGATCCGGAAGCAGGGGGCAAGAGGCGCCGGTAATGTCACGCTCTCGGCGAGCTTCACCCTGCACGAGGTGGATTTCGGCGCCGGCGGCATCATCGCCATCCGGGTTCATCGCTCCTTCTCGTTGGAATCGACGCTGCAGTTCACGATCCTCGCGCGGCCGGCGATCGGTTCGGTGCGTGTGTTCAGCCATGCCGGTCCCGGGGCCGAGCTCGCGCATCTGGCAGCGCATCGCGCCGCGGCCGAGGAATGGCTCTCGCGCCATGGATACCCTCGGGCTGTCCTTGAAGAGGTGACGGCCGACGAGGTCGGCGCCGATGTCGTCGAAGGGAGAGCGGCATGAGCGCGCTTCTGTCCCAGAAATCGGCGTCCGGTTCCGAGGCTTTTCCTCCGGTCGACTTCGGCCGGTGCAGCGAGGGCTTCCCGGTTGCGCGTGTTGGCGACAACGCCTTCGCGATGCTGCCGGGGCGCGACGGTCGGCATTATCTGGCATCTGGTTGGCGGATCAGCCGACCGCTTGCCGAATGGCGCCGGTCCGATTTCTACGGCTATGACGGCGAGCTCTCCGACGAGGCGGCGTTTCACGCCAGAGTCGCAGAGAACGCCGAGCATCAGTGTGAGCGCAAGGCGCTCGGGCGCCGCGAGATTCATTCCCGCGCGCACACGCCATGGGGCACGTCGCAGGGGGCGACGATCCATGCCGAGGGCGTCGTCTGCCATTCGACCGCGGGACACGGCGGCTTCCACCTGTCGGCCGAACGCAACTGCATGGTTCACCCGATGCTGCGAGTGCCCGGCGGCTACTATGAGGAGGATGAAGCCTGGGCGATCGTCGCGATCACATTCCCGGATCTATTCACCAGCTTCGAGCGTCGCTGTGCCGAGAAGATCCTGAAGGACAGCTGGCCCGACGCCTGGGAGGCGATCTTCGCGACCGCTTTGCAGCCGGGCGAGTCCGTCGAGAAGGACCGCCGTACTTTCGAGCGGGAGCACGCCACGGAATGGATCGTGGTGTCGGCGATCACGTCGAGCCGGCAGAAGGGCTTCGTCGAATGCGTGGCGACTCCCGGTGGCAAGCGTGGGCCCGGTGCGGAGGAGCGGCGTTTTCTTGTTCCCTCTGACGAGTACAAGGTTGGCCGGTTCGGCTTCGTCATCGATCCTGATCGGCATGCCGTCTATGGCGGGCGATCGGATTTCGTCGGCTGGCAGGAGAGGGAGTCATGAGCCCTTTCCCGGATCGCCGCGTGCAGCTCTTCCGGATGGAAGCGGCGCGCCGGCAGACGCAGCGCCAGCTCGACATCATCCAGCGCCAGATCACGCGGCGCATGACGGCGCTGATCCCAACACTCCAGCCGCGCCGGACCGGCTACCGGGGCGGCAAGCCGCCTGATCCACGCGCATTCCTCGAACGCTACCGATCCAACCTCACCGCGCTGACCGCGGAGCGGCAGCCCGAGATCGATGCGCTCTCGCGCAAGCTGATGCGGCAGGACCGGGCGATCTCGGCCCTTCGCGAGCGTTTCGGCCTTCCGTCCGAAGGCGCCCACCCGGCGCCGCGGCATATCGGCCCAACATGAAGGGAGAGGGCTATGCCAGTCTATACCGTGGAAACGATCTGCCGCCGCCACCACCACAGGGTGGACGCGGCTCATTTTTGATTGATGCGCCCGAGCTTTCTTGCGCCAATGGCACAAAACGCGAGAGCGACTGACAGGATAGCCGGATGACAGAGAACGCCGATATCGCGCCGACGAGACTGCCGGATCATCGCTCGGTCGAAGCGATCCTGCCGCAGTTGCCGGATGGCGCCGACGAGAAGGCGTTGGCGGCGGCATTGAGCGAGGCGTTCCCTAGCTTCGTCTTTTTCGCGGTCAATTACGCCGATGAATATTGGCGCGTCGAACGCTCGGTGCTCGCGGCCGACGGGACGCGGATCGCCGAGTACCGGTCCTGGATGGAAGCCGAACTGGCGAAGGACAAGGGCGATGTCCGCGCGGTTTGGAACCGCTTGCGGGAGAGCGACCTGCAGATTTCGGAGTGGCATGGCAACAGTGCCTATGCTTTTGCATCGACCGGGCCGGGCGCGGCTGACTATCTTCAGATTTCGCTCGGCCGCGAGGTTGAATGGCGCGCCGGGCCGATTGTCGATCCGACCTACCAGCCCTGGAGCCAGGACGAACTGCTCGATCCGTCATGGATCAAGCACGGCGATCTCTCGGACGACAAGGTGCTCGCAGGCCCTCTCTACCGCCTGACCACCCGTGCCGGCGGCGGCGTCGTGCATCTTCGCACGTTCCTCGGGCGCTGCGCGCGGCTCGAGCGCGCGAAGCGCGAGGCAAGCCGACCGGAGATGGAGCAGCGCGTCTGGGTCGATTCCGACGGCACGCAGACGCCGTTTCTCCAGGCTCAGCCCGACTGGTTCGAATCCGCACCGCGCGAGGTACGCTTCTTTCAGGATTGGGAGGAATCGAGCGCGCGAACTGCGCGTGTGTATGAGCATTGGGCGCTCGACATCAGGGATTACGAGCATCGGGGCGAGCGAGACATCGGGTTCATCACCCGCCCACTGCGCCTCCCGGCGCAGAGACTGGAGACAGGCGAAGCGTCCGTTCACATCCTGATGGATCGCATCGAGGCGATCGATCGCGAGGTCGGCTTGACCTTTGGATGGTTCTTCCTGATGACCCACGGCAACCGGGTTGATCCCGGTGTCGGTGAGGCGATCGCGCGGGGTTTGCGCGAGGCGCGCGTGCGTCTGCCCGATCAGGATGCGCGCGTTCTGCTGCGTTGGGCTGATCGAAGCTACGGCTTCTGATCCGCCGTTGGCGGGCTGTCGGCAACGGATCGCCGGGCCGCGTCGCGGACGGTTGGAATGCCGGGGAGTTCGGCGGCCTTGACACCGCCGACCCGTTCGTCGTCGACATGGCGACCGGCCACGACCTGGCGAGGGGCTTCGCCTGGATCGTCTACCGATCGAACGCCCAGTCGCCGGATGACAAGCGTCGCGATAGCGAGGCGAGCATCCGCGTAGCACGGCCGGCGATCTGGGCCGCATCTCGAAGTCGGCGTCACCGTGCCGTAGGAGCGCTCCTTGCCAGCCTGATCGCCGCTGAAGGTCCTGTGAAGGCCGTGGCCGAAGCGAACCTCGCCTGTCGGGCGCCTCTCTTGAGCCCGGTCCTTGTCGGCCTTCCCTTCGGTCGGGGTCACGCTCGTAAACCGGCGGCCGGTCGCTTCAAGGCCGCGTTCCGCGCCGCTTCGCGGCCGGAGCAGCCGATCTCGCCAACGCAGGCCCGCGGGCTGCGCAGGGCATTCA
Source organism: Allobosea eneae (assembly GCF_042657265.1). Taxonomy (NCBI): domain Bacteria; kingdom Pseudomonadati; phylum Pseudomonadota; class Alphaproteobacteria; order Hyphomicrobiales; family Alloboseaceae; genus Allobosea; species Allobosea eneae. Next base: position 28,222 of record NZ_JBHSLW010000055.1, read on the forward strand.
CCCCGCTTGCCCGCAAGCCTGCCTTGCTCGCTTCGGCCGCCCCGGGCCCTGAAGCACCCGTTTTCCCGCCGGTTTGGTCCGAGCGCGCCCGAAGGGAAGGCTGGCAAGGTCGGTCCAAGCCTTCGGGACAACCGAAGGAAGGAAGTTCACATGGTCAAGGCCGCTCCCCGTCACACCGCCCGCGTCGTTCAGCTTCGCAAGGGCACGACCCTCGAAATGGTCCGCCTCGCCTGCCCGGATGCGACACAGGCCACGCGCATCTCGGAGAGCTTCGGGCTCGCCGTGCTCGACAGCAACGGCATCCGTGACTTGCACGAACGCCTGATCGTCGAAACCGCCGACAGCCTCAGCGAGGGTCTCGCGGAGCGGGCGATGCAGATCCACCTCCAGCGCATCGTCGGCGCCTATGTCGGCTCGGCCCATGGCGCCGGCCAGTTCTACACCCGCGCGGTCACCGAGGCGCGAGACGCTACCGCCAAGTCGGCCTGCGATGATCGTGACGAGGATCTCGACGGTCCGGTCGGCTTCGACGGCAAGGCCCAGCGCCGCCGCGAGTTCGCCGCCGACATGGGCCTTCAGGCCCACGCACTCCTCATGGCGGCCGAGGGCGCCGTGCGAGCCTACGAACAGGTCGTCGGCGAGAGCTGGAAGCCCTTCGAGCGCCCGATGGACAACATCGGCGCATCCGTCGACCGCAAGGCGGCCGAGCTCCAGATGGCGGCTTTCGGCTAAGCCGGACAGGGCGGGGCCCCGGCCCCGCCACTTCAATTCGCATTGCGAATGTAGATCGCGGTATCTACATTCAATTCAGGTATTATCTACATCGAGGCTACCATGCCGATCAATGTCAACAATCCGGAGGCCGACGCGCTGACGCGGAAATTCGCCAGCATGGCCGGCGTCAGCATCACCGATGCCATCGTCATCGCCATGAAGGAGGCGATCGAGCGGCGGCGCAACGTCGAGTCGCCGCAGCAGACCGCGGCACGATTGCGGGAGAAGCATGGCATCGCTCTCAACGACAAGGCAAGAGAACCGCTGCCGCGAGAGGCCTTCGACGACCTCTGGGATGAAACGTGATGTTCGTCGACGCCTGCGCCATCATCGCCGTCTTGTCGGATGAGCCGGAGGCCGAGCGCGTTTCCCGCGCGCTCGCCGGCGCGAAGAAGCGGATCACCTCGCCCGTTGCCGTGCTCGAGGCGGTATTGGGCTTGGCGCGCCCGGACAAATTCAACCTGTCGGTCGAGGCGGTCGAGTCGCTGGTGCTGGAGTTCCTGGACGAACGCGGCATCGATATCCGCGATCTGCCGCCGGCAAAACGCACCACGACGCTCTCCCTCTCGGCAGCTCATCGCTATCGCTCCGGGCGCCGCGGCCTCAACCTTGGCGACTGCCTGCACTATGCCTGCGCGAAATACTACCGCGTCCCGATCCTCGCGACCGCCGACGAGTTTCGCGAAACCGATCTTGAGATTGTGCCGTAATCCGATGCAATCGGATGAGCCGCGAGCGGCCAGCCGGTCAGAGCCCGATGTCGCGTCGCGGCCGGGCTCACGCTCGCATTCGAGGCTGTGGTCGTAGTCGGTTCGTCTTCGCCGGCACGGCGCATCGCTGAGCCCTCGCTCCGTGATCTCGCGCACGCGGCGGCTTTCCATGCGGCGTCCGTTCGGGCTGTTTCGTTTGTCCTGGCCATCGCCCTAGCGGGATAGCGCGGGGTGACATCCCTGGGGTCGTCGCGCCGACCATAGCGACGGAAACCGGCGGGAAGAGGAGGGGAGATGCGCTCCCCGCGCCCCGTCCCGGCTGCGGTCCTGCCGGGGTCAGGCAGCCGCGCAACGGCTGCGCCGTCCTCCACATGCGTTCCGGCCCTTCGCGTTCCCATTGGCTTTGCCATGGGCTCGGCTCGGGTGCGCGCCTTCTCTGATGTCCCCCGGCCTTGCGGACCGCCGTGACGGGGTCGCGAGCGGCGCGACCTCCAGAATGGAGGTTCATCATCATGAAGCGAAAGAATGAAGGAGAGCGGGCGGACATCTACACCCGGATCACCGAGAAGATCCTCGCGGATCTGGAAAAGGGCGTGCGGCCCTGGATGCAGCCGTGGCGCGCGGGGAATGCCATCGGCCGGGTGACGCGCCCGTTGCGTCACAATGGCTTGCCGTATGCCGGCATGAATGTGTTGTTGCTCTGGTCCGAGGCGATAGCCCGTGGCTACACCTTGCCGATCTGGATGACCTTCAAGCAGGCCATCGAGCTCGGCGGCGCCGTCCGCAAGGGCGAGAGCGGAACCACCGTCGTCTTCGCCAGCCGCTTCACCAAGACCGAGGTCGGTTCCTCTGGCGAGGAGTTCGATCGGGAGATCCCGTTTCTGAAGGCCTACACGGCTTTCAATGTCGCGCAGATCGATGGCCTGCCCGATCGATATTATGCCCGGGCGGAACCGGTCGAGAATCCGGTCGCGCGGATCGAACATGCCGATCGCTACTTCGCCAACACCGGCGCGGTGATCCGCCACGGCGGCGACCGCGCCTATTATTCACCCGGCAGCGACCACATCCAGATGCCGCCCTTCGAGGCGTTCCGCGATGCAGCCTCCCATGCCGCAACCCTCAGCCACGAGGCCTGCCATTGGACGGGGGCACCCCATCGCTTGAATCGCGACCTTTCCCGCTATGCGAAAGATCGCAGCGACAGGGCGCGGGAAGAACTTTTGGCTGAACTTGGGTCCTGTTTTTTGTGCGCGGATCTCGGCATCGCGCCCGAACTCGAGCCCCGGCCTGATCACGCATCCTACCTCGATTCCTGGTTGCGCGTCCTCGCTGAGGATAAGCGCACCATCTTCCAGGCCGCGGCGCATGCGCAGCGGGCCGTCGCCTTTCTACACGACCTTCAGCCGGCGGCCTCCAAAGAACGGGAGGTCGCGTAATGCCTGCCCGTTCTTCTTCCCGTTTACTGGTCCTCGCTTGCTCTGCGACCAAGCGCGATGGACCGCCCTATATGCCGGCGATCGAGCGCTATGACGGTCCGCTCTGGCAGACGTTGCGTGCCACCGATCCTTATGGTGAGAAGGCGAAAGTCGCCTTTCTCTCCGCGTATCTCGGCTTCCGTACCGCCAGCTCCCCGATCGAGATGTACGATGCGCGGATGACGGACCAGGTGGCCGCCGCCATGAAGGCCGGCGACCTCGGCACGCGCTGGCCGCGGCCGAAGACCCAGCGCAGGGTCATGCCATCCGGTGGGCATCCCGGCATGCATATCGGCTCGCTGACCGCTCTTGGCCGCGATCCGTTCGCCGATGTCGCGCTCGTCGGAGGCCATCTCTACCTCGACGTCATGCGTCACTTCGTCGAGCTGTTCCGCACAGGCGGCCATGTCGTTCGTGGTGCGCGCATCTGCGAAATCAACGGCCCGATCGGGATGATGCGCCGCGACCTCCGGTCCTGGCTGAATGACCGTGACGGGGAGATGGGCTGATGCTGGTCTCCCCGATTAGGAGTCAGGAGGGCCTGCAGCCCTCCACGATCCGCCTGCGCGCGCTCAGCCTCGGCGCCGGCGTGCAGTCCACGACGATGGCCTTGATGGCCGCCCACGGCGAGATCGAGCCCATGCCCGATTGCGCCATCTTCGCCGATACCGGCTGGGAACCGAAGGCCGTCTACGAGCATCTCGCATGGTTGATGTCCGGGAACGTGCTGCCGTTCCCGGTCCACATCGTATCGGCCGGCAACATCCGCGAGGAGCTGATCGGCGCCGGCGAGGGCAAACGCTGGGCCTCCATTCCGGCCTTCGCGAAGACAGTCATTCCGGCTGGCTCGGAATTGCCGGTCTACGACGAGGATCAGGATGGCGAGATCATCGAGATCGGTTCGCGCAGCACCTCGCGCGAGACGGCGTCGATCGGCATGATCCACCGGCAATGCACGACCGACTTCAAGATCGTGCCGATCCGCAGGAAGGTGCGCGAGCTCGCCGGCCTGACGCGCAAGCGCTCGCCCGTCCAAGCCGTGGTCGAAGCCTGGATCGGAATCTCGACCGATGAAATCATCCGCGCCAAGCCGAGCTTCGAGCCATGGCAGGTCAAACGCTTTCCCCTGATCGAACAGCGGATGAGCAGGCGCGATTGCCTCGCCTGGCTGCGGCGCCATGACTATCCTGTGCCGCCGAAATCGGCGTGCATCGCCTGTCCGTTTCACGACAATGCCCGATGGCGCCACATGCGCGACCACGATGTTGACGCGTGGAAGGATGCCGTCGCGGTCGACCTAGCCTTGCGGACCGGACTACGCGGCATTCGCGGCGAGGTGTTCCTGCATCGCTCCTGCGTACCGCTCGACGAGGCAGATCTCTCGACCGCGGCCGATTATGGCCAGCTCGACCTCTTCGCCAACGAGTGCGAGGGGATGTGCGGCGTTTGATCCGTCGAGCTTTCGACGTCCAGCGTGACAGGCATCCAGGGATGGTCCGATGAGGCCACCGCCCGTTTCGGGCGGCCGCGCTCTATGCCTGCGGCACGGAGCCAGCCTGCGGCCGTCTCCGCCGATCCGGTTACGATCGCTTGTCCAGCGGCTTTGCGCAGGGCCACGACACGCCAGCTACGTCGGGTCGTGGCTCGACCTCCTCGACGGGGATCATCCCGCGGTCTTCCAGGCAGCCATGTATGCGAAGCGCGCCTTCGGGAAAACTTGCTTGAGCGCGCTCGCCACTGAATTATGAAATAAACCCTACAATAAGATTATGTTCTGTAATCTTTCTCTCCGCCCCGAGGCTCAGCTCACGGCCGACCTGAAGTCTGCTAGCGCGATGTTCTTGAGCGGCCAGACCGGCCCATGGCCTTTCGCCTCGTGCGAACGACCGAGGCTGCCGAGCACGAACGATGCTTCGAGCCTCCACATCAGCCACGCATCCCGATCCGCCGTGATCTTGCAGACATAGTCGCGGAAGCGCTGAGGAAAAGCGCTCACAAGTCGAAACGAGTGCTGCGAGCACAGGGCCATAACAGCGAACGTCTTGTCCAAGCGTTCTTCACAGATTTCGGAATCGAAAAGGTCGGTCGAAACCAAGACATCGTGTCCCTCGCGCCAGGAAAATGGCGCAAGAAGCGGCTGGCCGGACCACTCGACAACAGGCATGGCATGCCCCATCGCGATTCTCCTGCATCACGATCGCCAAGAAAACCTCCACCGATTCTCCTTGTTTTGGCAACAATCACGGCGATGGAGAACCCTAGGCCTCGCTCTCTCTTTCCGGCCGATTCAAGGCTGAGAGCCGCCCCCTCATGCTTGCCGTAGCGCCGGCGGGGGGCACCTTGGCAGGGTTCTGTGTCGGCGGATTGGCGACCAGAGCGGGGTTCGCTTGGCCGCACCTTCGAACCCAGCGGCGGTGGTGGGATGGGCGGCAGAAAGCCCGGCTCATCGCAAAGGCCTGCCGTGGAGCCGAGTCGCACCTCAGCTGCGGACAATGCCGGCACGCGGGCAAGTTCCCATACGGAAATGAGATGAGCGTGTTGGCCTGGCCTCGGTTCTCTGGGCGGGCGGGTGTCGCATTCGCGAAAGGCTGCCGGGCAGATCGTTCCGGCGAGAGCCGGCGGAGAAGCTGTGCGCCGACGCGGCGGCAGCCATGGCGTGGTTCCTTCTCGGCCTGATTTAGGCCTGCCCTTCCGCGGGCTCGATGGGGCATGTCTGACCGGAGAACGGCTTCGCCTCGATCGTCCTCCCGCAACGGCCTCGCGCAACTTTCTTCCCCTGGCGCTGCGCGCCATTCCTCGCGAGGCAAGAAAGCCGCTTCCGTCCGTCCTCCATTGCATTCCGGCCCCTGCGGGGTGCGGTCCGATCGTCACCGGTCCTGTCGACAGCCATCGAGGTCGCGAAGGGCGCGGCCCGAAACAGCAAAGGAACGGCACCATGGCTACCATCGGCACCTTCACCTCCACCACCACCGGCTTCACCGGCTCGATCAAGACCCTCACTCTCAACGTCAAGGCGCGCCTCGAGCGCATCGAAAACCCCTCGGACAAGGGCCCGCACTTCCGCATCTACTCCGGCGCTGTCGATTATGCGTAGCGCGGGATTATGTGGAGTCGTTGGCTGGCAGCCGCGGTTTTGCGGGGTTATTGTCGCCGTGCCGCTCCGCATAATCTCGACCAT
>NZ_JBHSLW010000056.1:0-52399 GCF_042657265.1 Allobosea eneae
ACCATCGCCTCCGCGACGGCCTTCCTCTACGCAGCCGCCGCCATGGTTCTTATCCGCCGCATCGCGCGAGCGTCATGAGTTCCGGGACGGACTCTGAGGAGATGAAGGAAGGCCTCGACAAGACCGACGCCGACTTCAGCCAGTACTATTATTATCGCCGCCCGCGCTATGTCCGGCGCTATTATTACCGCCCGCGCTACTATTACCGCCCGCGGCGCTACTACTATCGTCGCCGCTACTACTACTGAGCGGTTTGCGACGGGCCGGAGCTCTGCTCCGGCCCGCTTCTCTTTCGGCGCTTGTCGTCGCGTGTCAGAGCGAGTTCGTCCGTGCCTGCCCCGGCTCGGCGACGGGCACGCCGGCGGCGACATACTCGCTGAGCTTGTTGCGCAGCGTCCGGATCGAGATGCCCAGGATCTTGGCGGCATGGGTCCGGTTGCCCAGGCAATGATCGAGCGTATCGAGGATCAGGTCGCGCTCGACATCGGCGACGGTCCGCCCGACCAGGCCGCGCGTCACCGCCTCCGCCGTCTGCGCCGCCCGCGAGGCGACATCGCGCCCGCTGGCCGGGCCGAGCGTCTCGCCCTCCGGCGTCAGCATCGCCTCGGTGCCGATCTCGACGCCTTGTGCCAGCAGCACGGCGCGATGCACGGTGTTCTCCAGCTCGCGGACATTGCCGCGCCAGCTGTTGCCGAGCAGGAGCTTGCGCGCCTCGGCTGCGATCGGCCGCAGCGGCATGCCGTTGAGCTCGGCATATTTCTTGGCGAAATGGTCGGCCAGCGCCAGGATGTCGCCCGGCCGCTCGCGCAGCGCCGGCAGGCGCAAGTGTACGACGTTCAGCCGGTAGAACAGGTCCTCGCGGAAGGAGCCCTCGCGCACCGCATCGCCGAGATTGCGGTTCGAGGTCGCGATGATACGCAGGTCGACCTTGACCGGCTGCGTACCGCCGACCCGGTCGATCATGCGCTCCTGCAGCGCCCGCAGCAGCTTGGCCTGCAGGCGCACATCCATCTCCGAGATTTCGTCGAGCAGCAGCGTGCCGCCATTGGCCTCCTCGAACTTGCCGATCCGCCGCGCTATCGCGCCGGTGAAGGCGCCCTTTTCATGGCCGAACAATTCCGACTCGAGCAGGTTGTCGGGGATCGCGGCGCAGTTCACCGCGACGAAGGGCCTGTCCTTGCGCAGCGACTTCTGATGCAGGTGCTGCGCGATCATCTCCTTGCCGGTACCGCTCTCGCCGGTGACCAGGACGGGCGCATCCGAGCGCGCAATCTGGTTGGCGAGCTGGACGACGCGTTCCATGGCGGGGTCGCGCCAGATCAGGCTGGCCTTATCGCCCGCGACGGCGGCGAGCACGGCGGCGATCAGCTCCGGATCGGGCGGCAGCGGCACATATTCGCGGGCGCCCGCCTGGATCGCTGCGACGGCGGCGCGGGCATCGGTCGAGGTGCCGCAGGCGACGAGCGGCGTGCGGATGCGCTCGACCTCGAGCGCCGCGATGAGCTTGGCGATCGGCTGCTCGACATCGACCATCAAGAGGTCGCCGCCCTTGGCGCGCAGCACCGCCAGCGCCTGCTCGATGCTCTCGGCATGGGTGACGGCGGCGCCCTGCGACACCGCGATCTTGGCGGCCGTGATGAGCTGGCCCTTGAGGCTGCCGACGATGATGAGGCGCATGGCTCAGGCCTTCCTTGAAAAATGCAGTCGCTCCGCCCGGCTCGTCACCGGTCGGTCTTGATGATTTCCGTCATGGTCACGCCGAGGCGCTCCTCGACCACTACGACCTCGCCGCGCGCCACCAGGCGCTCGTTGACGAAGATGTCGATCGCCTCGCCGACGCGCCGGTCGAGCTCCAGCACCGTGCCGGGTGTGACGCGCAGGAGATCCCCGACCGCGATCCGCGACGAGCCGAGTACGGCGGAGACCGTGACCGGCACGTCGAAAACCTGTTCGAGATCCTCCGCCGTCTTGACCGGAACCGGCCCCGAGCGCGCCACCGAGTCCGCGGCATTATGGTCGAAGGAGAGATCGGCCGGGTTGAGCGGCGGCAGGTTGAGGTCGTTTTCGTTTGGCATCTGTCTTACCCCGCTATGGCATCGGACCGAAGAGTGGACTCCACTTTCCGGAATAATCCGATGCGATAACAATGTGATAGATCATCATGACCGCGCCCGTTCGGCGTGATGATCTGACTGGCCGAAGACGGCCCTGACAGCCTTGTCGACCGCTTCGTCAAGCGCCGCGCTTTCGATCGCGATGCCGCCATCGGCCCATTCGAGCTTGCCGTCACCGAGGGCGATGTCGGGTTCGCCGAGCACCACGATCCTGCCCGCGAAGCCGGTCTCGCGCGCAAGACCAGCGAGCTTGCCTTCGACGGTCTCGACCAGGCTTTCATGCACCCGGATCGCCAGATGCGGCGCGTGCCGGGCATGGGACAGGCATTCGCGCGCCGCAGCGAGCAATTGCGCCAGCGGCTTGTCGGCGAGGGCTGCACCTGCGAGGCTGCGCGCGGTCGCGACCGCGAGCTGTGCGGCCTGCGCCTCGATCTGCGCCAGTCGCTCGTCCTGCTGGGCGAGCAGCCGCTCACTCTGGCGCACCAATTGCGCCAGCAGCGCCCCCAACTGCTGCTCGGCCTCGCGCCGGGCCTGGTCGAGGCCGCTACGGAAGGCCTCGGCCTTGGCCGCCTCCAGCGCCGCTTCGTCGACTGCGTTGCGGCTGTTGCCGCTAAAGTCGGTGGCGAACATGAACTTTTTCGCTGCTGCCATCAGTACACCAGCTCGTCTTCGGCATTGCCCTTGGAGATGATGATCTCGCCCTTTTCGGCGAGGTCCTTGGCCAGCGTCACCATCTTCATCTGGGCTTCGTCGACCTCCTTGAGACGCAAGGGGCCGAGGCCCTGCATGTCGTCTTGCAGGTTCTTGGCGGCACGCTGCGACATCGCCCCGAGGAAGAAGGCGCGCATCTCTTCGTTCGCGCCCTTGAGGGCGCGCGCCAGCATGTCCTTGTCGACCTGGCGCATCAGCGTCTGCAGGCCGGCGGAATCGAGCTTGCCGAGGTCCTCGAAGGTGAACATCAGGGCGCGAATGCGCTCGGCCGATTCCTGGTTCGTCGCGTCGAGCGCGGCGAGGAAGCGCATTTCGGTCTGGCGATCGAAGCCATTGAAGATCTCGGCCATCATCTCGTGCGGATCGCGCCGGCGCGTCTGCGTCAGCGTCGAGACGAACTCGGTGCGGAGCGTGTTCTCGATATGGTCAAGCGCCTCCTTCTGCACCGATTCCATGCGCAGCATCCGGCTGACCACCTCGATCGAGAGTTCGTTCGGCAGGTTGCGCAGCACATTGGCCGAGTGATCCGGCCGAATGCGCGATAGGATCACGGCGATGGTCTGCGGGTATTCGTTCTTGAGGAAGTTGGCGAGCACGACGGCGTCGATATTGCCGAGCTTCTGCCACATATTGCGACCAGCCGGACCACGGATCTCTTCCATGATCAGCGCGACCTGATCGCTCGGCAGGATCTTCTCGAGCAACGAGATCGTTCGGTCGAAGGAGCCAGTGATCGCGCCGGCGCTGGAGAGCCGGCCGACGAAATCGAGCATCAGCTTCTCAACCTGGTCGGAATCGACCGTGCCGAGCTCAGCCATCGCCCGGGTGATGATGCGGATCTCCTCGTCGTCGAACTCCTGCCAGATCACCCGTCCATGCTCTTCGCCGAGGATGAGCAAGATGACGGCGGCGCGCTGCGGCCCGGTCATGGCATCGAGCGTCGTCGGGCCACCGGAATAGCTGGACTCGTCGTCCGAATCGGCGCCGCGGGTCGCGATGGAGCGTGTCGCCATGGTTCAGGCTCCCGTCACGCTGGTGCTTTCTCGTGGATCCAGCCGCGTAGCACAGCGACGGAATCCGCGGGATTCTGCGCAACCATGGCGCCGATCTTCTCGACCGACTGGGCCTTGAGCTGGCCCTTGATCTGCGCGATCGCGAGCATGCGCTCGGACGGCGCATCGACGTCGATCTGGCCGGGCTCGCCGCCGGCGCCCGCGCCACCGGCGCTAGACGGGAGGGTCGAGGGATCGCCGGTCCCCTGATCAACGATGACCGCGCCATTGCGCATGAAGCTCGGGATGCCGCGGATCTCGCGATCGGGCGCCAGGACCTGTTTGAGCAGTGGGCGTACCACAACCATCAGCACGATCAGGACAAGCAGCGCGATCACGCCCATCTCGGCGAAGCGGACGATGTCCTCCTTGGTGAAGGAGGTGAGTTGCTGCATCAGCGTCTGCTCGGTCAGGTCCGTCGGGGCCTGCGGGGCTTCGGCAAAACGCAGATTGACGACCTCGACCTGGTCTCCGCGCTGACGGTCGAAGCCGATCGCGGTCCGCACCAATTGCCCGATGCGCTCCAATTCCTCTTGCGAGCGCGGCTGATAGGTGGTCTCGGCACCCTGCCGGCTATAGACGCCGTCGACGAGCACCGCGACCGAGAGCTTGCGCACGCGCCCGCCCTCCTGCACCTCGGTTCGGGTGGTGCGCGAGATCTCGTAGTTGACGACCTCCTCGTTCTTCGAGCTGGTGTCGCGCTGCTGGCCCTGTTGCTGGCCCTGGTTCTGCTGCGCTCCCGGCAATTCATTGCCGACGGTGACGCCTTCGCGCTGCTCATTACTGGCGGAGGCTTCCGTGCGGTTCTGGCTCGAGCGGATGACCTTGCTCTCGGGATCGAAGGTCTCCGAGCGGCTCTCGATCCGGTTCGAATCGAGCACGGCCGACACCTGCACGCGCGCGCGGCCCGGGCCGACAATGCTGGCGACGATGTCGTCGACCTGCGCCTTGATCCGCCGCTCGATCGCGCCCTGGCGTTCGTCCAGCGCCACGCCGATCATGCCTTGCTCGCCCTGGGCGCCGTCGGCAAGCAGCCGGCCGCGCTCGTCGACGATCGAGACCCTATCGGGCTTCAGGCCATCGACCGCAGAGGAGACGAGATGGCGGATCGCCCGGACCTGGGCGTTGTCGAGATCGCCGGCGAGCTTGAGCGCGATCGAGGCGCGCGGCGGCTCGCGGTCGCGCTCGAACAGGCGCCGCTCAGGAATGACCAGATGGACGCGTGCCGCCTGGACGCGGCCGATCGAGCGGATGGTGCGCGACAGCTCGCCTTCGAGCGCGCGCAGATGGTTGATGTTCTGGACGAAGCTGGTCGAGGAGAAGGCGTCGCCCTTGTCGAAGATCTCGTAGCCGACGCCGCCGCCGGACGGGATGCCCTTTCCGGCAAGTTCGAGCCGGAGCTTCGGCACGTCGGCCCGGGGCGCCAGGATGGTCTGACCGTCACCACGCAATTCGTACTTGATCCCGCGCGTGTCGAGGTCCTTGGTAATGGCGCTGATGTCCTGGCTCGACAGATCGGCGAAGAGCACGCCCATCGTCGGCTGCGACATGCGTAGCATGACAAAGGCGAAGAAGCCGATCAGCGCCAGCGTCACCGCCAGCATCGCCGCCAGCCGCGCTGCGCCGAATCTCCGGAACTGATCGAGTAGCCCGTTCACGCCATTCTTCCGTCGCCCGGTGCCTGCCAGACCAACGCGCAGACACACCACTAGGCAAGTTTTTCCCGGTGCATGGTTAGCGCCCGGTTAACGACGGTCAGGAAACGGGACATATCGGGCCGAACGGCGCATAGCCAAAATGCGAAAAAGCGCCGGCCGCTCGACCGACGCCCCGAATTTTCGCAAATGCCGTAATGCCTTACTGGCGATAATGCTGGATGCGGGTGGTGCGCAGGCCGGCAAGGCCATGCTGGTCGATCGAGGACTGCCAGCTCAGGAACTCGTCGACCGTCAGCGTGTAGCGCTGGCAGGCCTCCTCCAGACTGAGCAGGCCACCGCGCACGGCGGCGACGACCTCGGCCTTGCGCCGGATCACCCAGCGACGCGTGTTCATTGGCGGCAGATCGGCGATCGTCAACGGGCTGCCATCGGGCCCGATGACGTATTTGACGCGCGGTCGCAGCGGCTCGGTCATGGTACTCTCACACAACTCAACAGACCTACTGCCGAAGAGCCTAGCCCCAGCGGGCTTAAATTTTGCCTAAAGCAATCAGACAGGCTTTCGGCATGGCTGATGGCGCGCCCCGTCCGCGCTTTCCGTTCGACCCTATCCGGTCGAACGGCCAGAATTCGCGGACTTGATAGATTGGCCCATGTTCTGATCGCAAAAGTGGCCTCCACTTTTGCGGAACATGGGTCAGGCGGTGCTCTTCACCGATTTGACCTTGTCCAGCGAGACCCTGATCGCGCCGATCAGCAGGGTCGGCACGGCGCTCGAGAAGTCGATGCCGTCGACCTTACCAGTGATCTCGGTCTTGACCGTGATCGCCGCGCCGGAGACGTCGGTGCCATCGACCGTAATGGTGTACTCGCCGTCGGGCGCGTTGGCGCCGGTCGCGGTCTTGCCGTCCCAGCTATAGGTCTGGTCGCCGGCGGTCAGCGTCTTGGTGCCGCTATAGACCACGTTCCCCTTCGCATCCTTGATCGTGATCGTGCCGGTGCCGCCCTTGGAAGCGTTGAGCTTCCATTCGGCGTTGCCGTCCTTGAGCTGCGTCGCCGCGCCGTCGGCGGTCACCGTCTGTCCGACGAAGCCGATCGCGCTCGCGCCCGTCGTCGCCTTGCTGACGGCGAGCAGCGCGGTCAGCGTCTCGTTCTGCTTGAGCTGCTGCTCGACGCCGGCGAACTGCACGAGCTGTTGAGTGAACTGGTTGGTGTCGAGCGGGTCGAGCGGGTTCTGGTTGCGGAGCTGCGTCGTCAACAGGGTCAGGAACTGATCGAAATTATTGGCGATCGAGGTGCCGCCGGTCGCGGTGTTGTTCTGAGCGGCGGCGATCTGCTGGGGGCTCCAGGTGCCAGTATTGGAAACGGCCATATCCCGTCCCTCCTTCAGATGCTGAGATCGACGCCGCCGAGGCGGCTGGCGTTGCGGGACAGGCTCGCCACCTCGGTGACAAGCGCGCTGTCGTCGGAAACCTGGACCCAGGCACGGCGACCGTGCTGCGACTCGTTTTCATGCCGCTGCTGCTGGCGCGCACCCGACTGGTCGGATTGGTCGCGCAGGCTCATCTCGATGCCGCCCTCGGACGGCTTCAGCCCGGCCTGCTCGAAGGCACGCTCGAGCGTGCGCGCATCGCGCTGGAGCATATGCAGCGTCTCGACCCGATCCACCGTCAACTTGGCGCTGACCTCGCCCTTGTCGGAGATTTCCAGGCGAACATCGATCCGGCCGAGCTCGGCCGGATCCAGCCTGATGTCGAAGCGCTTGTTGCCGGCGAGAGCCTGGGCGCCGATCTCGACCGGCACGACATGCAGCGGCGTCGCCCGGCCGGTGTCGCCCGACAGGATCTTGTGGGCGGCCTCCGCCTGTGCATGGGCGGTCGCCTGGGCGGCCGCGTCGAGCTCGGTCAAGGGCACCTGCGGCTCGATCAGGCTCTGTGGTCCGGCGGCAAGAATGGCCTGCGGGCTCAACGGAGCGCTGGTCGGCTGGCCGTTAGCAGCCGACGCAGCGTCCGGGGCGCCCGCCGGCGCGGGCTGGCTTGGGGTCGTCGCCTCACTGACCTTGACCTCGCCAGCCAAGGCGATCGCAGCAACCTTCCCGGCTTCGCCCGCGTCTTGCGACATGGTCTGACCATCGGCCGTCTTGGCGTCGCTTGGCGGCGCCTCTCCGGACGCCAGGCCGGCCTTGGTCTTGATCTCCGCCGCGACGAGTTGCGGCGTTAGTCCGGCTTTGCCTCCGGCCACGGCGACCTCACCACCCGTGCTGGCCTGACCATCGGCCTTCACTGGCGCGGCCGGCATCGGCACTGCGAGACCGCCCGGCACGGCTTGTGCGGGGGCAACCGCGACAACGCTCGCCGCAACCGTCTGCCCCTCAGGCTTACCCTCGGGCGTGGCGGCGCCCTCCGGCTTGGCCGGCTCTGCGCCCTGAAGCGTCAGCGCCGCCAGCACCAGGAACTCCGCAGCGACATTGGGCACAGGCACGGGCATGGGCTGTGTCACAGCTCCCGCCACCAACTGCTCGTCGGGCCCGCCCTTGTCGATCATGGGCGCGCCTTCGAGCGGAGCCGCGGGTGCAGGCTTGTTCTCGTGGCCGATCCTGCCTTCCGCAGGCTTGCTGCTCGCGGCGGCCTTCGCCTGCCCGGTCTCGACGGGAGTAGCCTTCGGCGTCGCCAGTTCTGCGCCGGCACCGTCCTCTGGCTTCCCTGGCTGCTCTTTCGCGTCTGCCGTCCTGCTCGCCTTGCCGGGCTCGCTGGCGCGGGCTGGAGAATTGCCGTCGGCCGCGGTCTTGCGGGCACCGTCTTCCGGTTTCGAAGGCCCGCCCGTCTCCGCGCTCCCGCGCGCAGCGCGATCATCGTCGCGGCGCGCACGCGGCTGCTCAACCGGCTCCTCCGGTAGGGAAAAAGCCTGCTCCGGCTCGCTCCGCTCCGGCGCGCGGCGGTTGGGAAGCGGGATCTCGGGCAGCGCGGACGAACGCGAGACCGGCGCGGCGGACATGGGGTACTCTCCGGAACAGAACCGTGACGAAGTGGCCGCAGCCATGCCAGCAAGCGGCAGGCCAACCGGAAAGAGCTTTTAATTCAAAAGGTTGAGTGAATCGTCATCGTGTCAGGCCCGGCAGGAATCGCTTCATAGGCGAGCCGACCCGGCAGGAATTGCCGGCCTTGCGCTGGCCCGCACCTGTCAAAACCGCTATAGAACGCCCAAATCCTCGGGCTCTCCAGCCCGAACCCGACCGGAACCCTGATGACCGCCTCCCTCAACTCGCTCGACATCGCCAAGCCGCCATCGGCGACGCGCGTCGTCGCGGCCATGTCGGGCGGCGTCGATTCCTCGGTCGTGGCGGCGCTGCTGAAGCGCCAGGGCTACGACGTCGTCGGCGTCACGCTGCAGCTCTACGACCATGGCGCCGCCGTGCACCGCGCCGGAGCTTGCTGCGCCGGCCAGGACATCCACGACGCCCGCCGCGTCGCCGAGGCGATCGGCATCCCGCACTACGTGCTCGACTATGAGAGCCGCTTCCGCGACGCGGTGATCGAGCGCTTCGCCGAGAGCTATCTCGCCGGCGAGACGCCGATCCCTTGCGTCGAGTGCAACCGCACCGTGAAGTTCCGCGACCTGCTCGGCCTCGCCCGCGAGCTCGGGGCCGATGCGCTCGCCACCGGTCACTACGTCGCGAGCCGCGATCTCGGCACCGGTCATCGCGGCCTCTTCCGCGCCGCCGATGAGAGCCGCGACCAGAGCTATTTCCTCTATGCGACGACGCAGGAGCAGCTCGACCTGCTGCGCTTCCCGCTCGGCGGCCTCGACAAGGCCCAGACCCGGGGGCTTGCCGCCGAATTCGGCCTCGCCATCGCCGACAAGCCCGACAGCCAAGACATCTGCTTCGTGCCGAGCGGCCGCTATGCCGAGGTGATCGAGCGTCTGAAGCCGGGCGCCGCCCGCCCCGGCGCCATCGTCCATCTCGACGGCCGCGTCCTCGGCGAGCATGAAGGCGTGCTGCGTTACACTGTCGGCCAGCGCAAGGGCCTCGGCATCAGCGGCGCCGAGCCGCTCTATGTCGTCGCGCTCGATGCGCAGAATGCTCGCGTCATCGTCGGCCCGCGCGAGGCGCTGAGCGTTGCCCGCGTCGACCTGCGCGATCTCAACTGGATCGGCGACAGCGCCCTCGCCGATCTGCCCCCCGAGGGCATCGAGGTCGCCGTTCGCGTCCGCTCGACCCGCGCCCCGCGCGAGGCCCGCCTGCTCGCCGACGACAAGGGCGTGCATGTCCTCCTGGCGCAGGGTGAGGAGGGCGTCTCGCCCGGCCAGGCCTGCGTGATCTACGACCATGCCGGCAGCGGAGCCCGGGTGCTCGGCGGCGGCGTCATCATGGCCAACCGGGCGCCGCGCCCGGCGCCGCAGCCCGAGCCCGCCTACGCCACCACATGACGACGACGAACGGTCTCGACGCGCAAAGGCGCGTCTATGCGGTCTGGGCGAAATTCTACGACCGGATCTATCAGGGCCTGCTCGCCCGCGCCCAGCGCGAGGCGGTGGCGGCGGCCTGCGCCAGCGGCCGCGACATCCTCGAGATCGGCGTCGGCACCGGCCTGACCCTGCCCTATTTCGAGCGCGACAAGCAGGTCGTCGGCGCTGACCTCTCGCTCGACATGCTGCGCGTCGCCCGAGGCAAGGTGCTGAGCCAGGGCCTGACCCATGTCCGCGGACTGATGGTGATGGACGCCTGCCGGCTCGGCTTCGCCGACCGCTCCTTCGACGCCGTCACCGCCCAGTTCGTCATCACCCTCGTGCCCGATCCCGAGCAGGCGCTCGCCGAGATGGACCGGGTGCTGCGCCCGGGCGGCGAGATCGTCATCTCCAGCCGCCTCGTCGACGATGGCGGCTTTGCCGCGCCGTTCTGGAAAGCGGTTGCGCCGCTGGCCAGGGCGATCGGCTGGAGCAGCGATTTCAAGGTCTCGCGCCTGACCGACTGGGCCGCCGGCACCGGCCGCTACGAGACCATCCATGTCGGCCAGGGCTATTTCAAGGTGGTCAGGCTGAGGAAGCTGGGCTGATCGGCACCATCAAGGCTTGACGCCGACGCCTGCCGCCCCCTATATCCGCGCCGTCGCGATTGACCGCCATTCACGGTGCGTCGCTATCGGGGCGGGGTAGCTCAGCTGGTTAGAGCAGCGGAATCATAATCCGCGTGTCGGGGGTTCGAGTCCCTCTCCCGCTACCATTCGACCCCCCGACGCTTTTGCGCTCAGGGAGTGGTCTCCTCCGATCAGGCTCGTCAGCTCGCCAAGCACGTCGATCGCCGGCTGCTCGCCGGCGGGCGCCGGATGGATCGTCACCGTTCTGATCAGCTCGCGCAGCGCCGCCTTGGCCTCGCCCCCTTGCGCCTCGCCGTCCGCGATCGTCGCCTCGAGGCGCTCGATCGCAGCAAGATAGCGCGCCACCGTCGCGGGGTGCAGCGCGACCACCTTGGGCGGTTCCTCCGCCGCCGCGAGCTCGGCGCGCAGCCGGTCGCGCTCCGCCTTCAGCGGCGGCAGCTCGCGCTCGAGCGCCTCCTCCTCGATCAGCCCCTTCACATAGGCGCGATAGACCCGCTCATGCTCGCGTTCGGCCGCAGCGAGGTCGCGCTCGATCTGCGCGCGATTCGCGACCGTCTCGGCGGCCAGGCGCTGGCGCTCCTCATTGTAGACGCGGATATAGAGGGCGATGGCTTCGCGATCCGCCATGCGCTCGCGCAGGCCTCCCACGACAGCCTGCTCGACCTGGTCGAGGTAGTAGCTGCGCCGGTTGCCGCAACTGCCCGATTCCGCCGCGGTGGTGCAGCGGATCCTGACGCGGCCGTGATCGCGATCTTTGACCGAGATGCCGCCGCCGCAGGCGCCGCAGCGCAGCAGGCCCGAGAGCAGATGCTTCGGCCGGGCGCGCTCGCGCGGGCTGTCGAAGGCGCGGCCGGCACGCCGCGCCGCGACCTGGTCGAAGATCTCCGGCGCGACGATCGCTAGATGCGGCACATCCTTTTGCTGGTGCTCGCTGGCTTCGTTGACACGCGAGATGCGCCGGCCCGTCGCCGGGTCCTTCACCATCCGCACGCGGTTCCAGACCAAGCGCCCGGCGTAGAGCGGATTGAGCAGTATGCCATGACCGCGCTTGCGGTTGCCGTTGATGGTGATCGCCGCCCAGAAGCGCCCGCGCGGCGGCGGCACGCTTTCGTCGTTGAGCCGGCCAGCGATCTCGCGCGGGCTGGCGCCGGCGCCATACTCAGCGAAGATGCGCCGGATGATTTCTGCCTCGGCCGGAACGATGACGAGCTCGCCCGGCTTGCCCGGCACCGGCCGATAGCCATAGGCGCGCCCGCCGGCGCTCATGCCTTCGCGCACGCGACCGGCGAGGCCGCGCCGCGTCTTCTGCGCAAGCCCCTTCAGAAACAGTGCCGACATCGTGCCCTTGATGCCGACATGCATCTCGCTGACCTCGCCATCGGCGAGCGTGACCAGCTTCACGCCGGCGAAGCTCAAGGTCTCATGCGCGCGGGCGATGTCGGCGAGGTTGCGCGACAGGCGGTCGAGATCCTCGGCGAGGATCAGGTCGACTTCGCCGGCGAGCGCGAGGCCGGTCAGGCGCTGATAGTCGGGCCGGCCATGAATGGTTGCACCCGACGCGGCGCGGTCGGCGAACTCGCCGACGATGCGCCAGCCCTGTCGCTGCGCGTGGGCACGGCAGAGCGCTAGCTGGTCGTCGACCGAGCGCTCATTCTGAAGGTCGGTCGAGAAGCGGGCGTAGAGGGCGGCGCGCGTCATGATGGATTCCCGTGCCGATCGCGGCGGCATGATCGCGGCGGGCCGCCTCGCGCGCAAGCGCCTCCACCAGCCGGGCGATGGCCGGGTCGAGCGTTTGCGGCCGTTTGGCGGCGGCGCGTGGCATCAGTCGATGCCCTCAGCTGCCGCGATCCGGCGCTGCTCGCGGCTGTGCTCGATCTGGCGCAGCTTACGCGCGGCGAGCTCGACCAGGACCGCGTCGCCGCTCGCGATGTCGAGCCGTGCGATATGCTCGGCCGGGCCGAACCTGTCGGTCAGCACCGCGCCGGCGGCGAGCGCTTTGGCCTTCATGCCGAGCGAGATGTCGAAATGCACCCATGATGCGTTGCGGTGCTTGCCGTGGCTCAGCGTCGGATGGCCCTGAACCCATTTCCGGTCGACGCCGATGCGATCGACCATGGCGAGCAGGTCGTCGAGCGTGTCGGCCCAGAGATGGCACATGACCATGCGGCCGAACTGGTGGCGGACATCGTCGACATAGACGGCCACGGCTCAAAACCCCGGATAGGTCTGCGCTTCGCCGCGGGCGACGTTCCGGCCGAGATCGGTCAGCTCGTACATGATCATGTCGGGCTGGCCATGTCGGCCCTTGTCGCGGCGATAGACCCGGAACAGGCAGTGATAGAGCGCGGCCTGCATCTGCCAGTCGTCGGCATCGGCATAGAAGTGGTCTCGATACCCGGCTTTCAGGCCCGTGCCGCCATAGGCGTGAACAACGCAATGCAGCACGCCGTCGGATAATTGCGGAGCCAGCGGGTGCCGCTCCGGCAGTTCGACGTCGCGCTCCGGCGCGCGGTGGCACGCACGGATATAGGCCAGCGCCTTCTTGAAGGAGCACCCCCATGCGTCGCGCACGTCCGCGATGACCTCGGCCCTGGCTCTGGCTGCTGTAGGCGCGAAAACGACGGGGCTGCTCTCGCAACCGTCAACCGTGACGCGCCAGGCCTTGCGGATCCTGCTCATCGCGGACGCTCCGGCATAGCGTCGTGCTGGACGCCGTCGACCAGGCGGCCGGCGCGCTTCTTGCCGATGTGCTCGATGAAGGCCGCGCCGTTCTCCGGATAGAGTTCATGGGCCTTCGCGACGTGCGGGTGCCCGGCGAGGCAGCGCCAGCCCGAACGGGGATTTGCGTGCGCCTGCTCAGGTGTTGACGGCGCCCACTCCCCCCACTGCTTGAAGAAGAAGGCGGTGCCGGCGGCGGCGCACTGGTCGCGGATCGAGCGGGCCCAGTCGGGATGCATCGGCCGGGCCTCGCGCCCGCTCTCGCCGCCGACGATGATCCAGTCGAGCTTGGCGAAGTCGCGCCGCTGAATGAAGGCGCGGCCCTGATCATCTACCCCTGTCGGATGCCACGCCGCCGCGCCGGAAAGCGCGTTGAGCATTCCAGTGTTGACGTGCTTTCCCGAACTGACCTGTGTCGCGATCCCGGTGAAGTCGATCGGCCCGAGCAGCGGCTCGGCGCTGACGAAGCGGATCGCCGCCGGCGTCGCCAGCAGATCGGGAATGCGCTCGTCGGCGCGGCGCTGATCCTCGGCGCTGACGCCGAGCCAGACGTTCGGCAAGGGCCAAGGCCAGTCGGCGCCGAGAAGCTTGCGCGAATAGTAATTTCTGCCGCTGGATACGGCGACATGGTTGCCGATGATGATGCGTTGACGGGCGGTTTCGACATAGGCCCGCATCCGCGCGCTGCGCTTAGTCAGCACCTGGTAGGTGTGCTGCGGCGTCAGCGCCATCACGGCGAAGACCTTGTCGATCCACTCGTCGGGCACGGCTTCGTGGAAGAGGTCGCCCATGCTGTTGACGAACCAGGTCGTCGGCTTACGCCGGCGCAGCGGCTCCAGCATCGTTCGCTCGGGCGCCAGCGTGAGCTGGCCGGTCCAGACCGGCTTGCCGTTGACCTTGCGCGTCATCGCCTCGGCCGGCGCACCGACGAAGGGGCGGCCGACATAGGCATGCTTGAAGCGCTCGGCGATCGCCATCGCGTAGCAGTTGGTGCAGCCGGGCGAGACGATGCTGCAGCCGACGATCGGGTTCCATGTCCGCTGCGTCCACTCGATCGATGTGTCAGCCATGGGGGCGCTCCGTGACGTCGCCGTATTCGTGGGCATGAGGATCGGGGACCGTGCCGCGCGCGGGGCGGTCGAGGAGCCGGGCGAGGCAGAAGCCGGCGAGCGCGGCGAGCAGCAGGATGAAGCCGAGCGCCGGATCGAGCGGCGGCAGCTGGGAATCGAGCCATGCGATCACTTCGGCACCTCGCCGACCTCGACCATCACCGGCGGGTGCTGGGTGCCGAGCAGGCGCAGGATGATGGGAGCGCCGCAGACGATGCGGGCGATCTCGTCCGGCGTCGGCAGCCACGCCGTTTCCATGGCTGACGTTTCCGGCCCGCCGACAGCGGAGTTGATCACGACGTCGCGCAGCGGCAGGCCGAGATAGCCCTGGCTCTGGCCAAGCACGCGCGTCGCGCCCTCGATGCGGCCGATCATCATTTGCTCGCTCCGATCCTGAGGCGGCCTGATTCCGTGGCGCAGTAGCCCGAGCCGGCCGGCCGCCCGTCATCGCACCACAGGCCCTTGCCGAATTGCGCCATGCCCTTGCGCGCGAGGGCTCGGACTGAGCGCCGGACATCGCCGGCGTGCAGGCCGGAGCGGCGGGCGATACTGGCGAAGCTCATAAAGGCGAAGTCGCCCTCGACCTCGCACAGCGCGGCCAGCGCCTTGCGTTCGCGCTCGCTGAGCCTGATCTCTCCGAGGGCGCGGACTCCTTCGGAGTGCCGATCAGCCGGCCGCGTGCCACCTTTCAACACGGCCGCGCCCTCGGAACCGGCGGGGGCGCCGGACCTGGTGATTTCGATGTGCCCGACGATCAGGCCCTGCTGCTCGCCGGCAAATGCACTCAGCGTCGGCATGGGCTCGCCCAAGGTCGGCTCCCAGCCAAGCGCCTCCCAATGGCCGAGGCGATTCCAGCGCAGCAGCCAATAACCGCCGCGACGATCCTGGCCGATATAGGCGCCCTCGGCGGCTTGGGGCGGCAGGCCGGGGGTGAAGGAGGTGGTCATTGCAGCACCGCCTTGGCGCGGTTTGCCCGGCGGATCGCCACCATGCGGCGGCCCCATTCCATGACGAAGCCGGGAACGTCCTTCCGGACCTCGCGCACCATCTCGCGGGCGGATTCATGCAGGGCGCCGAATACGTAGCAGAAGCAGGGCATGCTGATGCGCGCCCATTTCGCCAGATCATCGCAGGGCTGGCAGGTGCGAAAGTGAAGGATCTCGCCTTCCCACTTGCCGACGTCATAGCGATAGGTCTCGCCGGCCATAATCGGCGCGCTGCATTCCTCGCAGCGATGCGCCTTTCTGGCCTTGCGCCGATAGGTGTTTTGGAACTCCGGCATGTCGAAATCGCAGACGCATTCGTAGGTCATGCCGAGCCTCCCGCAGGTGCGGAAACACGCTGGCTCAGGCGTGGCGCGTTGCTCGCCGGGCCGAGCCGCTTCTGCAGCTGGGTCGCTACGTCTCCGAGCAGGATGAGGCCGAGCTGCAGTGCCTCGCGCGAGCGGGTGTCCAGCTCGGCATCGGTGCTGACGATGGTCGAGCCGATGTTGGCGAGCGTGACGACGCTGGCGATCTCCAGCTCGTCCGGCGTGAAGCCTGCGTCGATCTCGGCGGCCCGCGCCAACAGGAAGGCCTTTGACATGGCATGATTGACTCGGTGCCGCATGGCGCGCTCGCCGGGCTGGCGCATCTCGTCCGCGAGGGCGGCCTCGGCTTGCTCGATCAACTGACGGGCCGCGTCCTGATGAGGGGTGAGGCTCGTCATGCGCTCTCTCCCACGGCCTGCAGGTAGAGATCGAGGATCGCCTCTTCCTCCCTGCGCTCGTCGAGATCGCGCCGGCGCAAGGCGACGACCTTGCGCAGGATCTTGGTGTCGTAGCCGTTGGCCTTCGCCTCGGCGTAGACCTCCTTGATGTCGTCGGCGATCGTCTTCTTCTCCTCCTCCAGCCGCTCAATGCGCTGGACGATGGATTTGAGCTGATCGCCCTGGACGGGGTCGTCGTGGTCGTCGTTTTGCGGATAGGCCACGGCTCAGCGCCTCCACTCGATCAGCAGAGCGCGCATGGCGTCGCGATGGCCGCTGAGGCTGCCGGCAAGGCGCGTCAGCTCGGCGATGCGGCACGTGACGCGCTCATTGTCGCGAATGGCGTGGCTGATCTCGTCGCGCGCCGCCTGGATGCGCGGGCCGATGGCCGCCGCCTCCCTGGCGAGGCTTTCCAGCTCGCTGCCGACATGCGCGAGCGCGTCGTCGAGGCGCTCCAGCGTCATCTCGACATCGGGCGGGAGGCGCGGCGCGCCGGCATAAAGCCCGCCGATGGCGCGATAGGCGGCTTCGCCGTCCGGCGTCAGCTGGGCGCACCAGCGGCGGACCTCGCCGGCTGCATAATCACGGGCGGCGGCATAGCCGCGCCGCTCCAGCGCCTCGACCGTCTGGTCGAGCACGACCGCGTCCGGCCGCGCCCGGCTGCGCCAGCGCCCGACGGAACCGTGATCGGCCCGGCTGCCGGTCAAATAGAGCGGGCCGGCATGCAGCAGGCCGAGCGCGACGCGCATCGGCAGGGTGATCTGCGGCCGCTCCGGCGCGGCCGGCGCCCGGGGCGCCAGAGCGACCACGGCGCCCATCAGTGGACGCCCTTCTCGCGAGCGATGTTGGTGGCGGCGTCGAAATGCTTGTCGATCTGCGCGTCGCTGAACTTCAGCTTCAGCGTGTCGCGATCGACCGAGCCGACGGCGGCCATGCGGTCGATGATGTAGTCGGCCATCGCCTCCGGCACGGGGACGGCGGGCGGGCGGCGGTAAGTCTGAGTGCGGGACACGGACGTGCTCCATCGGGTTGCGATGGGCACTAATCCGTAGCGATGTTCGCTACGTTGTCAAGCGCGCTACATTGAAAAGCTGCTGACTCCCATTGTCAGGATGGCGATTCGCCGCGTGATTTTGTTCTTGTTGCGTTCTCATCCCTGAGTCACGTTGACGCATCCTTAACGGAGTGTTGCGTCATGGAAGATCAGGCTTGCGTCGCTCGGTTCGAGCTGCATTTTCACTGCTTCAATTGCCAGGTTAACGTATCGGCCTTCCTTGACGTGCCGGACGTCGAGGGCGCGCCGCGCGATGCCGAAGAGCTGGGCGAGAGCGCCTTCCTGCAACGGCAACGCTTCCTCTGTCATCGCTGCGAGGGAGCGATCGGCCTCCTCGTCGGCATCACCGCGGTCACGTGAGTTCGTTGGTGACCCGACGGACCAGGGCGATGATCTCGACCTTGGTGCCGTCGTCGGCGCCGGGATCGCGTTTGACGACGATCGGCTTGTGCTTTGGGTTGGTCGAGCGCGGATGAAACTCGACGCGATCGGCATACAGCTCGAGCTGCTTGATCGACCACTCGCGCTCCTGACCGCCAAAGCGGGTTCGCTCGACCACAACGACCATTCCGTCGCGCAGAGGGGCCTGCGTATCGACATCCTCGTACGCCACGCACGATACCGTGTCCCCGCCAAGAATGGGGCGTGGCTTCAGGGCGTTCATGCTGTCGCCCTCGACATCGAAGCTGAGATGTCGGGCATTGGGAAACTTGCTGTCGCGGATATCCAAGGTCGTTTCCGCCTCGTCCCAGTCGCCCAGATCCTCCTGTGCCCTGAACGCTCCCGCCTCGACGCGCCCGGCCTTTCGGACGGGCACGAGCGGCGACGTGGAAGGTCTGATCTCGAGCGGGAGGCGCTCCGGCTCTTGAATCTTGTCCGATTCGTCCGGCTTCTTCAGCAGGCGGGTTATGGCGAGCATCTCGTCGGCGGCGATCTTGCGCTGCCCGCTGGCCATCTTATTCACAGCGGCGCGATCGATCGACCGGCCGAGCGAGGCCGTGAGCTGCCGGGCCAGCTCCGCCTGGGAAACGCCGGTTTCCCGCAACAGCTTAGACAACCAATCTGAAAGCATGGCTGGAACGTAGCGATTCACGCCGCATTCGGCCTGATCGCTTTTCAATACGGCGCCTCTTGCAATTGTAGCGATTCGCGCTACGTTCGGCGCCATGGAGCCAGCAGCCAGCATCATCGATCGCCTAGGCGGCGTGACGCGTGTCGCGTCGATCGTCGGCGTGCATCGCACGCGGGTGAGCAACTGGAAGCGGCCTCGCCAAGTCGGCGGCACCAACGGACGCGTGCCCCAGGACTACCACGTCAAGCTCCTCGAACACGCCCGCGAGAACGGCATTCCGCTCTCGGCCGACGACTTCCTGCCTGTCCCGCACTCCTAACCCGACGTCGCCCGCCGGCGCGACGTGTATCGCGCTGCGCCGCACACCAGAGGCCCCGATGCGTAAGTTCGATACGGACTTCTTCAGCCTGAAAGGCGCGACCACCGATCTGATCGCCCGCTGCGGCGGCCAAGCGCGCGCCGGCGAGATCGTCGGCGTGACGCAGCAGCATATGAGCCGCATCGCGACGCGCGACGACGGTTCGATGCTGACGATCATCGGCAAGCTGGCGCTGGAAACCGAATGCGGCGAACCGCTGCTGACCCGGGCCGAAGCGAAGCTGCTCGGCTACCGGCTGGAACGCGCCGGCCCGGCGCCGGTCGACCCCGATACCTGCGCGCTCAGCGCCCATGCCGCGGTGATGCAGGAGGTCGGCGATCTCTGCCGCGCCTTCGCGGAGGCGCAGCGGGACGGGCGCTATTCGCGCACCGACGCCCGCACCGTCGGGCGGGACCTTGCGGATCTGCGCCGCGCGATCGAGCGCTTCGAGCGCGTCAACGCCGCCGTCGAGGCCGGAGGCGGAGCATGACCGCCTGCCCATCCTGCCGCGGCCGCGGCTTCCGTATCATCACGCAGGACGGCACGCGCCCGGCCTGCATCAGCTGCTCCGGCTCCTGCCGGCTTGCGCCCCTTGCCGTCCCCCCTCCGGCTGCCGCGGCGGCGGCCGGACACCTGCCGCCGGCCCGCGCCCCCTCCCTGACGGGCCGGCGGCCTTTCCTTCCCCGCGAAGACGTGGAGTCCCTGCAATGGCTGTGGTGAACGACCCTCGCAAGGGCGACTGGATGCAGACGTTTACCGGGCGCCAGTTCTGGCCGCTCGACCCGCGGCCCGACGAAGTGTTCATCCACGACATCGCCCATGCGCTCGCCAATCAGTGCCGCTATGCCGGCCATTGCAGGCGCTTCTATTCGGTGGCCGAGCACAGCGTGCTGCTGGCGCGGGCGGTGGCGCCGGAGCACCGGCTCTGGGCGCTGCTGCATGATGCCTCCGAGGCCTATCTCGTCGACCTGCCGCGCCCGGTGAAGCGCTATGTGCCCGCCTATGTTGCGGCCGAGCGCGTGGTGATGGATGCAATCTGCCGGCGCTTCGGTCTTGCGCCCGATATTCCCGAGGCGGTCCACGCCGCCGACTACCGTATCCTGCGCGACGAGCTGGAACAGAACATGGCGAGCCCGCCGGCGCCCTGGGGCGTGCAGGACGAGCAGCCGCTCGGCGTGACGCTGCGGTTCTGGACGCCGGACGAGGCGGAGTTCTGGTTCCTGACCGAATTCGATGCGCTGACCGGCGGGCGCTTCGCCTCGCAGATGCCCTTCCACAATCACGGCGCGCAGCTTGGTGGCGCCGCGCGTCGTGCCCAGGCGGAGGCGAAGCGTCATGGCTGAGCTGATCCGCATCGCCCTGATCCGCCGCGACGGCGGCACGCAGCCGCGCGCCGCGCTCGACCCGGCGACGGTCGAAACCTATGCCGAGGCGGCGCGCGAGGGCGTCCGCTTCCCGGCGATCGGCCTCGTCTACGACGGCACCGATTACTGGCTCTGGGACGGCTTCCACCGCACCGCCGGCTTCGAGGCTGCGGGCATCGACGAGATCGAAGCCGAGGTGATCGCCGGGACGCGGCGCGACGCCGTGCTGCTGGCGGCCGGCGCCAACGCCACCCATGGCCTGCGCCGCACGAGCGACGACAAGCGCCGGGCCGTGCTGCTGCTGCTCGGCGACGAGGAATGGGGCAAATGGAGCGACCGCGAGATCGCTGAACGCGCCCGCGTCTCGCATACCTTCGTCGCCAAGCTCCGTGATCTCACTGGCAACGTTGCCAGTGAGCGCCGGTTCACGACCAAGCACGGCACCGTTTCCACCATGGAGACGGCCGCGATGGGCAAGCGCGCCGCCGACGTCGCGACCATCCGCTCGCTGCCGGTGCAGGCCTTCTACGATGTGCTCGCCGATGTGAAGGCGAAGCGGCAGGCCGGCAAGGCCGAGCGCCGCGAGACGCGCGAGCGCGAGCTCGGCGAGAAGATCGCCGCCGCCAATGCCGCGCTGCCGGCGATGGCCGCCGCCGGGCGCATCTTCCCTGTCATCCTCGGCGATCCGGAATGGCGCTTCGAGCCGTGGTCGCGCATCACCGGCATGGATCGCGCGCCGGAGAACCACTATCCGACCAGCGCGACCGACGTGATCGCCTCACGCCCTGTCCACCTGATCGCAGCGCCGGACTGCACGCTGTTCCTCTGGGCGACGGCGCCGATGCTGCGCCAGGCGCTGGAGGTGATGGCGGCCTGGGGATTTGCCTACAAGACGCATTGCATCTGGGCCAAGCGCCGCAAGGGCAGGGCGCGCGGGCCGGGCTACTGGTTCACCGGGGAGCACGAGATCCTGCTGCTCGGCACCAAGGGCAGCCCGCCGGCGCCGGCGCCGGGCGCGCAATTCCCGAGCTTCTTCATCGCCGATGTCGGAGAGCACAGCGAGAAGCCGGCCCGCGCCTATGAGCTGATCGAAGCCTATTTCCCGACGTTGCCGAAAATCGAGCTGAACGCCCGCGCCCCGCGCGAGGGCTGGGAGAGCTGGGGCGCGGAAGCGCCGGAAGGGGCGGTGGCGTGATGAGCCAGCCCGACAATTCAACCCGAACCGAGAGGCCGACCATGGACTTCGTCACTGTCGAGGGCCGCGCCCTCAAATCCGTCATGGCCGCGCTGCTGAGCGCCGCCGATCTGCGTTGCAAGATTCCGGCGCTGGCCTGCGTCAAGCTCTCGCTAAGCGAAGCGGGCCTCACCCTGGAGGCGACCAATCTCGATCTTGCCGTCACTGCACGGCTCGACGTGATCGACGGTTATGGCGAATGGACCATGCTGCTGCCGGTGCACCAGCTCGAAGCCATCGCCCGTGTCGCCGGGCCGATGCCGATGCGGATTGAGCGCGGCGCGCCGGCTTCGATTGTGCTCGGCGACGGCGAGGCGCGCTATACGCTGGAAGCTCTGCCGGCGGCGGACTTTCCGCAGTTTCCCGTCGAGGCCGGCGAGTTGGTCGAGCGCTTCACCAACGGCATGCTGCCGGGCCTGCTCGCCAAGGTCGCGCCCTTCGTCTCCTATGAGGAGACGCGCTACTATCTCAACGGCGTCTACTGGCATCGCGGCGCGCATGGCGCCTGCCTCGTCGCCACGGACGGGCATCGGCTCGGCCGCTGCAATTACACGCGCGAGCCTTGCGCCGATCTCAAGGCCATCATCCCGCGCGACGCAATCAATTTGATTAGTCGGCACCTGCAGCGCTGCGACATCAGCGTCCATGCTTCGAAGAAGCCCGGGCAAGGCCTTGTCTTCGCCAGTGAAGGGCTCACGATCGCGACCAAGCTGATCGATGGCGTCTATCCCGACTATGAGCGCGTGGTGCCGTCGGAAGGTACATTCGTCCTGGCGCTGAAGCGGCCCGACATTCTCGCAGGCGTGGCGAGGATCGCGGCGCTCGGCCGTGAAAAGTTTTGGTCGATCAAGTTCGAAGCGCAGGATGGCCGCTGCGCCATCACCCGCAAGATAGATGCGGGAGCTGTCATCGTCCCTCTTTCGACGGACTGGCCGACGCAGGATGGCAAGGCCATGGCGCCGTTCGGCCTCAATGGCTCCTGCCTCGCCGAGATGGCGCATGATTGCGAAGGCGACATCGCCCTGGGCCTGACCGACCCGAGCGCGCCTATCCTGATCAGGGATCAGGACCCCAGCATGACCCGCGTGCTCATGCCGAGGCGGGTTTGATGCGTGAGCTGATCGTCGATTCCTTCGCCGGCGGCGGCGGCGCGTCCACCGGGATCGAGCTGGCGCTCGGCCGCTCGCCCGACATCGCCATCAACCACGACGCCGAAGCGCTGGCGTTGCACCGGATGAACCATCCGGAGACATGGCACTTGCCGCACAATGTCTGGAAGGTCGACCCCGTGGCGGTGACGCGCGGCCAGCCTGTCGGGCTGCTCTGGGCCTCGCCGGACTGCAAGCACTTCTCGAAGGCGAAGGGCGGCAAGCCGGTCAAGCGCAGCATCCGCGATCTCGCATGGGTGGTGGTGCGCTGGGCGAAGCAGGTCAGGCCGCGCGTGATCATCCTCGAGAATGTCGAGGAGTTCCGCGACTGGGGGCCGATCTCGGCCGAGGGTGTGCCCTGCAAGGAGCGCAAGGGCCAGGAGTTCAAGCGCTGGGAAGGCGAGGTGAAGCGGCTGGGCTACAAGGTCGAGCATCGCGAGCTGCGCGCCTGCGACTATGGCGCGCCGACGATCCGCAAGCGGCTCTTCCTGATCGCCCGGCGCGACGGCGAAAAGATCGTCTGGCCGAAGCCGACGCATGGGCGGGCGGACGATGCCGAGGTGATCGCCGGGCGCAAGCTGCCCTGGCGCACGGCGGCTGACATCATCGACTGGTCGCTACCCTGCCATTCGATCTTCCTGACGCGCGAGGAAGGCCGCGCCGCCGGCGTCAACCGGCCGCTGGCCGAGGCGACGATGGCGCGCATCGCCCGCGGGGTGAAGCGCTATGTGATCGACGCGGCCAAGCCGTTCGTGGTGCGGACGGCGCATGGTGAGACGGGGCCGAACAGCAAGCGCTGGGGCAAGGGTGAGCACGACCTTGCCGAGCCACTGCCGATCGCAACGGCGTCCAATGACTTCGCGCTGGCGACGCCGTTCGTCGCGAAGTTCCGGGCCAACAGCACGGGCTCGGCCCTCGACGAGCCGCTGCACACGGTGACCGCCAATGGCGAGAACCGCGAGCGCCCGGGCGGCTCGGCGCCGCTCGGGCTGATCACGCCTATCCTCGCCGGCTGCGGCGGGCGGGCAGGGCAATCACGCGAGCGCAGTGCCGACGAGCCGACCGCGACCGGCACGGCGAAGGCCGATGTCTGCCTGGTCGCGGCGCATCTGATGACGATGCGCAATGCCGGCAAGCCGTTCAACGGCGCCGACGAGCCGACGCATACCGTGACCGCCGGCGGCGCCGGCCTCTCGCTGGTGGCGGGCACGCTGATCCAAACCGGCTATGGCGAGCGCGAGGGCCAGGAGCCGCGCGCGCTCGATCCGGCCGCACCGCTCGGGACCGTCGTCGCCGGCGGCGTCAAGCATGCCGCGGTCGCCGCCTTCCTGGCGCAGCACAATACCGGTGTCGTCGGGCACTCGCTCGACAAGCCCGTCTCGACGCTGACGGCCGGCGGCGCCTTCGGCATGCCGCAGCAGGCGCTGGTCGCCTCGCATGTGCTCAACATGAAGGGCTCGGAGCGCGCCGCGACCGGGCCGCACGAGCCGATTCCGACGATCTGCGCGGGAACGACGCACGCCGCCGAGGTGCGCGCCTTCCTGACCAAATATTACGGGCCGGCGATCGGCCAGGACGTGCAGGATCCGCTGCACACGGCGACCGTGAAGCCGCGCTTCGGCCTCGTCACGGTCGAGATCGGTGGCGAGCCCTATGTCATCGCCGATATCGGCATGCGCATGCTCAGCCCCCGCGAGCTCTATCGGGCGCAGGGCTTCCCCGACAGCTACATCATCGACCGGGGCCTGCGCGTCGAGCCGCGCGAAGGCTTTGGCGAGGATGACGGGCCGGCCGAGGTGATCCCGATCACCAAGACGGCGCAGGTGCGCATGTGCGGCAACAGCGTCTGCCCGCCGCTGGCCCGCGCCCTCGTCGCCTCGAACTACCAGCCGCGCGAGATCGAACGCCCGGCCGCGCCGGCGGATCTGCCGCTGTTCGCATTGGAGGCGGCGGAGTGAACGCGCACGCCGATCCCTACCGCGCCTTCCTCGAGGCGAAGATCAGGCTGGCGCCGGCCATCGGCTTCGAGGTCGACGACGGCGAGATTCACCCGCTGCTGAAGCCGCACCAGCGCGACATCGTGCGCTGGGCAGTGCGTGGCGGGCGCCGGGCCATCTTCTGCGCCTTCGGCCTCGGCAAGACCTTCATGCAGCTGCAGAGCGTCGCGCTGGTGCTCGCCAAGCTGCTCGCGCTGGAAGGCAAGGCCGGGCGCGGGCTGATCGTGCTGCCGCTCGGCGTGCGCCAGGAGTTCCGACGCGACGCGGCGACGCTCGGCCTGCATGTTCGCTTCATCCGGCGCAGCGACGAGATCGACGGGCCCGGCCTCTACCTGACGAATTACGAGAGCGTGCGCGACGGCAAGCTCGATCCGGCGCTGTTCGATGTCGCCAGCCTCGACGAGGCGAGCGTGCTGCGCAGCTATGGCAGCAAGACCTTCCAGACGTTCCTGGCGCTTTTCGCCGGCGTGCGCTTCCGCTTCGTCGCGACCGCGACGCCTTCGCCGAACCGGACGAAGGAGCTGATCCACTATGCCGGCTTCCTCGGCGTGATGGACACCGGCCAGGCGCTGACCCGCTTCTTCCAGCGCGACAGCGAGAGCGCCGGCAACCTCACCCTCTATCCGCACAAGGAACGCGAGTTCTGGCTCTGGGTGAACAGCTGGGCCTGCTTCGTGCAGCGCCCGTCCGATCTCGGCCACAGCGATGAGGGCTATGCCCTGCCGCCGCTGAAGGTGACCTGGCACGAGGTCGAGACGAACCTCGCCGATGCCGGAGAGGAGCGCGACGGCCAGGGCATCCTGTTCAGGGATGGCGCGCGCGGCCTGATGCAGGAAGCGAAGGAGCGGCGCGACACGCTGCCGGCGCGCATCGCCCGCATGGCGCAGATCGTTGCCGCGGAGCCTGCTGCGCACCGGATTATCTGGCACGACCTCGAGGATGAGCGCCGGGCGATCGAGAAAGCCCTGCCGGGCGTGCGCTCGGTCTACGGCACTCAGGACCTGGACGCACGCGAGCAGACCATCGTCGACTTCTCCGACGGCAAGTTCCGCCTGCTCGCGGCCAAGCCGGTGATCGCCGGCTCGGGCTGCAATTTCCAGCGCCACTGCCACAAGGCCGTGTTCGTCGGCGTCTCGCACAAGTTCAACGACTTCATCCAGGCGATCCACCGCATCGCCCGCTTCCTCCAAGCCCATACCGTCGAGATCGACATCATCCACGCGGAATCCGAACGCGAGGTGGTGCGCGACCTCATGGCGAAATGGGCCGAACACGACAGGCTCGTCGCAACCATGTCCGACATCATCAGGGAATACGGGCTCGACCCGCTCAACTTCACAGCCGAGCTGACCCGCGCCATCGGCGTCGAGCGGATCGAAGCCACCGGCGAGGGCTGGCAGGTCGCCAACAATGACTGCGTGCTGGAAGCGCGCGGCATGGCGGACAACTCGGTCGACCTGATCGTGACCTCGATCCCGTTCAGCAACCACTATGAGTACACGCCGAGCTATAACGACTTCGGCCATACCGACAATGACGGCCACTTCTTCGCGCAGATGGACCATCTGACGCCGGAGCTGATCAGGATCCTGAAGCCCGGCCGGCTCGCCTGCATCCACGTCAAGGACCGGATCCTGTTCGGCAACGTCACCGGGCTCGGCTTCCCGACCGTCAACCCCTTCCACGCCGACTGCATTGCCCATTACCGCCGGCACGGGCTGGCCTATCTCGGGCTGATCTATGTCGACACCGACGTGGTCCGCGAGAACAATCAGACCTATCGCCTCGGCTATACCGAGATGCGCAAGGACGGCACGAAGATGGGCGTCGGCTCGCCCGAATTCGTGCTGCTGTTCCGCAAGGTCCAGAGCGACCGCAGCAAGGGCTATGCCGATGATCCCGTGCAGAAGCGGATCGAGGATTACAGCCTGGCCCGCTGGCAGCTCGACGCGCATGCGCGCTGGCGCTCCTCCGGCAACCGCCTGCTGACGCCGCAGGAGCTGATGGCGATCGACCCCAAGCTGCTGCCCAAGGTGTTCCGCGAGGCCAGCGCCGGCCGCATCTACGATTTCGAGACGCATCTTCGGATCGGCGAGGCGCTGGAGGCCCGGCAGCGCCTGCCCTCGATCTACATGGCGCTGATGCCCGGCACGAACCGCGAAGACGTCTGGTGCGACGTCAACCGGATGCTGACGCTCAACACCGAGCAGGCGGCGAAGGGCCGAGAGCAGCATGTCTGCCCCCTTCAGTTCGATATCGTCGATCGCTGCATTGCCCGCTGGAGTGAGCCGGGCGAGCTCGTCTTCGACCCCTTCGGCGGGCTTTTCACCGTGCCGATGCGCGCGCTGCTCGCCGGCCGGCGCGGGCGCGCGGCCGAGCTCAACCCCGGCTACTTCCTCGACGGCGTCAAGGTGCTGGAGGCGACGCAGCGCAAGATGGCGACGGCGACGCTGTTCGACCTCGGCGAGGCGGAAGGCTGGCTCACGGCCGAGGGAGCGGCGGCGTGATTATCCCGGAACCATCTTCCCTTGAAGCCGGAGTGATGAAGCAGCTCAAGGCCGCCTCCGGCAGCTATCGCTCCAAGCGCGAATTGCGGATGCGCGAGATTGTCGACGCTTGGCTACGCGAGCGGACGATCGGCGCGCGCATCGTGCACGAGCTGGTGATCGGCCGTGGCGAGAGCCGGATCGACATGGCAGCGATCGAGCCGTTCCGGATCGTCGCTGTCGAGATCAAATCGCACTACGATGTGACCGACCGCATGCTCGCGCAAATCAGCTTTGCCACGCTGGCCTGCGGCGAGGCGTGGATCGTCACCGAAGCGGGCGACGATCACCAGAAGCGTGCGGTCGAGCTGCTGCTCTATCTGCTTCCCTCTGTGGGCTGGGCGGAGATTGCTCGCGACGACGGGCTCTCGGTGCGCAACGAGGCGACTGCGCGCGCACCCCATCCTTGGCTTGAATCGGCCCTGTGTTGGGTAGCAGAGCTGACGAGCGCCGCAGTGCGCGCACGGCTCTATCAGCCCGGCAAGAAGCCGCCGACGCATAGCTTCCTGACCTCGCTCTGGCAGCAGCAGGATGCCGGCGAGCGCACGGCGGCCATCTGCGCCCAGCTGCGTGCCCGCGACGCGTTCTGGCGCTCCGATCCGGTGATTCCGCTGGCGGGCGACGCCGCTGCGCCTGTGCAGGTCAAGGCTCCGGAGCCGCTGCTATGAGCTGGCGGCTCTTCTCCACTGCCGCGGACGCCGAGGTGCCGACGCAATCGCACCGGCTGGTGCTGCTGAAGCTCGTCGACTGCTGCGACGATGACGGGCGCAACATCTTCCCGGCCGTTGCCACCGTGGCGCGCTTCGCCAAATGCTCGGTGCGCAACGCGCAGCGCGTGATCGGCGAGTTCTGCCGGATCGGCCTGCTGCGGCGCGTCAAGGATGGTGGCCAGGGCCGCGGCTCGACGGCGCATTACGAGATGGATATCGACATGCTGGCGCGCCTGCGCCGGGCGGAGCTCTATCCAGCTCTGGTCGCGGCGGCGCATGCCGAGCCGCTGACCGATGACGACAGCGAGGACGGCGAAAGCCATGCGCCGCACGCATGGGACGGCGAGCAGCTGCCGAACGATTCCGCGCAGGCTAAGGGTGACACCACGTCACCCTTACCGAACGATAGGGTGACACCAGCGACAGCTAAGGGTGACAAGCTGAGTCACCCAACCCCTTATAGACCCCTTAAACCTGAGAGAGAGAGCGCGGGCGCTGGCGCAGAGGCGCAGGCTGGATCAACCGATGTGCCGGACGCAGGGCATGCAGCGGAAGCGGGTCGGCCGACGCCGACGCTGAGCGAGTTCATCGCCAGCTATCCGCATGCCGCCGCCGATGATCAGATCGCGCTCGCCTCGGCGTGGGAGGCGCTGCCCTTCGGCGAGCGGCGCTCGGCGGTCGACGGCATTCCCGGCTTCGTGGCCGAGCGAAAGGCGGCGGGCTTCACCAGCCGGCTCTCCGCGCCGAAATACCTCTCCGGCCGCAACTGGCAGCATGTGCCGAAGATGGCCACCGATCGGGCGGCGGCGCAGGCGGCGGGCGCTCCGGTGGCGGTGGTCGGCTGGTCGAAAGACTGGTGGCTGCTCTTGCTGGACCGTGTCTTCGCCGGGAAGCCGCCGGGGTTCTGGATGCAGCAGGCCGAGGCGAACCGGCCGCTCTCGGCCTCCGGCGCCGATATCGCCGCGGCGAGCAAGCGTGTCGGCGCGCTGAGCGCCTATCTCTGCACCGGCCCAGAACTGGCCGCCTGGCGGCCCTGGCTCGCCGCACGAGGCGCCCGCATCCCCGACATGCGCGGCGATGCCCGCGTGTTCCTGCCATCACCCATGCCGCCGGGCGGCCGAAGCGAGAAAGGCGATGACGATGTCGCGTTCTGACGAAGCCAAGCGGATCGCGCAGATCGACCGGAAGGAGCGGGCCAAGCGGCGGGAGCGGCAGGAGGCCTTCGCGACCGGGCGCGCCGAAGCCAAGGCGCAGGCGAAGCGAGCCGGCGAGCTGAAGCTGCTCGACGACGTCAAGGCGGCGAAGGCTGCCGGTGCGATGCCTTCGCTGGCGAAGGCGAAGCATCGCTCTGCGGTGAAGGCGGGCAAGGCTCCGGTGCTCGGCACGCGGACGGTCGATGATCCCATGGAAGCCGGATCGAAGCTCAAGGCCACGGTGAACCTGGCCGAGCATCCGCTCGAAATGATGCTGGCGCGCCGGCGGCTGACGCAGGCGCAATACGAGGCCGGCATCCGCTTCCGGGCAATCTACGAACACGCCATGATCGGGCCGGGCCGCGGCATCGACCCCGGCAAGATCAAGGTCGATGGCGGGAAGATGGGCGATCCGCTGTCTGACGCGGTGCTGCATGCGCATTTCGAGTTGAAGCGGCTGGCGAGGGAGCTGGGACAGGTCGGGGAGCGAATCGTCTCTTCGATCTGTGGGCACGGGCTAACCGTGTCAGAGCTGGCGAAGCGTTGGCCATCGCCCGATGCCGAGCGAGCCCGCATGGACTATCTCGCCATCCGTCTGCGCGAAGCTCTGGACCTGCTGGCGGAGGAGGTCTGGGGAGCGAAGGGGCCGGAACACGGCAAGATCAGTGGAACGCGCGCTGAAACCGTCGTCTACGACGAACAGGCGGTCCTGGTGGCGAACCAGACCTATCTGCGGAAGCGTGGGATAAGCTTGTGATATCGCGCCAGCAGATATCAATTGACGCTTGACCACTGCGCAGCTGCGTGGCCCTAAATAGATATCAGCACGAATCGCGCCCGGAGCCGGATACGGCCTCCGGGCGTTGTCGTTAGAGGGGCTCGCCACGAAGCGTATCCGGACCTTCCGCACTGCTCGCCAGGTCGAGCAGGCTGCCAAGGCAGAGCGGGAGTATGATCAGCGCCGGGCTCGCGAGACCGAGACGCGGCGCGAGTACAAGACCGCGCGATGGCAACGGAAGCGTGCGATGCAGTTGCAAGAACAGCCGCTTTGCGAACGCTGCTTGGCCAATGGCCTGATCGTGCCGGCCACTGTAGCGAACCACAAAATCCCGCATCGGGGTGACCTTCGGCTCTTCTGGGAAGGCGAGCTCGAAAGCACCTGCGACCCCTGCCACAACAGCGTCATCCAGGCGGAGGAGCGGGCAGCGTTCCGAGCCGGCCGGGAGGGGGGCGGGTCAAAAGTCTAGGGCCTCAATTCCCTAGACCGGGCGCCTACTGTTGTTCGTGGCGTCGCGAAATTTTTCCGAGATTCTTTTTTTGTAGGAGGGTGAGGCCAGCCTCGCCACGATCGACATGGGCAGGCGCAAGGACGATCCCGCCGTTCAGAAGGCGAAGGGCTTTCCGGGCCGGCGAGAGAAGCAGACCGAGGCCGCGCTGAAGGCGCAGGCCGCCAGCCCGACGGCCGAAGAGCAGCTGCTCGCTAGCATGGACATCGCCGGCCTGCGTCCGCCGGATCGCTTCGCCCGCAAGGAGTTCAAGGAGGAGCGCGACGTCTGGATGGCGATCGCGCCGCGGCTGAAGCAGACCCTTCGTGCCTCCGCCGAATTTCAGGCGCCGCTCGTCGCCTATTGCGATGCCGTCGCGCGTTACAATCGGTCGGTCCTGGCGCTGCGGCGCGAAGGCTACGTGGTCAAGGTGAAGACGGTGTCGGGCGACGAGATGCCCCGAACCAATCCGAACGAGAAGATCCGGGCGCAGGCATTGAACGAGATCCTTGCTCTGTCCGGTCGCTTCGGCTTCACGCCGAGCGACAATTTCGCATTGCTGATCGACCAGCGCCGGGTGCTGGAGCGCGGCGCCGGCGGCGGCCAGGGCGACCTTGGCCTCTACGACCCTCCGGCGCCCGGGGAGACGCCCGCAGGCGCTACCGATCCGGTCGGCGGCATGGACCGCTTCGACTCGCCGCCGCCGGGTTCGCTGCCGAACTGAGCGGCAATGGAAACGAGCGGGGCGGCGGTCGCCGCGGCCGGCGCGCTCTGGCCGCTGCCGGATTGGCTCGCCGAGCACGAAGCCGACCCGGCCTATGGCTGGGCGATCTCGGGATGGAAGCGGGCGGCGGCGCAGAAGGGCGCCTGGTTCGATGCGCGCAAGGCCGAGCAGGTCGTCGCCAACTGGCCGCGATGGTTCAAGCTGACGGCCGATCGCTTCGCCGGCGTGCCGTTCCGGCTGCTGAAGTGGCAGGAGATCGTCGTTCGGCTGCTGGTCGGCTGGAAGCGGCCGGCGGATCACATCGATCCGCTGACCGGCAAGCCGATCGTCTACCATGTCCGCGTCTTCTCGCGGCTGCTGCTCTGGGTGCCGCGCAAGAACGGCAAGAGCGAGTTCCTGGCGGCGCTGTCGCTGCTGTTCTTCGTGCATGAGCGTCTCGTCGGCTCGGAAGGCTACTGCTTCGCCCGCGACGAGGACCAGGCGAAGATCACCTTCGGCCGCATGAAGAGCATGCTGCTGAAGGACCCCGCGCTGACCGGCGGCGCGACGCCGCGGGTGACGATGACGGCGAAGGGCATCTTCGTCGCCGAGACCGCGAGCGGGTTCCACCTGCTCTCCGGCAAGCCGGACGGCAAGCATGGCCGCATGCCGCAGGTCATCACCGGCGACGAAATGCACGAATGGGAGACGCGCGACCTCGAGGACAATCTGCGGCAGGGCACCGGCACGCGGCTGCAGCCGGTCGAGCTCTACGCCTCTACCGCCGGGTTGAAGAGCAAGGTGGTCGGCTTCGGGCTCTGGGAAGAGACCCTCGGCATCCTCGACGGCACCTTCGACGATCCCTCCGCCCTGGCGGTGGTATTCGCGGCGGATCCTGATGACGACTGGCAGGACGAGAAGGTCTGGGCGAAGGCCAATCCGACGCTCGGCCTGACGCCGACGCACGACTACATCCGGAAAGAGGCGGCAAAAGCGAAGGGCAATCCTCGCGCCGAGGCCGCCTTCCGGCGCTACCACCTCAACCAGTGGGTCGAGCAGACCGTCCGCTGGCTCAACCGCGACAAATGGCTGGCCTGCGCGCCGGACCCGAACGCCTGGCGCACGCGGCGCGACGAGCTGAAGGGCCGGCGCTGCTGCTTGGCGATCGACGTCTCGGCGACGCAGGACATCACGGCGAAGGTCCAGATCTTCGAGCCGGAGACGCCCGGCGACGCCTTCCTGCTCCTGCCGCGCTTCTGGATTCCGCGGGGCACGCTCGAAGCGCGCAAGCAGCGCGATCGCGTGACGCCCTGGCAGAAGTGGATCGACGAAGGGGCCCTGCTCACCACGCCGGGCGACGCGGTCGACCAGAACTTCGTAATGAAGGCGGTCAAGGACGACCTCGCCGATTTCGAGGTCGAGGCGATCGGCTTCGATCCCTGGAACGCCGCCAAGCTGATCGGCGACCTGCAGCTCGACGGCGTCGATCCCGAGCTGCTGGTCGAGATGCGGCAGGGCATCCTGACGCTCGGCGAGCCGTCGAAGGAATTCGAGCGCCTGGTGATCACCGGGCTGATGGATCATGGCGGGCACCCGGTGCTCGCCTGGATGGCGGGGCATGTCCAGGTGCGCTTCGACGAGAACATGAACTTCATGCCGGCCCGCAAGCGCTCGGCCGACAAGATCGATGGCATCGTCGCCAGCGTCATGGCGCTCGGCCTGACCATGGCCGGCGAGGAGGCTGACAAGACGCCGGAGATCATCGTCCTATGAGCAAGAAGCGGGCGAAGTCTTCGAAGAAGACGCCGGAGATCGTCAACCAGACGCCCGCGCCGCTGATCGTGCGCGGATCGGAGCTTTGGAACGATCTGACTGGCGCCCTTGCCGGCGGGCTGCCTGTGCCGACCGAGCGCACGGCCCTGCAGATCAGCGCGGTTTATGCCTGCACGGCGCTGATCTCCGGCGCGATCTCGGCGATGCCCGTGCACATCTACAAGCAGGCGGCGACCGGCGAGCGTGACCGTCTGCCGAATGACGATCTCTGGTGGGTCTTGAACGAGCAGTGGGTGCCGCGCTGGTCGGCGGCCCTGGCCTGGGAATACGTCGTCGCCTCCTACCTGCTGCATGGCGACGGCTTCGCGAAGATCATCCGCAACCGTTATGCGGACATCGTCGGTCTGCTGCCGATCCATCCGAACCGCGTCACGGTCGGCGTCACGCCGGATGCGATGCGGCTGGTCTATGCGGTCGAGGCCGATCCGACTGTGCTGGGATTCAAGGCCGAGCGCGAGATCCTCGATCAGGACGACATGCTGCATGTCGCCGGCTTCGGCTTCGACGGCGTGCGCGGCCTGTCGATGCTGCGCAATGGCCTGCGCATGGCCGGCAGCGTCGCGCTGGCGACGCAGGACTACGCCGCCCGCTTCTTCGCCAATTCGGCCCGACCGGACTTCATGCTGACGGCCGACGGAAACGTCAGCCCGGAGGGCGTCGACAGCCTGCGCAAGCAGCTCGACGAGCGGTTCACGGGCTCGCAGAACGCGCACCGGCCGATGATCCTGACCAACGGGCTGAAGCCGACGGTGATCTCGCTGCCGCTCGACGATCTGCAGCTGCTGCAGCTGCGCCAGTTCCAGATCGAGGATATCGCCCGCATCTTCGGCGTGCCGCCCTTCATGATCGGCCATACCGAGAAGACGACGAGCTGGGGCTCCGGCGTCGAGAGCATGGGTGCCGGCTTCGTCAAGTTCACCCTTCGGGCGCACCTGAACAAGTTCGAGAATGAGATCAACCGGAAGTTCTTCCGGACCGCATCGCGCGTTGCCGCCTTCGACACGACCGAGCTGGAGCGCGCCGACACGAAGTCGCTGTTCGAAGCCTTCCGGATCGCGCTCGGCCGTGCCGGCGAACCGGGCTTCATGACCACCGAAGAGGTGCGCGAGCGCCTGAACCTCAAGCGCAAGCCCGATGGCACGCTCAACGCGGGGACGACGAATGAACCGGTTGCTCAACCTGCTGCGCAATAACGCCCGCCGCGGCGAGTTCCGTGCCGAGGGCAACACGCTCTACATCTACGACGTCATCGTCGCCAGCGATGCCGATGCCGAATGGTTCGGTGGCGTCAGCGCCGAGCGGATCGTCAAGGCGATCGCCGGCATGTCCGGCGAGATCGCGCTGCGCCTCAATTCGCCGGGCGGTGATGTCTTTGCTGCCCGGGCCATCATGGCGGCTATGGCCGCTCATGGCGGGCAGATCACCGCCTATGTCGATGGCTATGCCGCCTCGGCCGCCTC
The DNA here is from genome assembly GCF_042657265.1 of Allobosea eneae. Classification (NCBI taxonomy): domain Bacteria; kingdom Pseudomonadati; phylum Pseudomonadota; class Alphaproteobacteria; order Hyphomicrobiales; family Alloboseaceae; genus Allobosea; species Allobosea eneae. The sequence goes on from NZ_JBHSLW010000056.1 coordinate 34,142, forward strand.
GATCATCGCCGCCGCGGCGGGCAAGGTCGTGATGGCCGATGGCAGCTTCCTGATGATCCACAAAGCTTGGACCTTGGCGATCGGCAATGCCGACGACATGCTCGCGACTGCGACGCTGCTGGAGAAGATCGACGGCACCATTGCCGACACTTATGCGGCCCGCGCTGGCGAGAGTCGCGATCACTATGCCGCACTGATGGCGGCGGAGACCTGGTTCACCGCGCAGGAGGCGGTCGACGAAGGTCTCGCCGACGAGATCGCCAGCCAGGCGCCGAAGAGCGCGGCCCGCTGGGATCTCAGCGCCTATCAGTCAGCCCCGGCTCCGGCGCCGGATGAGTCCGACGAGAACGACGACGATGCGCAGCCCGCCACCATGGCGGCTGCGGAGGAATCGGCGCGGCGTCAGCGTGTCCACGCTGTCCGCATGCGCCTGACTGCCTGACCGAGCGCAGCCGCGCGAAGCAGACCACCGCCGCCTCCGGGCGGCTTTTTCATGAGGAGAGAGGCATGAGCATTCAGGCTCTGCGGGAGCAGCGCGCGGCCAAGGCCAGGGCGCTGAACGAGCTGGTCAACAAGGCCGACTGGAATCCGGATGTCGACCAGCCGGTCTATGACCAGGGCATGGCCGAGCTCGACGAGCTCGACGCCAAGATCAAGCGGATTCAGGACGTCAACGCCAAGGTCGCTGACGAGGCGCTCAAGCACAGCGTTATCGACGCGGCGGACCGTGTGGCCAGGAACCAGAAGTCCGACGGCGCACGCATCTATGCCAAGTGGCTGCGGGGCGGCGACAAGGCGCTGACGGCGGAGGACTGGGAGGTGGTGCGCAACACCATGTCCACCACCACCCCGTCCGAGGGCGGCTACACCGTTGCGACCGATGTCGCGACCACCGTGCTCGATGCGCTGAAGGCCTTCGGCGGTATGCGCGGGGTGGCGGGCGTGATCTCTACCTCCTCGGGCAATCCGATGTCGTTCCCGACGTCGGACGGCACCGCGGAAGAGGGCGAAATCGTCCCCGAGAACGCCTCGGCGAGCGACGCTGATGTCAGCTTCGGCACGGCCGGCCTGCCGGTCTACAAGTATTCGTCCAAGGTCGTGCCGGTGCCGTTCGAGCTGCTGCAGGATTCGAGCGTCGACATCGAGGCCTTCGTCCGCGGCCGTATCACCACGCGCCTCGGTCGCATCACCAACAAGCACTTCACCGTCGGCACCGGCACCGGCCAGCCCAATGGCGTGATCACGGCTGCCGGTATCGGCGTGACGGCTGCGAACGGCTCCTCCCAGGTCACTGCGATCACCTATGACAGCCTGGTCGATCTCCAGCATTCGGTCGATCCGGCCTATCGTGAGGGCGGCAACTGCCGCTTCATGATGAACGACTCCTCGGTCAAGGTCGTCCGCAAGATCAAGGACACCAATGGCCGTCCGATCTTCGTTCCGGGCTACGAGGAGACGTCGCCCGGTGGCGCGCCGGATCGCCTTCTCGGCAACCCGATCACGGTCAATCAGAACATGGCGGCGATGGCGGCGAGCGCTCGCTCGATCGCCTTCGGCGACTTCAAGCATTACGCGATCCGCGACGTCATGGCGGTCGAGATGTTCCGCTTCACGGACTCCGCCTACACCAAGAAGGGCCAGGTCGGCTTCCTCGCCTGGATGCGCTCGGGCGGAAATCTGCTCGATGTCGGCGGCGCCGTGAAGGTCTTCATCAACGCCGCCTCCTGAACCGCGTCGACTGAGCAAGGCGGGCAGCTCTCGGGCTGCCCGCTCTCTGAGTCGACGAAGAAGGGAAATGCCATGAAGATCCAGTTGAAGTGCACCTATTCCGGCAACCCGAAGAAGCACGGGGAACCGGGCGACGTGATCGACTTGCCGAAGGATGAAGCCGAGCGCCTGATCGGCCTGGGTGCCGCGATCGCCGCCAAGGAGGCCGAGTCCAAGGTCGATGATTCCGCGGCCAAGGCCGAACAGCGGCTTGCCGCCCTCAAGAAGGCGGCCGAGGCGGGCAATGTCGATATCTCCGCGGCGACGACCGCTGAGGAGATCGAGGCCGCCCTCTCTGCCGCTGGCGTGGCTCTGCCGCAGGCCTGAGCCATGCATTGCCTGCCGCCGGAGCTGGTCACGGCTCCTACCGCCAAGCCGATCTCGCTCGTCGAGGCCAAGGCGCATCTGCGCGTCGACCATGGCCTTGACGACGGGCTGATCGAGCGCGCCATCGACGCGGCCGCCGGCCATCTCGACGGCTATGGCGGCATTCTCGGCCGCGCCCTTATGGCGCAGCGCTGGCGGCAGTTCTTCTCCTTCTGGCCGGCCTCGCGCTGCCTGCCACTGCGGCTGGCGCCTGTCACCGCCATCGTCGAGATCCGCGTGCGCGCCGCCGACGGCAGCGAGAGCGTCGTCGATCCGGCCAACTATCGCCTGCTCGCCGGGGCGTCGCGGCCGGAGGTGCTGATCTCGCTCGCGGCGAGCCTGCCCGCCCTGGAGCACGCGCCCGATGCGGTCGCCGTCACCTATGCCGCCGGCTATGGCGAGACGGCCGAGACCGTGCCGGCCGCGATCCGCCAGGCCATGCTGCTGATGGTCGGCGACATGTACCGCTTTCCCGAAACCGTGGCGCTCGGCGCGTCCGGCGCCGTGCCGATGTCGGCGACGGTCGACCGGCTGCTCGCGCCCTATCGCAGGGTGCAGCTCTGATGCTCTCCGCCGGCCAGCGCAATCACCGCATCCGCTTCGAGCGGCGCGCCGCCGCGGCGGATGACGGCTATGGCAATGTCCGCGAGGCCTATGCCGCGCTGTTCGATTGCTGGGCCGGCTTCCGACCGAAGTTCGGGCGAGAGCAGCTCGCCGCTGGCCGGCTCGAAGCCACCCTGCAGGGTGCGCTCACCGTGCTTGCCTTCGGCGCGACGAAGGGCGTCACCGCGGCGGACAGGGTCGTGTTCCTGACCGGCCCTTATGCCGGCAAGGCCTGCCAGATCCGGTCGATCGTGCCGACGCCCGATGCGCGCGAGATCGAGTTTCTGCTTGAGGAAGGGTCGGCGACATGAGCCAGGATTCCGCGATGCTCGCCCGGGCAGCAGCCGGCCGCCTGGTGAAGCATAGTGTTCCGGCTGCCCTTCTCGGTTCTGAGATCGCCGGGAGCTCTCAGACCATTGATGTGACGTATGCGTTGACCCGCATGGCGATGGTTCTGATCCGTGCCGGCTGGAAGCCGCGCGTTCGCGTAAGAGCCGGTCGTCGCGTCTGGTCGCTCTGATGCCCCGCGTCTCCTTCCTCCTCGACTTCGACTGTCCGTGCAAGCCGGGCGTGTTCGTCGCCTACAAGTCCGGCTTCTCCGGCTTGATCCCGACCGCCCATGTCGCGCTTGCACGCGCTGCTGGAGTTCTCGCCGATGGCCAAGATGTCGCGATTGCAGCGTCGGCTGGACAGGATCCCGATGGAGGTTCGGGCGGCGGCGGCGACCGAGGCGCTGCTCGGCGCGCTCGGCCTGTCCGAGGCGATGAAACAGGTCGTGCCGGTCGATGAGGGCGACGTCAAGGCGTCGATCAGGGTCGAGCGCGGCAAGCGCGGCGACCGCTTCTATGTGAAGGCGGGCGGGCCGAAGACGACCAAGCCGGTGCGCGAGGCCGGCAAGGGCAATGCGCCCAGCTACGACTACGCCAACGCCTCGGAATTCGGCACCAGTCGCCAGCCGGCCCAGCCCTGGTTTTATCCGACCTGGCGGCGGAACAAGAAGCAGATCAAGGCCGGTATCGAGCACGAGATCAGGAAGGCAGTCCGGAAATCCAATGGCTGACCCGTCGCTGGCGCTGCATGGCGCGATCAATGTCAGGCTGCGCGCCGACATCGCGGCCGTCGGCGGGCGCGTGCTCGACCATGTCCCGTCCGACGTGTCGTTCCCCTATATCGAGATCGGCGAGTTCCAGACGCTCGACGATGGCGCGCAGTGCCATGACGGCCAGGAGGTCTTCGTCACGCTGCATGTCTGGTCGCGGCCGGGCGATGACCGGCCCGGCCAGGTCGAAGCCAAGACGATCGCCGGCGCCGTGCGCGGCTCGCTGCACGAAGCGGCGCTCGATCTCGGCGCAGACTGGCAGTTCCTCGAAATCGCGCATCAGGACACGCGATACCTGAAAGACCCGGATGGCCTCACCAGCCATGCCGTCCTGACCTTCCGCGCGCTCACTGCGGCGGTCTGATCACCACACATCAACGGAGGCCGTCATGGCTCAGCCCACTGTCCTTTCCTTCGGGAAGGGCCTTGTCTATTTCGGCGATGCCGCGGACCCGGAGGTCTTCGCCAAAATCTGTGGGTTCAACTCGATCAATCTCGCGATCGAGAAGGACACCAACGACGTCACAATTCCGGATTGTGACGACCCGGACGCGCCCGCCTGGCGCGCGACAGACGTGCTTTCGCTCGCCTGGACGGCCGAGTTCGAGGGCATCATGGCCAAGGCAGCCGAGCCGCTGCTCTGGGCTGCTGTGAACCGCGCCGAAGCCACGAACATCCGCATCCGCCTCGTCGGGTTCGGCTCCGGTTCCGGCACGCCCGATCTCCAGTTCTCCGGCGCCGCACATATCTCGGCGACAATCTCCGGCGAGCGCGGCAACAAGTGGCAGATTTCGGTGCAGGCGACCGGCGACGGCGCGCTGACCCGCGCCATGGTGGCGGCTCTCACGTGAGCCGCTGCAGCATCGATCTGGATTGGGCCGACGGAACCTACACCTTCGTCCTTCCTCTCGCGCAGTTGGAAGAGCTGCAGACGATCTGCGATGCCGGTCCGGTCGTCATCGCGCAGCGGCTGGAACACGGTCTCTGGACCTCGAAGGAGGTCTATCACACGCTTCGCCTCGGCCTGATTGGGGGCGGGATGAAGCCGGTCGACGCGCTGAACAAGACCAGGCTCTACGTGCTGGAGCGCCCCTGGCTGGAGAACGTCATGCCGGCGCTCGCCGTCATGCAAGCGGTGCTGATTGGCAAGCCGGGAGAGCCGGTGGGAAAATCGCCGGCGGACGGGGAGGAGAGCGACCCGCCCGCCCAAACGGAAAGCTCGACTTCCGAGAGTTCTACGGCCTCGGCGTCGTGATGGGTTTCACGCCGGCGCAGGTCGGCGAGATGTCACTCTGGCAGTTCATGGCTTGTGTCGATGGATGGGCGAAGGCGAACAGCCCAGAAGCCGCCAAGCGGTCGAACGATCCCCCGGACTTCGGCGACGTGCAGGCCATGTTCGATGCCGCGCCAGAATTCCTGCCCTAGCTAGCGTGTCCCACGGCCGCGCCAGGTGATTTCCGGGTCCGGCTTCGGTGGCGGTCGTGTCTCTGTCGCTGCCGGCTCCGGCGTAAATGTCATGGTCGCCGGCTGACGCAGACCGTCTCGAATGTCCGTCAGCCGGTCGATCACGGCGCTTATCCCGAGGATGACGGCGCCCAGCCCGAAGGCGGTTGCGGCTGTGATCTCGTGGAAGGCCGAACGAGCTACGGCCAGAACGATGACGCCGGCGATCAGCATCGCCACGCCCATCAATTTCATGAATGCGCTCAACTAGGACCTCCCAATGGCCACCAGCGACTTGGTTGTTAGCGTTGGCGCCAACATCCAGCAATTGGAGCGCCAGCTCAAGGCGTCCGCGAGGATTGCCGAGCAGGCTGCTGACGAGATCGAGGCGAAATTTCGCAAGGCGAACCCCACGCTGTCCGGCGATTTTGGCCTCGGGGTTCTCAAGGGCGCGATAGCCGCGATCTCCTTCGATCGAATCACGCGTGGCTTCGTCGAGGCCAATCGGGAGATCGCATCGTTCGGCGATACGGCCCGTCGTGTCGGGCTCGACCTTGCTAAGTTCCAGGAGCTTCGCCTCGCGGCTCAGGCGCAAGGCGTGAGCGGCAAGGAATTCGACACCGGGATTACCGGTCTGGCGAAAAAGCTCAATGAAGCGCGCACCGAAGAAACCGAGCTTTCGAAGCTGTTTGACGCTAACAACGCCAAACTGAAAACCCGGACTGGCGAGGTCATCTCGACCAACGCGGCTTTGGAGGTCGCTGCCGACCTGATCAGCCGGGCCGCGACTGAGCAGGACAAGGTCGCGATTGCCGAGAAATTCGGATTGCCACCCGAGTTTATTCCGCTCCTGGAGCGTGGCGCGGCCGCCTTGGGAGAGCTTGCCCGAAAGGCTGGTGAAGCTGGCGCTATCCTCGATAGTGACGTGATCGCGAAGGCCAAGCAATTCGATGACGCCTGGAACAGCGCGTGGGCGTCGTTCGCGTCCAGCAGCAAGGCGGCGATCATCGGCGCCGCACAGGGTTTGTCCGGTCTGCTTTCGCAGGCTGGCGCCTATCTTGCGAAGGTCGACGAAGCCAATCGCAAAGCCTCTCAGGTTCCGGAGCGTGCCGCGAGGCGCGATCAGGCGCGCGACATGGCGCTCGGAAATGCTGGCGGACGGGATACGGCTGAAGCGGCCAGGGGCGCCGCGGCGCGGGAGGCGCGAGCTCAGTTCATCACAAGCGAGAAGGACCGCTCGGTTGCCGCGCCTGTGCCGCCTGCGCGTCCAACGCGCGGCTATATGGGGTCGGATGCGACGAAGGTTCCGCCGGCCAAATCAGGCGGTGGCGGCGGATCGTCCGGCAAGTCCGAAGCCGAGCAAGCGCAGGATCGTCTCGATCGCTATGTCGAGACGCTCATGCGGCAGAATTCGGTGCTCGATGCCGAGATCGCCACCTTCGGCAAATCCAATGCCGAGAAGCGCGCTGCGGTCGAGCTGGCCAAGGCGCAGGTCGATCTCGCCAAGCTCGACGAGGGCGAACGCCAGAAGGTTATTGCCTCGCTGACCAAGGAGATCGAGCTCTCCGAGCAGAAGCGGACGGTGCTGGAGAACTTGAAGACGGCGCAGAAGGGCCTTGCCGATGCGCAGCGATTCTTCGGCGATGCGGCTGTCGATGCCCTCGAAGACCTGATCGTCAACGGCGCCAAGGCCGAAGATGTGGTCAAGCGTCTCGCGGCGTCGCTGGCCAAGGCCGCCCTGCAGGCGGCGTTGATGGGCACCGGCCCGCTCGCAGGCCTGTTCGGCACGGCCGGGGTCAATGGTGCGACGGGTGGCCTGATCGGTGCGCTGTTCGGCCGGGCGACGGGAGGGCCGGTCAATGCCGGCCAGCCCTATCGCGTCGGCGAGCGCGGCCCGGAAACCTTCGTGCCGACGACGCCGGGCAAGATCATTCCGGCCGCGAGGGGCGGCTTCGTCGACCGCCGCACCTTCCACATCGACGCGCGCGGCGCCCAACAGGGCGTCGCCGAGCAAATCACCGCGGCCCTGCGCGCCTATGACGCCGGACTTCCGGGCAAGGTCATGCAGACGCAGGCCGAGGCGCGGCGGCGCGGGGCGTTTGGCTGATGTTCGATACAGAACTTCGGGTTCTTCGCCGCGAGGGTCAGGCCGTTGGCTTCGGCTTTCCAGACGGATTTCGCTTGCCTTCCGGACGCATGCTCGACGCTGCATCTGTGGCGGTCATGAAGGCGTCAGGCCTGGTCGCGGTGCGGACGGTGCCGCTCACCCGCCTATTCATCGTGGTGCCGGCATGCCGCTGACTTACCCTCTCGACTTGCGCACGTCCGGCCTTCGCCTCCGCCGCGTCACCTTCTCGCTGGTGCGCTCGGTGGCCACGGCGAAGCTGCCGGCGGGCCTGCAGGTGATGGAAACCGGCGTCGCGATCTGGAAGGCGTCGATCGAAATCCGGCCCGAGCGTGAATATGGCCGCCGCCGCGCCGTCGCCTTCGTCGAAGCCTTGCAGGGCTCCGGCAGCTTCCTGTGCTATTCGCCGGCGCAGTGCTGGCCCGCGGCCCATCCCGGCGGCGCGATTGCCGGCGTCTGGTCCGATACGCTGCTGCTGTCGGCGCGGACCGAGACCAGTGTCGCGGCCGTCGCCCCGAACGCCGCGCTGCGCCTGCGCGCCGGCGATCTAATCGGCCTGGAGCAGTCCGGGCGCTATGGCCTGTTCCGGGTCATGGCGGATGCCGCGCCGGCGGCCGGCTCGATCAGTATCGCCGTGCTGCCGCGCATCCCGTCTTTCTTCACGACCGACGCGGTGCTGCGCCTGCATCAACCGGCCTGCGAGATGATCCTCGATCCGACCGCCGCTTATGCGCCGGGCGACGGCTTCAGCATGGAGCCGGTCAGCTTCCAGGCCGTCCAGAAAGTATCCTGACCCGATGGCTAAAGTCGTAGACGCCGGAACGCTCGCGCAATTGCGAGCAGGTCAGATCGCGCGCATCGAAATGATGCTGTTCGATTTCCCGGCGCCGACCGGGCAAAAGGCCTTCTTTTCCGGCCAGGGTGAGTTCACCTGGTCGGGCATCACTTTCCGGGGCGCCGGCAACCTGTTTCAGCTCTCGGCGATCGGCGGGGTGTCGGACGGCACGGCGGTCGGGCTGGCGATCCGGCTGAACGGCGATGCCCGCGCCGGGCTCGATGCCTCGGTCTTCGCCTCGATCGAGACGATTCAGTACCGCAATGCGCCGGTATTGGTCTGGCGCGGCTATCTGCACCCGACAACCTATGCGCTCCTCTCGGTCGAGCCGGTGTTTCGCGGCCGGCTCGACACGATCGAGCACAACGTCACCGAGGGCGGCGACGTCTACATGCAGGCCGCGGTGGAAAGCGGCGCCATCGATCTCGGCCGCTCTGGCTATCGGATGCGTACCGATGCCGATCAACGCCTGATCGACCCTTCCGACGGCTCGCTGCGTCATGTGCAGTCGACCGTCTCGCAAGAGGTCAAATGGGGGAAAATCCCCAAACCTGAGAAAAAGCCGAAGAAGAAGTTCGGGATCTTCTGAAATCATGCGCATCGACGGATGGGATGACCGGCTGCTCGCAGTGATCGAGCGGCACGGCGCGGCGGCTTATGCCCCGGGCGTGACCGACTGCTTCATGCTCGCCATGGATGCAGCCGAGGCCCTGACCGGGTCGCGGCCCTACGCGGTTGGCTACAAGAGCGATGCCGGCGCCATGCGGACTTTGCGCAAGCGAGGCTTTTCCAGTCTGCGCGAGGCGATTGCCGCCGTCTATCCGGAGCGGCCGGCCGGACACTGGCAGCGCGGCGACATCGCCATCCTGGCGGCACCGACCGCGACCGGCGACACGCTCGGGCTAGTCTATGGCGCGGTCGTGCTGTGCCGCCGCGGCCATCAGCTGCTGCAGCTTCCGCCGTCTTCGGCGCTCGCGGTTTACGCGGTCGACTAGCTCATGCCGTTCGTCTCCGCGATCATCGGCGCCGTTGGCGCGGCCATTACCGGCGTCACCGCCTGGGCGGCCGGGCTCGGCGTCGTCGGCAAGGCACTGCTCTCTTTCGGCCTGTCGATGGGCCTGTCGGCGCTGGCCTCGGCCATTGGCGGCCAGAAATCGGCGGCGGCCAAGCCCGGTGAGATCGCCGCGACGCTGCAGGTCGGCGGTGACATCCCCCGCCAGGCCGTGTTCGGCCGGGCGGGCCTCAAGGGCCATCTCGCCTTCGTTGCTACCGAGGGACCGTCCGAAGAGCGGCTATGCCAGGTGTTTCTGTTGTCCGATGGTTGGTGCGACGGGCTTGATGCTGTCTGGGTCGGCAATCAGCGTGAAGCCCTGGCGCCGCTAGATGCTGACAATGGCGCTGTCGCGAAATATTGGGTGGAGCGCTTCGGCGATACCGGCTTCGGCGACAAGCGCTTCACCCTCTGGTTCTATGACGGGCGGCCGGGCCAGCCCACGCCCGGCCGGCCGCGCGCCTTCGCGCCAGACCGGTTCGAGGCGACCGACCGTTATGCCGGCCTGACCTATGTCGTGGTCGAGCTCATCAACAATGACGACACCTTCGACGCGATTCCGGATCTGCTCTTCGAGCTGCGCGGCTATCGCTGCCACGACCCGCGCAAGGATCCGGCCTATGGCGGCACCGGCTCGCATTCGTTTCTGAATCCGGCGACCTGGGAGTTTTCCGAGAACCCAGCGGTGCATGCCTGGAACTATTTTCGCGGCATCCAGGCGGAGGGGCAGAGCCTGATGGGGCTCGACCTGCCGGACTATGATCTACTGACGGAGACCTTCGTCCAGGCCGCCAACATCTGCGACGAGGCGGTGCCGCTCGATGCCGGCGGCTCCGAGCCGCGCTATCGCTGCTCTACGGTGGCCATTGCTCAGGACGCCGATCACCGCGCCACGCTTGCGCCGATCGTGCAGGCCATGGCGGGCTATCTGATCGAGCGCAACGGCTCCTTCGGGCTGGTGCCGGGCGCCGCCTTCCTGCCGGTCACGACCGTCACCGACGCCGATATCGATTGGACCCGCGGGGTCAAATGGCAGGGCTCCAAATCGCGCACCGAGCGCACCAACGAGGTGCATGGCCAGTTCGTCGATCCGGCCGCGCAATGGCAGGCCAATTCCTATCCGCCGATTACTTCTTCGGTATTCTCGACCGAAGACGGCGAGCGGTTGGCGGTGGCGCTGGATTTCGGCTCGATCACCTCGGTGACGCAGGCGCAGCGCGCCGCCCGCATCCGCATGCGCGAGACGCGCCGGCAGGCCTCGGGCTCGGCGACCTTCGGCATGCATCTGTTCTGGCTGGAGCCCGGCGACTGGATCCGCTGGGACAGCGCCACCTTCGCCCAGAACCGGCTCTACCGCATCGCCTCGCGCGACCTCAATCCCGACGACACCGTGACGCTGCAGCTGCAGGAGATCGGTAACGAAGTCTTTAGCTGGAACGCTGCCGACGAGCAGCCCTATGTTCCGATCCCGTCGCTTCCACCCGGCCCCCCGCTGCCCTCGACCGTTACGAACTTCACGGTTCAGCCGGACGTAATCACGGCGGCAGACGGGTCGACCCGGCCGATCCTGCGCCTGCGTTGGGACCCGATTGACGATTTCCGCATCGTCGCGGTCATCATCGAATACCGGATCATCGGCACGATCCCGGCCACGCGGGTCCGCGATGACAGCCCGGCCGATGGCGAATTCATCCTCGACCAGCCGCCGACTGGGCGGGAATACGAGTTCCGGGCGTCGATCGCGACGGTACCGGCGCGGCCGGTGACCTGGACGCCGTGGGTCTCGATCGCAGCGCTGCCGGCGGCGCGCTTTCGCGTCGACTACGATGATCTCAAACAGGGCATCCGCTATCGCACGCAACTGCTGCCCGACATCGATCCGATTTTTGGCAGCGTGCTCGAGGGGATGGTCGATGCTTTTGAGGGTCGGCGCCTCGCCGAAACCGGCATCCGTAAGACCGAGCAGGTCAAACAGGACCTGACGCAGCAGCTGGTCAGCGTGACGACTGAAATCCGGGCGCAGCTCGATTCCGGCTTCGCTGACGCCTTTCAACAGATCGGCGTGCTGCAGACGCAGACGACGTCTCTCGCCGCCAGCTACACGGGCTTGTCCGCACAGCTTCAATCCGGGTTCGCTGGCTACAACCAGCAGATCGCCGCGCTGGTGACGCAGGACCAGGCCTTCGCGGGGTCGCTCACGCAATTCAACGCTCGGCTCGGCTCTGCCGAGACCGGGCTATCGCAGGAAATCGCGCTTCGGGCGAACCAGTACGGGGCTCTGGCGCAGTCGATCACCGATTTGACGGTGAGCTTCAACAACAGCGCCGCATCGACGAACCAGTCCTTGCAGGCGCTGGTTAGCGCCGATCAGGCCATCGCTCAACAGGTCAATCAGGTCAACGCGCGCCTCGGCAACCTCATGGCCGAGGGGCTGATCCAGTTTGCGGCTGTCGCGGCCCCGGCTGGAGTGTTTGCGCGTTTTGCGGTGATCCTGCGGGCGCAGGCTGGTGGTCAGCCCTTTGAAGCCGGGCTCTATCTGGAACTGATCCAGCAGGGCAGCACGTTCTACGGTCAGTTTTTTGTCGATACGAACCGGTTTGTCGTCGGCAACCCGCTGACCAGATCGATCCCGTTTTCGGTGATCGACGGAACGACCTATATCGACAACGCTGCGATCCGCAGCGGCACGATCACGCGCCACGCCAGCGCAAGCTCGGGCGGGCGCAATGTGACGACGACCTTGCCGGTCCAGGTCGGCGGGCGCGTGACCGTCATCGGTGTCTACCGGGGCGGCCAGTTCGCGGTGAACGGCAGCGGCTCCAATATCCGGATCAGGCGGAACGGCTCCGACATCGAGGTCGCGCCGGTCTCCTACGTCAACTACCCGATCAACGCGGGCGGTTCGCAGAGCTCCTACAACAACACGGTTGTGATGGCCTCTTACGACGTTGGCTACAACGGCGTGGAGACGATCGAGGTCATCCTTGACCAGGCAACCTTTGTCGGCGGCCCGTTCGACCTCGTGGGCGTCTCGGTCTCCGCCGTTTGCTACAACAAATGAGGCCGCAATGAGCTTCGGAAATGTCATCTACCCTGAAAATTTGTTCTTTCAGGGGGGACTGATCACTGTCGTCAACGGCAGCGCGACCGTCACCGGTTCGGTCAACGCGCTGAATGGGACGGCGACTATCTTCACCTCGGCGGCGCTCGAGGGCGACACGCTCGCGATCGGTTCGACCCGGCACTACATCAAGGACATCGTCTCGGACACGGAGGTTCTGCTGACCGAGCCGTGGTCCGGCCCAAGCGCGACGAACTCGGCCTATACTGGTGCCCGCCAGCCCTGGCACCTCAACGATAGGGCGCTTGCCTACAAGTTCGCGAAATTCTTGGAAGGCGACGCCAGCGCCAGCGCCACGGCGGTCCAGGCTCGTGATGAGGCGCTGGCGGCGCGCGGCGACAGCATTACCGCCCGTGATCTCGCGCAGGCCTGGGCCTCGCGCCCCGTCGGCCAGGACGTCACGACGGCGGGCACGCGTTCGGCCTTTCATTGGGCATCGACTGCGAGCGGCCACGCTACGGCAGCCGCCGCTTCGGCAGTTTCTGCAGCGGGCGCCGTATCGACCGGCATCACTGACATCAACGCCATCAAGGCAGCGGCGGTATCCGAAACCAATGCGATCAAGGCGGATGCCGTCTCGCAAACAAGCGCGCAGCGGCAGCTTGCTGCAGACTGGGCGGAAAAGGCCGTCGACACCGACGTCACCACGGCCGGCACGCGCTCGGCCAAGCATCACGCGACGAAAGCTGGCGAGAGCGCGGGTGCCGCTGCGGCTGATAAGGCCACTGTTGCCGCTGACAAGGCCATCGTGGTCGCTGCGAAGGACACTGCGGTCGACAAGGCCTCTCTAGCGCAAGAATGGGCTGAAAAGCCATATGGCATCGCAATCACCGGCACGGTCGACGGACGTTCGGCCAAGCACTATGCGGTTAATTCAGCCAATTCGGCCGCCGCTGCCGCTGCGATTGTCTTCGCTGGAACCAATCTGATTGATTACGGGATGATCACCGACATTCCGACAGATTTTGCCGATTACGGGACAATACCATGATCGGCGAGATGACAGGCGTCGTCGTCGATGTAGATGCCTGCAAAGACCCTCTGGCGGCGGAAGTTATGCTGGCCGAGGCCGACCCCTCGATAGCACTCCTGGTCATCCATTCCGGCCGCGACCAGATCCGCGTCGCCGGCCTCAACCTTGAGCACGCCCGCCTGGTCGCGCTCGCGGTCAACGCGCCTTACACCGAGGAGTAATCACCATGGCCGTTCAAGTTCAGCACCGCCGCGGCACGGCTGCGGCGCACGCTACGTTTATTGGTGCCCCAGGCGAGTATACCTGGGAAGAAGATACGAAACGCGTCGTCGGCCACGATGGGGCGACCGCTGGCGGCATCAAAATGGCCCGGCTCGACGAAGTGACGTCCGAGGTGCTGCGCGCGGTCGGCAATGCCAACTTCTCGTTTCAGTCGACCGACCGCCTGGTTGTGCCGAATGCTGCCTTCACCGCGGCTCGCACGGGCACGTTGCCGCTGGCGAGTTCGGTCGCGCCGGGCCGGACGATCTCCTTCATCGATAACTTCCCGGCGATCAGCGGCGCGAATGTACTCAACATCGCCCGCTCCGGGGCTGACACGATCAACGGCGCGACGGCGCTCTCCTTCGCGGTTCCGCGCGGTCGCCTCGACATGGTGTCCGACGGCGTCTCGAAATGGTCGGCAACTTTCCATTTGGCCGATGGAGACCGGGGGGACATCACCGTCTCGGCGGGCGGCTCGATGCTGACGATTGACGACGACGTGGTGACGAACGGAAAGCTCGCCAACATGGCAGCCGCCACCATGAAGGGCCGTGCGCTAGGCGCGGGCGTCGGTGATCCTGTCGACCTCACGCCAGCGCAGGTCCGGGCCATTGTCGGGCAGGGCTGGACAACGATCTTCGACCAGACGGTGATAGGTGCGGCCGTCTACGGCTTCATCGTGCCTCTTGGGAGCTACAGCCTCTACCGTTTCAGGCTCTTCGTCGCTCCAAATCCGGCGATGGACTCTTTTCAGGCGATTTGGCGCTCAAGCCGAGATGGCGGCGGGACCTATGATTCCGGTGGCAGCGATTACAACTCCTCTTATCAAGCGCAGGTTGGAGCCGCTGTTTCGGGTGAAGACTTCGTGGCGGGCTCATTCGGCCTGTTGAGCACGACGATCGCCGCAGCAGCGGCTCGCAACGCCATCATCGAGGGGTTGTTCGAGCGCGGGGCGAACGGCGTTTCATTCCCGCGAATGGGGGCTATTTCATACCAGCACACCGGAACTGCAGCTGCCATCGCGATGCTCAATTCCGAGCGCGCAAGCGGACCGGCGGCGACGAACCTCCTGCTGGCGACGACTGTCGCAGCCGCTTTCGCGGCCGGATCAAGCCTGATCGTGGAGGCGCGCTGATGTTTGTGCTGAATGAGGTTGGTGACCTTATCGACATCGATCCCGGCGCGCCTGTCGAACCGCTTCAGTTTGATCCAGCCGCCATCTCCGATCGCCAGTTCGCGCAGCAGCTTGCAGTGCTCGACGTGATCACCGAGGCGGAAGCGCTCGCCTGGGCTGCGCGCGGCGATCTGCCTGAGGCGATGGAGACGGCGATCGGCCAGTTGCCGGAAGGCGAGCGCTTTGGTGCTCGCATGCTGCTCTCGTCGGCCACTACCTACGAATTCGCCCATCCGCTGGCGGCGCAGCTCGGCGCACTGCTGGGCTTCGACGAGCCCACCCGGCGCGATTTCTGGGTCGCTGCCGCGGCCCTCTGAGCCGCTCCGCTTGCCCGCCGCCTCTGGCGGGTTTTTCCATGTCCGGAGCAACACTATGACAGGCGTCCAATTCATCTACGAGAATGGCGATCTGCGGCTTGATGTGCCGCCGATTGACGATGAGACGAGGTTCTTGATTGAGGTCGCGCGTCGCGCGCGAACTGATCCGAGCTTCGTGGATGCGGTTCAGCAGATTGCGGCGGGTCGCTCGTTTGTTGTGCTGAGCGGCCAGACGTTCATCGTCGCGGCTTCAGTAGAGACTCAGCCTCCGACGCAATCGCATTCAGTGTGAGCACTGTGGCGTCGCGTAGATCGCCGCCGGACTGAAGTTCTGAATTAAGCCTGGCGGCATTGGCTGCGTCTACCGCGTGGGCGCGGAACTGCTTGATGAAGTCAACGGGCTCCGCTTGGCTTTGCGCCGTTGTCGCCAGTGTTGACGATAGCGCGTGAAAGAATGCGTTTCTGGTCGAGTTATACTCGGCAAGAAAGCTTTCGAGGTCGGACGGCTTCAGAGGCTGCTCGGTCATTCGCTCCCCCTAGGTTTGTTGCTCGCAGCAACAGCTTGGGCAGCTTCCACAATCTCTTCAGCCGGAGCAACACCATGGAAACGACCGCTATCCAGCGGGCGCTGATCGCGCTCGGCTATTCGCTCGCTGCTGATGGCGTAAGCGGCCCGAAGACGAAGACCGCCATCATGGCATTCCAGCGGGGGCGAGGCCTTGCTGCCGATGGCGTTGCCGGGCCGAAGACTATCGCTGCGCTTCAGGCGGCCACTGTCGAAAAACCCGCGCCGCTGGCCGGAGACGCCAATCTCCCCGCCTTCCCGAAGCCCACGTCGCGCCGGATCGAGGAAATCATCGTCCACTGCACTGCGACGCCCGAGGGCCGGCCCGTCTCGGTCGATACCATCCGCGGCTGGCACATCGGCCAGGGCTGGAAAGACATCGGCTATCATTGGGTGGTGCTGCTGGACGGCACGATCGCGCCCGGCCGGCCGGAATCACAAGTTGGCTCGCATGTCGCCGGTCACAACACCGGCACGCTCGGCGTCGTTTACGTCGGCGGTGTCGCTGCGGACGGCAAGACCCCGAAAGACACCCGCACGCCTGCGCAGAAGACCGCGCTGCTGGCTCTCTGCCGTGCGCTGATCGAGCGCTATCCCGCGATCCGCAAGGTCTCTGGTCACAACCAGTACGCTGCCAAAGCTTGCCCGTCGTTCGATGTCCGCAAGGACGAACTCGGCCGCCTGATCTGATCACCCCTCTTCATCATCTAGGAGATCACCATGTTCACGATCGAACAGGTCTGGTCGCTTGTCCGCACGCTTCTGCAATCAGCGGGCGCCGCCATGGTCGCTCGCGGCTGGATCGACGGCGGCTCGGCAGAGATCGTCGTCGGGCTCGCCATGAATATCCTGACGACTGCCTACAGCCTCTGGCTTCGCCGTAAGGCTGGCCTGGTCGCGACAGCCGCCGCGCTGCCCGAGGTGGCGAAGATCGTCACCACGCCGGAAATCGCGGCGAAGGTCGACGATCCCGCAACCGTCGTGACGCGCGGCTGACGGCTCTGATGCCTGATGCGGCGGGCTTCACCAACTTTCTGCTCGGCCTGGGCCCGCCGGGCGCCATCATCCTCTATCTGCTCTGGCGCATGGGCGAACTGGAGAAGGCGCTGAAGGCGGCGAACGAGCGCCATCTCGGCTTCGTCGAGAGCATGACCGAGAAGGTCGCCACGGCGCTCGTCGCCTCCACCGACGCGATGCGCGCCAACACCGCGGTTCAGGACAAGGCGGCGGATTCGGCGCGCAGCCTGGCTGAGGCGGTGCGCGGGATCGACCAGAGGCTGGAACACCTCGACGAAACGCTCGATCGATCGCAGCGCGGGAGGCGGGCGTGATGTGGCTTCTGCCCTGGCGTTCCGGCGTCGCCCGTCAGCGAGAGCAAAGGGCCGCGTCGATGGACCGGCTTATGGAAGCGAGCGCCCGGCGGATCGATGTCGCGAGCGCGGAGAACGCCGCGGCCGCGCGGGAAATGAAGGGCGCGGTCGCGCGGCGCAACGCCGATGTCGAGCCGCTCCGGCCGATCCTCGCAAAGCTTCTGTCCCGGTTGCGGGACGACCATCACCCGCATCGCTGAAGGACCGGCGCCCATGGATATGCCTACCAACGAACTGCGTCGGCGCACGCTGCTCTTCCTGCTGCTGGCGGTGATGCTCAGTTATCCCGCCGCGATCATCGTACTCGGCTCGCGCATCGCGATCGAGACCGGCAACGTGATCGTCCTCTCGGTCGCCAGCGGTATCGTCGTTGCCTATGCGCCCGTGGCCTGGCAAGCGATCCGCAAGGGTAGGCTGATCGACGGCGCGGATATCCTCTCGATCGGGATATTCACCGCCTGGTGTGGCGTCGCCTATGCCCGGCTGGGCTCGATCATCTGGCGCATGCTCGACAAGCCCGTCTCCTGGCTCGACAGCGGCTGGTGGGGTTTCCACATTGCCATGACCTGCATGGGGGCGCTCTGCCATCTGGTCGCGCCGGAGGCGGTCTCGGGGCGGGTGCCGACGCGGGAATGGATTAGAATAGGGCTGATGGTCGCCGCAGGCGTGTTCTGCGGCGCCATCCTCGTGATCGTTAACCTCGACTGACCGCATTGCCGGGCTGAGCCTCGGCGATCGTCTGGCCGGCATAACCGGCCGTCGAGTGGCTCCTGCCTCCTCGGCTTTGTTGCCTCCCTGTTGAACTGGCCCGGTCTCGCTCACGCGGGGGGCGGGCCTTTTTTGTTTCAGCCGAGCCAGCGCTCGAGAAGCTTGGTCTCTCTTGCAAGCGCGTCGTGGTAGGCTTGCTCTGCGGCTGGCGTTTTTGTCGTGACCATTTTCAGCTTCGCCGCTGCGGTTTCAGCCTCCAATCGTCGTTTCTCGACTGCGAATGAGCTTGAAACAGGCTGTCTCATTGTCTTTCTCCAGAGCGCCTTGATGGCGCATGGACAAGGGTATTGCGGTGTCCAGGAGCGTGCACCGCACAGCCTAGGCGGTGTGGACGGATTTTACCAAGACGAATGCTGCGGCGAGAGCGACAATGGCTGCGAAATTTCGCTTGGTCTTTTCGCAGCGTAGGGCAACGCG
>NZ_JBHSLW010000057.1:0-1286 GCF_042657265.1 Allobosea eneae
TAAGCTTGCCTTATCGGACACAGTTCGATACCCTCCAAAAGATGCCAGATTCCATCGAATTCGAACCGCGAAACGAGCCTTCCGGTCAACCGGAAGACGGCGTGGCGCGAATGCCGGCGCTCCGCGCGACGCCACAGCTGTCGGGTTTCGCCAACAG
Source organism: Allobosea eneae (assembly GCF_042657265.1). Taxonomy (NCBI): domain Bacteria; kingdom Pseudomonadati; phylum Pseudomonadota; class Alphaproteobacteria; order Hyphomicrobiales; family Alloboseaceae; genus Allobosea; species Allobosea eneae. The sequence goes on from NZ_JBHSLW010000057.1 coordinate 158, forward strand.
CGACGACGCGGCGCTGCAGAACCCGGAGCTCGAGAGACTGGCCGGTTCGGCGCGCGGCTACGCCAAGGCGAAAGACAGCGCCAACACCGCCCGTGCCTACGCCTCGGACTGGAAGCAGTTCGAACGCTGGTGCCGGCGCCAGGGGTTTGACTCGCGAGTTCCTGACCCGCGCGTGGTCGGATTATTCATCGCAGCCTCGGCTGACGGCCAGGGCATTGCAAAAGCCGCTGTTTCGACAATCGAGCGACGACTGGCCGCAATCACCACGACCTATCGCAGCGCTGGAACCCCCCTCCCCCGGCAGGATCGCCATATCGTCGACGTCATGGCCGGCGTCCGCCGCAGCCACGGCCGGCCGCCGCGTCAGAAGGAGGCGCTGTTCGCCGAGGACATCTTGGCAATGGTCTCGATGCTGGAGCAGAATCTGCGCGGCTGGCGCGATCGCGCCATCCTGCTGATCGGGTTTGCCGGCGGCCTGCGCCGTTCCGAGATCACCGGGCTCGATTGCGGTCCAAAGCAAAGCGATGACAGCCGCGGCTGGATCGAAATCCTCGAAGGCGGCGTCGTCCTCACCATCGACGGCAAGACCGGCTGGCGCAGCGTCGAGATCGCCCGTGGCTCGTCGGACCGCACCTGCCCCGTCCAGGCGCTCGAGACATGGCTGAAGCTCGGCCGCATCGCGGATGGTCCGGTGTTCCGGCCGATGACCGTCGCTAATGGTGGCGTGCAAGCGCAGCGTCTGACCGATCGCCATGTGGCGCGCCTGGTCCAGAAGCTCGCACTGTGCGCTGGCGTCCGCGGCGATCTGACTGAAGGCGAACGGGCGCTCGCCTTCGCCGGCCATTCGCTGCGCGCCGGTCTCGCCTCTTCCGCGGAGATCGACGAAGCACACATCCAGCGCCAGCTCGGCCACGCCTCGGCCGAGATGACCCGCCGCTACCAACGTCGGCGCGATCGGTTCCGCGTCAATCTGACAAAAGCGGCAGGGCTGTGAGTCAGAATCAATCAGACGATGGCTGTTGCAACATAAAGGCAAATACAAAGTGCCACAGCATATTCCGGCAGTTTTAAATTAACACTTGGATTGAATAGGAAGTCATTTTGATTGTCATGTCTCCTTAGTTTGAAG
>NZ_JBHSLW010000058.1:0-2815 GCF_042657265.1 Allobosea eneae
GTAACCATGCGGCGTAGGCCGCAGTGCGTCTACGTCGGACCGTCGGATCGCGAGAGCAGGTCGGGATTGGCCTTGTAGATTTCGACGAGGCCCTTGAGCGTTTCGATGCCGAAGTCAGTGAACGCCATGACGCTGTCGTCACCTGGTCCGTAGACCCAGATCACGCCGTCCTCCGGATCCATTTCATTGGCGACGTCCCACAGCCAGTCCTCGTCCTCGCCGAGCATTTCGGCGACGCGGGTGATGATATGGACATGGTGGACCTTGTTGACCTGCAAGGTCAGGCTGCCGCGGCCGACAACGCGGATGGCTGGGGCATCCAGTTCCACGGCAACAACTCGTCGATCCGATGAGCCGGGTGCGTCGCGATCCTGGCGAGCACGTCGGCGAGCCAGGCCTGGGGATCGACATCGTTCATCTTGGCGGTGACGATGAGGCTATACATGGCGGCAGCGCGTTGACCGCCCCGGTCCGACCCGCAGAACAGCCATGATTTTCGTCCCAAAGCGATGCCGCGCAGCGCGCGTTCGGCGGCATTGTTCGACAAGCACACCCGCCCGTCGTCCAAGAACAACGTGAAGGCCGCCCAACGCTTGAGGATATAGTCGATGGCCCTGGCGAGATCATGGCCGCGGGAGAGCTTGGCTCGCTGCTCGCGCATGTAGACCGCAAGCGCATCGACCAGCGGCTTGCTCAGCTCCTGGCGTACCGTCTGGCGCTCCTGCGCAGTCCTGCCGTTGATCGGCCGCTCGATCTCGAACAGGGCATCGATGCGGCGCACGACCTCGATCGCGATGGGAGAGAGCGCGATCGTCTTCTTGCCCGATGCCTGCCGCCGGGCATTCTCCGCGAGATCGGCCATGGCGAAGAACGGGCGCCTGGCGTGAACCCAGCACCCTGCTTCCAAAATCCGCCCGGGACTTCGCCCAGGCAGATAGAGCTGCCGATAGCCATCGAAGGCGTCGGCTTGGAACAGCCCGGCATAGCCGGCGAGATGGGTCTGTGGATGCTCGCCCCTGCGGTCGCGGGAGTAATAGAACGCCGCCGCCGGCGGCGATGTCCCACCAAACGGCCTGTCATCGCGGACGTAGACCCAACATCGTCCCGTATCGGTCTTGCCTTTGGCCAGAACCGGCACGGTCGTGTCGTCGCCATGCAGGCGTTCGGCCGCCATGACATGCGCTTCGACCCGTCTCAAAATCGGATCGAGGGCCGCGCAGCCCGACCCCACGGCGTCGGCCATGGTCGAGAGGCTGACCGGAACGCCTTCCAGGGCATAGCGCTCGGCCTGTCGGTTCAAGGGCTGATGCTGGCCGAACTTCTCGAACAGGATCATCGCCAGCAGGTTGGCGCCGGCCCATCCACGGGGGATCACGTGGAAGGGCGCCGGCGCCTGGCTGACCTTCTCGCAATCCCGGCAGGTGAACTTCTCCCGCACGGTTTCGATCACCTTCCATTGGCGCGGGATCGCTTCCAGGGTCCGGGTGACATCCTCGCCCAGCTTGCGCAGCCGATTGCCGCCACAGCAGTCACATGCCGTCGGCGGATCGATGACCACGCGCTCGCGCGGCAGGTGATCGGGGAAGGTATTCCGCTCGGGGCGCTTGCGGGTGAACCCCGCCACAAGCGTCGCCTTGGCCACGGCCAGCTCCGCAGCCAGCTCATCTTGCGTGGCACTCGCTTCCAGTTCCTCGAACTGCAGCGCCAGCTGGTCGATGAGGCGCTCCGAGCGCTCGGAGCGAGGGCCGTAGATCTGCCGCTCCAGCTTGGCGATCCGCAGCTTCTGATGGGCGATCAGGGCCAGGTCTTCGGACGCCTTCGCACGCGCCACCGCCAGTTCGGCGGCCACGTCGCGCATCCTCGCGCGCTCGATCGTCAACGCCGCCTTCAGCGCGTCGATATCGTCGGGCAGGTCGGCAAAAGCGGCGGCCATGACCATGAGTGAATCATGAATCGCGCCCGCTGACTCCTAAAAAATGAAGCGTCCCGACCTTACCCGGCGCTGCTTGGTCGCCATGTGTGCCGAGGGTTTCGCCAGTCGATGCCGTCGAGCATATAGGCTAGCTGCGCCGCCGAGATCGCGACCACGCCCTCCGTCGGCGACGGCCAGATGAAGCGGCCCTTTTCCAGCCGCTTCGCATAAAGCGACATGCCCAGGCCGTCATGCCAAAGGATCTTGACCAGGTCGCCACGGGCGCCTCTGAAAACGTACAAGTCGCCAGCGTGCGGGTCGCGACCCAGTGCTTCCTGAACCTGAAGGGCCAGCCCTGTCATACCGCGGCGCATGTCCGTCCGGCCCATGGACAGCCACACCCGGACGCCAGACGGAACCGGGATCATCGGCGCTCCAGGGCGTCAACGATGCGACGCAGCGCCTTGCCATCAATGCCGGCATCGACCCGGATACGGTAGCCGCGCGGCAACTCGATTTCCACCCGACCGGCATCAGACGCAACCGAGCTGGGCTTCTCGTGCTTCTCAGCCTGCTCACCGGTGATCGTGATCGGCAGCAGCGAAGGCCCGCCCGCCCCGGGCTCGGCCAACAATCCATCGCGATACAGCCGGCGCCAGATGAAAAGAAGGTTCGTGTTGACGTCATAGCGCCGCGCAATCACCGACACCGACGCTCCGGGTTCCAAAGAAGCCGCGACGATCTCCCGCTTCTGCGCGTCGCTCCAACTCCGCCGAACACGCCGCGCCTCGCTCATGTCCATCATCGCCTTAATGGACACTGACCACCCTCACGCGCCAATCATCGGCACATCATCGGCCATCGACATCTGCGGAAAAAGGCGGCTCACGCCGGAGGGCTACG
>NZ_JBHSLW010000059.1:0-587 GCF_042657265.1 Allobosea eneae
TTCTTCGTCAGGCGCGACGGGGACGGGATCGCGGCTCTGATCGAGCGGCTCGGCCCCCTGGGCCCGGCCGCCATCGCGGTCGAGGCCACGGGCGGGTTCGAGACGGTCGTCGCGGCGGGGCTGGCCGGGGCGGGACTGCCTGTCGTCGTGGTCAACCCGGCGCAGGTGCGCGCCTTTGCCAATGCGTTGGGCAAGCGCGCCAAGACCGACCCGATCGATGCGGGCGTGATCGCCCATTTCGTCGAGGCGACGAAGCCTGCGATCCGGCCTTTGCCGGACGAGGAGACGCAGTTGCTGGCCGATCTGGTCGCGCGCCGACGCCAGATCGTGGCGATGATCGGGGCCGAACGCCAGCGCCAGAAGCGCGCGCCGGCCCGTATCGCCAGGAGCATCGTGCGGCTGGTCAAGGCGCTGGAGAAGGAGCTTGCCAGCCTCGACCACGATATCGACGACGCGGTGCGCGGCTCGCCAGCCTGGCGCGACAAGGAGGACCTGCTCGCCTCCGTGCCCGGCATCGGCAAGACAATCGCCCGCACCCTCATCGCCGAGCTGCCCGAACTCGGCTCGCTCGACCGCCGCCAGGTCGC